>DASZYL010000208.1:0-12544 GCA_035545385.1 Sphingomicrobium sp. | reverse complement strand
GTCGATCCCGGTCGCGGGGTCGGTCGTCGCGATCACTCCTGCGACGTCGCCGTCCGGGATCAGCCGGACCCCGCAGCCCAGCGCCCGAAGCTCGGCGATGATCCCTTCGTGCCGTGGACGGTCGAGAACGCAGGCCGTGATGTCCTGGGGCTCGACACCCTTGGCCCGCGCCACCGACTGGATGTTGTCGCCGACCGTCCTTCCAAGGTCGATCGTTCCGTCTGGGTAGCCGGGCCCGATGGCGAGCTTCTCCATGTAGGTGTCGGGCGCATTGAGGAGACACCCGGCCTCGGCAATCGCGAGCACTGCAAGCGCGTTGGGACCCGCCTTGGCGGTGATCGTGGTCCCTTCGAGAGGATCGAGGGCGATGTCGATCCTGGGGCCCGAGCCGTCGCCAGACCCGACATGTTCGCCGATGTAGAGCATGGGCGCCTCGTCGCGCTCGCCCTCGCCGATCACCACGGTCCCTTCGAGCGGAAGCTCGTTGAGCGCCATGCGCATCGCTTCGACTGCCGCCGCGTCGGCAGCCTTCTCGTCGCCGCGGCCGATGAGGCGCGAGGCGGCAATGGCTGCGGCTTCGGTCACTCGCACCATTTCGAGCACGAGGACTCGATCGAGGACGTGGCTGGTCTCGTGGTTCATTGGGCTTGATGCACTCCTGTTGGCGAGGAGGTGCGGGGGATAGGCGGCCTAGCTGCCCTCGTCCACCGTGTGCTGGAGGAGCTCGGAACGCACGCGAACCGCTCGCGCGGCGATCATCGTCTCGAAGAGGAAGACCGCGAACCCGGCACCGATCGCCAGCATCGAAGCGATGAAGAGCAGCGCGATTTCGTTGCCGAACCCGACGCGAGCAAGGCTGCCCGCAAAGAGAAGCACGACGACGAGGCAGATGAGCAGCGCCGAAACCACCGAGAGGCCCGTCGCCCAGCTGACGAGCGACATCCTTCGGTCGAGGATCTTGAGGTCGCTCACCCAGCGGTCATGCTCGTGACCCCGGCTCGCGAGGAGCCTCGGCTCGATCTCGCGGGAGCGGTCGACGATCCTCGAGAGCCGCGATGCGCAGACGTTGAGGAACGCCCCGATGCCGCTGAGGAGAAAGACGGGAGCGACGGCGTTGCGCACGATCTCGCCAACGATGTCGACCGAGAAATTGGGCGAGACCTGCAGCATTTGGGGCGCTTTATCGAAGAGCGCCTGCGAAGTCATGAAGCCGTTGCGACCTCGAAGCTAGGGCGTGACGGCGTCCTTCTCGCAGCTCGCCACCTCGAGCAACAGGAGGCCGTTTGCGACGAAGCTCGCAGCGAGGAACCAGGCAAAGCTGGCGATAAGCGTGTCGGTCGGACCGAAGATGCTGATGACGATCGTCGCAATCGAAAGCCCCGCCATCAGGAGCAGCCCGAGCGCGATGTCGACGCCCGCGGAAATCGCCGTCCAGGTGCGCACCGAGCCTTCGGTCAGCCGGATCGCGAGCGCGAGGATCGCTCCCCTGATGAACAGCCAGGCAATGACCGGGGTCACGATCGGGAAAAAATGCGTCGTCGGATTGAGGATGAACAGGAGCCCGGCAAGGCTCGTCACGATCCCCGCCGCCATTGCGAGTGTTCGAGCCTCGCGGCGAAGCGATCCCGCGACGGTCTCGATGAGGCCCGCCGCGACAAGCAGGCCCCCGATCATCTCGGAGGAGATGCTCTTCCCGGCGGGAAGAAGGGCCGCTCCCGCGCTGAGGAGGATGATCGCGAGGCCCGCGACGCGCAGCGCGCGCGCTCGACGCCGGGATCCGCGGGACTGAGCCTGGCTAGCCAAGGGCACCCCTATTTTTCGTGACGCGTGACGAACCAAGCTAGGACGGCTCCGGTTCCCCGGCCAGGGGTCGACGAGTTCCTAGCCAGTTCTTCCAAGGTCGAGCCGCCGGACATTCCCACGCGAGTCGATGTCGCAAGAGATATCGAGAGTTCGCGCAAGATTGTCTCCGCTCGCGAGCCTTGCCCTGGTCGCAGTGACGAAGACCCGGAGCCCGCCGTTCTCACGATATTTCGACCCGACGAGATAGAATTCGGCTTCTCCGAAAGCGCCTTCACCATGGGCCTTCCCAAGAGAGGACGAGGCGAGGCTGGCGCAGCGCTCGAACGCCGTTCGCCTCCTTGCCAGATCCTCGTTCGACTGCGCCTGGAAAAGCTCCTCCGGCCGCGCGGCATGTCCGCCCGCGTTCAAGGAGTGCCGAAGCGAGTAGAGCTGGATCGCGCGCGTCACCGAAGGCGGCGCATTGGCGAGACCGGTTGCGACGAGGATTGGCAGAAGTACCATGCGTTACTCCCTTGCCGACGATGCCTGCTTAGAGGTCCCTAGCGGCCTTTTCCAGCCTGGTTGCGCATAGGCGGCGCGATGACCTTCAGAGCGCGCTTTCTGATCCTGTAGTCGAGCGGCGTTTCGGCGGGGACCACTTCCCCGTCGAGCGAGACGACGAGATGCTGGCGTTGAGCCGTGACCCGGAGCCGCTCGACGCCGTCCAGGCGCACCATGTCATCGCCCCGGCTTCGCCGGAACAGGGCCCGGATGCTTGCTGCGAGCAGGCCGCTGCGGGTCTTCTTGCGCATCACGAGCACGCACAATTCCCCGCCGTCCAGGCGCTCGCGCCTTCCTGGGGCGCCGATGTCGATCCGATAGTCATTGTTGCCGACGAACAGCAGCGGCGTATCGACCCGGCCGGTTCGCTCCTCGTTGACGGTGAGCGTGAGACGATGGTGGTTGAAGCGCGCCAATGTCCGCAGCGACGCCATGATCATCGCCAGGCGCTTGCTTCGCCCGAGCCTTTTGCGCTGAAGGTCGCGGTCGATCACCATCAGCGGATAGAGGCCGATCGCGCTGTTGTTGATGAAAACCCGTCCATTCATTTCACCGATGTCGACGCTTCGCTCTTCCCCGCCGACGATGAGCCGGGCCGCTTCCTCGAGGTCGGTCGGGATCGCGAGATCGCGTGCGAAATGGTTGAGGGTTCCGAGCGGAAGGATGCCGAGCTTCGTCGCCGTACCGGCGAGCGCCGAAGCGGCAGCGTTGATCGACCCGTCGCCCCCGCCGACGATGACGAGTTCGTCGCCGCGCTCTGCAAGCGCGCGGCAACGAACCGCATAGTCGCCCCCCGAGAGCAGCTCCACGTCGGGCTCGAGCCCTGCCGAGGAAAGCGCCGCTGCGGCGCGATCCGCAAGCCCGGGGTTCGCCGCGAGCGCACCGCCGTGGCGGTTGAGCAGGACAGTAACGGCCATAAGTCTTGAAACGAAGACTCGGAGAGCTACCCCTTCGTTCCCGATTCCGCCTCGGCGCGCGCTGAGTCCTCGGGCGTGCATTCACCGATTCGATGGGCTTCGGAACGCATCTTCATCGTCATCTTCTGACCACCTTCCATGTTCATCGCCACGTGCGTCGAGTCGCTGTCGGGCGAATAGGTGCCCTCGATTGTCATCTCCATCGACCCCGATGGAGCCGCGCAGCGCATCACCGCGTCGATCTTCCCGCCTCGCATCGTGAAGTGATCGTACCGGCAGTTCCGGTCGGCCTGGCGATTGAAGAACCTGCCGCCCGGCTTCTTCGCCTGCTCGGGAGTGAGGCAATATTGATAGCTGCTGTTTCCCCGGCGGCCCATGACCTCCTTCATCTGGCTCTGCGCTTCGGGAGAAAGGCCAGGGACAATCATCTCCTCGAGCGTGCCTTCGACCTTCCACTCGCCGGCCTTGAGAAAGAGTTCATTGGCGGCGGCAGATGCGCTTACCGCATTGGCGACCTGTTCAACGCTCGCGTTCCTCTCGTGGACCTCAGGTCCCTTGCTGCATGCACCGAGCGGAATGAGGCAGAAGATGAGAAACGCGGCTCGCTTCATGGTGGCCCCCCTTTTGAACAACAAGCATAAGAAGGTGCGGCGCCGCCCGCTAGCTCCAGCTCCGAACGAAATCGACCGTGTTCGGAAGGGCATCGATCGCGCCGTGAACGAGGACGACGAGGAGAAGGCTTCTCGAGCGCGCCCACAGGACTCCAAGCGCGACCGACAATGGCGAGAGGGTCGCGATCGTGAACGCTGCGACCTGGATTGGGTCGCTCGACCAGCCGTCAACGTCAGGACCTCCACGAAGGTAGAGGCCGGGCCAGTGCGAAAGCGCGAAGAGAACGGAGGTGAGCGCTATTCCCGCGACGGGCGATCTCAGCCAGGCCGTCAGCCGCGACTGGAGCGAAGCTCGGAACAGGAACTCCTCGCAAAGGCCCGCTTCCAGCGAATTCCATGCCCATGAGCCAAGCACCCAGGCGAGTGCTGCCGCAGGAGCGAGGCCGAGTGCTCCGATCTGCCTCAGCGAGGGACTGACGACGCTCAGAAGCGCGAACATCAAGGCGGCAAGGATGAGAAGCGACGGCCAGAAGCCGCGCCGCCTCAAGCCCGCGTCGAACTGCCATCGAACGCTCCCTCCGAGGACGAGGATCAGTCCTGCCGGGATGATGACGTGGATGACGAGCTTGTAGGCGAGGACGGCAAGGTCCTGGGCGGAGCCGGGCGGAATCCATTGCTTGATCGAGCCCAGGAGGATTCCGACGAGGAGGACCGCGTAAAGGACAATGTAGCCGAGAAGTCCGAGCGATTCGCGGGCCGGGTTTGGAACCTCCGGGGCCGGTGCATCCATCTTCCTCGTGAGGAAGAGGATGATCGCGCTGAGAAGGATGCCGAAGATCAGGAGCGAAGCGATCGGGAAGACCCAGTCGCCGCCATTCAGCGCGATGTACGCCGTCGAGCCTCCCCACAAGAGCAGGTAGCCAAGGGCCACGCCTCTTCCGCTCCGACCGAGAAATTCCGATGATGTCATGACCGCCCCCCGCTTCGATGCGGCGATTAGGGCCAGGTTTTCGGATCGGGAAGCCGGATTTCAGTGCGGACGGTGCGTCGGCGCGTGGAAATCGGGGTCCTTGCCAGCGATCCACGCAAGGAAACGGCCAATCCGCGGGTCGGCCCTGACCATTGCTGCGCTGGTCCCGAACAGTGCGAGCTCGGCGTTCGAGAATGTCCGGTGAAGGGTCCGGTGGCAGATCGGGTGAACGGCAACAGTCTCCCTGCCGCCCCGGCTCCTCGGTACCGGGTGGTGGTGTTCGACCCGGCGCCCCAGTGCTCGCTCGCAGAGCCAGCAGCGTTGGTCATCGGCCATTGACGGGGCCGCCGCGCCACGACGGGAACGCCCGCTTCCCGGCGCACACCTCGAACGCCGCGCGGGCGAGGAGCCGGGTCGAATCGAGCACGGGAAGGGGCGAGACCTCGCTCGAGACGAGGAGCGGGATCTCGGTGCAGACGAGCGCTACTCCGTCGCACTCTTCCTCTCTCTTCATCCGCTCGATGATCTTCAGATAGCGTTGGCGCGAGCCGTCGCTGAAGACGCCTTCGACCAGCTCATCGAAGATGATCCGGTCGATGTCCGACCGCTCGCTCTCGAGTGGGAACCGAGGCTCGATCCCGACCGCCGGAAGTGCGCGCCGGTAAACCGGTCCTGCCATCGTGAACCTTGTCCCCAAGACGGCAACGCGGGTCATTCCGGCAGCGGACGCCTGCTCCGCCACCACGTCGGCGATGTTGAGCCCGGGGATCGCGAAAGCCGGCCCATCCTCCTCGAGCGCGATATGCGCAGTATTGTCGGGGCAGGCGAAGAAGTCGCATCCGCCGCCAGCGAGCCGTTCGATCGATTCCGCCATGATCGATCGCACCGCCTGATAGTCTCCGGCTTCCCACGCGGGCATCGCCCGGGCCATTGCCGTGCAGTCGAGCATCACGTCAGGGTGCATGTAGCGCCCCATTTCGGCCGCGCCCTCGCGGCAGAAGGTGAGGTAGCAGAGCGCTGCTCCTTCAGAACTGTGCGCAAGAATCCCGAAGCGCATCGCGCCCTCCGTTGTGGCCGTGGTTCGCGGCGACCATATAGCTCCTGATGCCAATTCAAATCCGCACATCGCTGGCTGAACCGGAAACGGCCGAGACCTTCGTGCCGCACAAGCCCGCGCGGCCGGACAAGGCGGAAGGTGGCAAGCTGTTCAAGCTCGTCGCCGACTATTCGCCCGCCGGCGATCAACCACAGGCGATCGAGGAGCTCGTCGAAGGGGTGAACAATGGCGAGGCGAGCCAGGTTCTCCTCGGAGTGACGGGCTCGGGCAAGACGTTCACCATGGCCAAGGTCATCGAGACCCGGCAGCGACCGGCGCTGGTCATTGCCCCGAACAAGATCCTCGCTGCCCAGCTTTACGGGGAGTTCAAGAGCTTTTTCCCGGAGAACGCGGTCGAATATTTCGTCAGCTATTACGACTATTACCAGCCCGAGGCCTACGTCCCGCGCACCGACACCTATATCGAAAAGGAATCGAGCGTGAACGAGGCCATCGACCGGATGCGCCACTCGGCGACCCGCTCGCTCCTCGAGCGTGACGACGTCATCATCGTTGCCTCCGTGTCGTGCCTCTACGGCATCGGGTCTGTCGAGACCTATTCGGCGATGACATTCAGCCTCAAGAAGGGCCAGGTCGACGACCAGCGCGAGGTCATCCGCAAGCTCGTCGCTCTCCAGTACCGCCGCAACGACCAGGCGTTCACTCGGGGCAGCTTCCGCGTCCGCGGAGACAATCTCGAGATCTTCCCGTCGCACTATGAGGACATGGCCTGGCGAGTGAGCTTCTTCGGCGACGAGATCGAGGAAATCAGCGAGTTCGACCCGCTGACCGGCAAGACGATCGCATCGCTCGACAGCATCAAGGTCTATGCGAATTCGCACTACGTGACGCCCGGTCCGACTCTGAAGCAGGCGATGGAGGCCATCAGGCACGAGCTGTCGGAGCGGCTCAAGGAGCTGACCTCGGAAGGCCGGCTTCTCGAGGCCCAGCGCCTCGAGCAGCGCACCAATTTCGATCTCGAGATGATCGCTGCAACGGGGTCATGCGCCGGGATCGAGAATTATTCGCGCTTCCTCACCGGGCGCCTTCCCGGCGAACCGCCGCCGACCCTGTTCGAATATCTCCCCGACAACGCCCTGCTCTTCATCGACGAGAGCCACCAGACGGTCCCGCAGATCGGCGCCATGGCGCGCGGCGACCACCGCCGGAAGATCACGCTCGCCGAATATGGATTCAGGCTGCCGAGCTGCATCGACAACCGCCCGCTGAGGTTCAACGAATGGGATGCCATGCGCCCGCAGACGACGTTCGTCTCGGCGACCCCGGGTCCATGGGAAATGAACGAGACCGGGGGAGTCTTCTCGGAGCAGGTGATCCGCCCGACCGGTCTCATCGATCCACCGGTCGAGATCAAGCCGGTCGAGGACCAGGTCGATGACCTGGTCAATGAGGCAAGGCTGACGGCCAAGAAAGGCTATCGGACCCTCGTCACGACCCTCACCAAGCGAATGGCCGAGGACCTCACGGAATATCTCCACGAGGCGGGGCTTCGCGTCCGCTACATGCACAGCGACGTCGAGACGCTGGAGCGCATCGAGCTCATTCGCGAGCTTCGCCTCGGGGTCTATGACGTGCTCGTCGGGATCAACCTCCTGCGCGAGGGGCTCGACATCCCCGAATGCGGCTTGGTCGCGATCCTCGATGCCGACAAGGAAGGCTTCCTCCGCTCCGAGACATCGCTCATCCAGACGATCGGCCGTGCCGCGCGCAACGTCGAGGGACGTGTCATCCTCTACGCCGACACGGTAACCGGGTCCATGGAGCGGGCGCTCGCCGAGACCAGTCGGCGGCGTGAGAAGCAGCTCGAATATAATGCGCTCCACGGGATCACCCCGGAGAGCGTCAAGCGCAACATCGCCGATCTTCTCGCCGACGTTTCCGAGCGGGACCATGTGCTCGTCGATACCGGCGACGAGGAACGCCCGCACCTCGTCGGCCACAACCTCCAGGCCTATATCGCGGATCTCGAGGAGCGGATGCGAAAGGCCGCGGCGGACCTCGAGTTCGAGGAGGCGGCGAGGCTCCGCGACGAAATCCGCCGGCTCGAGGAAGACGATCTGGGAATCCCCGATTTCGAGCGCGTCGCTCCCCGCCCCCTCGGCCATTCGACCGAGGGCAGGCCCGGGACCCGCAAGGGCCGGTTCGGCAAGCAGCAGCGGACCCGCTTCGGCGGCCGCCGCGGCTAGTTAGTCAGCGCAGAACGCCCTTCTTCTCCTGCGCTCGGGCGTAGAGGAACAAGGCGATCGCAATGACGATGATGACGATCGGAATCGCCTTCATCGCCGGGCTCTCGGCTGCTCCAGGCATCGGCGGAGCGAGAAGCAGCTGGTAGCCAAGGCTGAGAACCGCGCCCACGAGCGAGATCCCGAACGACCAGACCGCCCACCGGCTCCTCATCAGGAGCAGGATCGATCCAAGCAGTCCAAGCCAGACTCCAAGGCCCCACCCGACCTGCGCATAGAGCGGCATCGACTCGATCCAGGCGAGTCCGACCTGCGGGTCGACCCCTGGCATTGCGGACTTCAGGTAAGCGATATTGTGAGTCCGGGTCATGGTGTAGTCGTAGGCGCCGAAGCAGTTCCACAAGAGAGCCAGGATCCCGACGATCCAGAGGTGCGCGGGAGACCGCGCAGAAACCGCGTTTTGCATGTCCATTCCCCCACCACGCCGCGCCTCGAAGAACGCGACCGGAACGGATCAGGCTCCTTATCGGCGGACCTGTCAATGCCGCTCGGGCAAGCGCTTCAGCTGACTGGGATTTCCTGCTTGAGGAGCGAGCCGATGGCGGTCGCGAGCGTGCTCAGCTGATAGGGCTTCTGGAGGACCGGAAAGCCGTCGGTCACGTTGACCTGCTCGCTGTAGCCGGTCGTCAGGAGGATGGGGAGTTCCGGGAAGCGCTCGCGAAGCTTTCTTGCAAGCTCGATGCCGGTGATCCCGCCAGGCATGACGACGTCGGTGAAGACGAGCTTGGGCTTGTCTCCGCCCGCCAGGCGCTCGAGCGCTTCCTTGGCACTGTGGCTGATCATGCTCTCGAACCCGAGCTCTCCGAACATGTCGGCGGCGAGCTCGGCAACGAAGGCGTCATCCTCGACGATGAGGACCCGTCCGAGTTGAGCGGCCCCGTTCAGCGACTGCGCGGACCCCGCCCCGTGGCTCGCGGGGAGGTAGAGGGTGAAGGTCGAACCCTTGCCAGGCTCGGAATCGACCTGCACGGCACCGCCGATCTGCTTGGCAAAGCCGAACACCTGGCTAAGCCCAAGCCCGGTGCCTTCTCCGAAGCTCTTGGTGGTGAAGAAGGGCTCGAACACCCGTTCCATCACTTCGCGCGACATTCCGGAGCCGGTGTCCGAGACCGTGAGAACGACGTGCTCACCCTTGAGGCCGTCCGGACTTCCCTTGAGAACCTCGTTGTGGGCGCTGATCCTCAAGGTCCCGCCTTCCTTCATCGCGTCACGGGCGTTGAAGGCAAGATTGAGCAAGGAGAGCTCGAGCGCTCCCGCGTCGGCATCGATCGGCCACAGCTGATCGGAGATTTCGGTGACAACTTCGATGTCGCTCCGAAGCGAGGGCCTGACGAGCGTCGCGACATCGGCGAAGAACTGCTTGAGGTCGATCTGCCTGATCTCGAGCGGCTGGGCCCGCGCAAAGGCCAACAACTGCTTGGTAAGGTTCGCTCCGCGCTGTGCCGAGCCCCGGACGCCCTCGAGCATCCGCTTGACCTTGTCGGAATCGTTGACGTTCCTGAGGCCGAGCTCGCACGCGCCGAGGATCGCCGTCAGCAGGTTGTTGAAATCGTGAGCGAGGCCACCGGTCAGCTGGCCAAGCGCCTCCATCTTCTGCGCCCGGAACAATTGTTCGCGGCTCTCCTCGAGCCTCAGCTGGGCCTCCCTCTTTTCGGTCATGTCGCGAGTGATCTTGGCAAAGCCGATCAGCCTGCCATCATCCTCGCGAATGGCATCGAGAACGACGCTTGCCCAGAAACGCGAGCCGTCCTTTCGCACCCGCCAGCCCTCGGACTCGTAACGCCCGGTTTCGCGCGCTGTCTCGAGCGCGCGTGCGGGCACGCCCGAATCGAGATCCTCGTTCGAATAGAAACGGCTGAAATGCTCGCCGATGATTTCGGCCGGCTTATAGCCCTTGATCCGCTGCGCTCCTGCATTCCAGTTGGCGACCCGGCCCTCTGGATCGAGCATGAAGATCGCGTAATCGGTGACTCCCTGGACCAGAAGCCGGAAGCGCCGCTCGACCTCAAGGAGCGCCTGCTGCGCCTCGCGCTTGTCGGTCATGTCGCGGGTGATCTTGGCGAAGCCGATGAGCTTTCCCTTGTCATCGTTGATCCTGTCCACGACGACACTCGCCCAGAACCGCGTTCCGTCTTTGCGGACCCGCCAGCCCTCGCCTTCGTACTTGCCTTCCTTGCGCGCGGTGTCGAGCACCTTCTTGGGCAATCCCGCCGCCCGGTCCTCCTCGGTATAGAATTTCGAGAAATGCTGGCCGACGATCTCTTCCGTCTGGAAGCCCTTGATTCGTTCGGCGCCCGAGTTCCAGCTCGTCACGAATCCCTTCGGATCAAGCATGTAGATCGCATAGTCGACGATCGACTGGACGAGCAGCCTGAAGGGGTCGGACGTGGAAATCGGCACGCTTTCTAGGTCCCCCTCCAACGCTTCACTCCCGAGATGCAAGGATATACCTCCGCGTGACGCTCAACCCTCAAGCGGGCCACTGGTTGCATGGCCCCCTCGTGTCTCACAACTTCAGCGCCGCACCTTGCGGCTGTTTCGAGCCGATCAAATGCGGCGGATCGCATCACGCGGGGAGTTATTCTCCCGATCCCTTAGCGGCGCTGTCCCGCAAGGCGGCTCATCAGGATCGCCGCGCGTTTCGCCTGCTTGAAGATCGATGGCACGTCGACCTGCTCGGCCGGAGTGTGCGAGCCGGAGCTCGAGGGTCCAAGGCCCACGAGCCCGTCGACGTCCGCAGCGACGAAGCTGATGTCACCGGCGCCGCGCTTCGAGGGGTCGAGCTCGCCCATTTCTGGAAGGCCCATGTCGCGATTGACGCCGTTGAGCTGCGAAAGCAGCGCGCGATTGGCCGCGGTCGGGGACATCGGCGGGTAGGCGTCGGCATCGAAGCTGATCTCGGCCTTGGTCCCCGGCAGCGATTGCGCGACAATTGTCCGCATCTTCGCCTGCGTCCGGTCGATCTGGTCCTGGCTGATCGCGCGAAGATCGCCCCGGGCGACGGCGATCGGAGCGACGATATTTGTCTTCCCCGTCGCTTCGAGCCGGATCTTCCCGCTATCGAGGGTCGCGGTCTGGCCGCCTCCCGCGAGGCCGACGTTGTACGTCAGCTTGTCCTCGCCGAGCTGCTTCCTGAATTCGTCGATGATCCGCGCCAGCTCGTAAATCGCACCGTAGCCGACTCCAGGGCCACCCCACCCCGCCGAATGCGCGCTCTTGCCCGTGACCGTAAGGGTCCAGCTTCCGGCGCTGCGACGGGCAATCGAGCCCATGTCCCGTCCCTCTTCCACCGACAAGTCTTCGAAATCGAGGGCGATGTCGGCCTTCTTGCCTTCGGCGACGAGGTCGCGTCGGGAGACTGAAAGAGGGCTTCCCGCATCCTCTTCGTCGCCGGTGAGGAACACGGTGATGTTCGCGCTCTTTAGGGTTCCCGCGGCCTTCATTGCGCGAAGCGCGGCGATGATGACGGCAATGCCGCCCTTGTCGTCGCCTGATCCGGGGCCGTGCGCGAAATTCCCCTCAGCCGTCCAGCGCTGGAAAGGCGAATCCGGTTCGAACACGGTATCGAGATGCGCGATGAGAAGGAGCCGCTTGCCACTCCTGCTTCCAGCGTGGCGCGCGACGAGGTGTCCGGCGCGGCCCGAAGCACTCATGTCGATCCACTCGGTCTTGAAACCGAGTTCACGAAACTCGGGCTCCACCATGTCGCGGACGGCTTGGACGCCCGCCTTGTTCATCGTGCCACTGTTCTGGTCGACCAGGCGCTGGAGAAGCCGGACCGTTCGCTGCTGTTCGGAATCAACCGCAGCGATCATGCCCTGCTCGGCTCGATTGAGCGCAGCTGAAGCAGGGCTGGAAAGGACGAACGCCGCAAAGGCGAAAACCGTGAAGCTCCTCATGAGCAGGAGGCTTAGCGGCCCTTCGGGCGAAAGTCAGGACACTCCTAACCTTGGGTATCTGTCCTTGGGTAATTTGTCGTTCGGTAATCTTTCTTCACATTAATTTCAGGTTAAACCAAGACAGGGACTCGCCACCCCGACACGCTCAGCTTCGCAGCCGAGATGGCGAGTCTCACGCGGCGCATGCGACGGCGGCCGGCCCTTATCCTCGGTTGGGCTGGCCGCCATTTTTGTTCTTCGTCGAACGCAATTCCCCCCGCTCTGCGCGCGCATGCGCTCCATCGAGAATTCATTTCTTTGTAATGATCCTGTTCGCCAGCAGCGCGCAAAATTCGGATCGGAGGCCCGCACCTCTCGTCCGAAACGGCACACCCGCGCCGGGCGGGCCTCCCAGTCAGAAGCGGCCCGGCTGGGTCCCTCGCCGGGCCGCCCGCCGCGCTGCGG
>DASZYL010000207.1:0-11457 GCA_035545385.1 Sphingomicrobium sp. | reverse complement strand
GACCGGCGCTCGCTCTGCGTCCTCCTGACAGAGAGTGCGCGAGAAAAGCTGGACAGCTATTTCAACGATATCGAGCTGATTTGACCGAGCCACGGCGTCATCGTGAGCCGACCCTCGCGGAAATGGGAATCCCGGCGAGGTCCGATATTGTTGACTCAATCAACATTATCGGCGAATGTCGAACCATGGTCGATCGAGACGACGCGGTCAGCAGCCTTCGCGCCTTCAACCGGCTTTACACAAACCAGCTCGGGCTGCTCGACTCCCATCTCGACGGCAGTCCCTTCACACTCAGCGAAGCGCGCGTCCTTTATGAGTTGGCGCAGCGTTCGGAGAGCACCGCCGCGGAGATTGGTCGTTGCCTGAAGATGGACCGTGCCCAGATCAGCCGGACCCTCAAGCGCTTCACAAGACAAGAGCTCGTCGCAGGCCGGGCCGACCCCAGCCATGGCCGGCAGCGATTGCTCTCGCTCACTCCATCCGGGCGCGCCGCCTTCGAGGATCTCAACGCCCGAACCGATAGCGCCATCTCGGGTTTCTTGAGCAAGCTTGGAGCAGGTCGCAGCGGCCGCCTGGTGGAGGCGGCCCGGTCGATGGCCGAGGTGCTGGACGCTCGTTCGAACGCGTCCCCGATCACCCTGCGCGGGCTGCGCATCGGCGACCTTGGCCTGGTGACTGCGAGACAGGCCATCCTCTACGCCGAGGAATATGGCTGGAACCAGGATTATGAGGCTCTCGTCGCGCAAATCCTTTCCGACTTCCACAGGGACTTCGACGCGGCTCGCGACGCTGCATGGATTGCCGAGTTGGGAGGACAGATGGTCGGGTCCATCTTCCTTGTCCGCGGCAATTCGCCCGACATCGCGAAGCTCCGCCTCCTTTACGTCGAGCCTCACGCCCGGGGAGCCGGCGTAGGCGCACTGCTGGTCAGAACCTGTATCGAGCGCGCCAAAGTCCTTGGATATGCCAGACTGACCTTATGGACGAACAGCGTCCTTACCTCTGCTCGGCGCCTTTACGAGCGCTTCGGCTTCGCCCTCGATGACGAAAGGCCGCATCATTCCTTCGGACACGACCTCATCGGCCAGAATTGGTCGCTGAGCTTGGGGGACTAGGGGAAGCTCCCGAGACGCAGGTCCGGCTTTCCATCGTCGCCGCCCGCGAGGAGGCGCGAGATCTCGCGCTCGACGCTCCTTCTTAAGGGCATCGGTTGCTGGTCTCCTCTTCAGGGCTTGCCCTCGCCTGGGATGGGCGTCGGAGTGTCGAGCGCCTCGATCACGTACAATCGCTTCACAAGCACGTAGGTGACGACGCAAAGCGGAGCCGCGAACAGGATCCCGATCGGCCCGAAAAGCACCGCAAATGCAAGCAGCGAGAACAGCAGCACGACTGCAGGGACATCGACCGCATATTGCTGGATGATCGGCTGGATGAGGTACGCCTCGAAGTGCTGGACGAAGATGTACATTCCGGTCGTCCAGAGCGCGAGTTCGGGGCTCTGGACGAGGGCGATCAGAACCCCCGGGATTGCAGAGAGGATGGGCCCGGCAAAAGGAATGAATTCGAAGAAGCCGGCGAGAATTCCAAGGACGAGCCACGACTGCACTCCGAGCAGCCACAGGCCCCCGCCCGTCATCACCCCGATGACGATCATGGCGATGATTTCGCCCTTCAGCCAAAGACGAAGCGCGTGCTCGGATTCGTCGAGCGCCTGCGAGAGGAGGCCGCGCCGAGCTTCGGGGATCAGCTTGATCGCGCCGGTTCGGTAGAAGCGCGGCTCGGAGGCGAGGAACACGCCTCCGAAAAAGACGATGAGGAAATTGGCGACGGCGTTGCTCGCGGTCGACAGCCAGCTGCCGAACCTCGAGACCAACGTCCCGCCACTGTTGTGAAGCTGGGAAAGCCAGGTTTGAAACGGGTGCGCCAGCCCGAAAGTGCCGAGCCAGTCGTCGACCTGCGCCAGTGCCCTCGGCAGGGTCTGGGCAAGGGCGTCCGTCTGAGCGGTGATTTCCTGCCCGAGCATCCAGCCGATCCCGAAAAGGATCGCGACAAGGAGAAGGACCGAGGTCAGGACCGCGACCCCGTCGGGAAGTCGAAGGTGCTTGGTCATGGGTTCGGCAATCGCGCGGATGATCGTTCCCATGACGACCGCGCCGAAGAGCAGGACCAAGACCGAGCGCAGCTCCCACAAGAGGAGCGCTAGCGCGGCGAGCCCGATCACGATCAATGCCCGCCGGACGAAGTCCTGGTCATCCTCTTTGCTGCGCTTGGCCACGGCGAACTAGCGCGTTCGCCCTCGAAGCGTTCCCGAGGCGGATCCTATTTCGAGGCGCTTCCCGGCTCCATCTGCGCGCGGTGGAGCTTGGCGGTCTGGGCATCCGTCATCACGTCGGCGGCCGCCACTTCGAGCTTGTTCTTGATCCCGTGGATGACCGCAGGCTCGCCCTTTTTCATCGCCTCCCAGCCGGTTCTTGCGACGTCGGCCGGATCGTCTTTCTTCGCCTGCCCGATCTTGGTGTCCTCGAGTTCCGCCCGGTGGAAGAAATTGGTCTCGGTGGCGCCTGGCTTGAGGCAGGTCACGGTGACGCCGCTCCCCCTGATCTCCTCGTTGAGCGCCGCTGCGAAGCTGTCGATGAACGCCTTCGAGCCGTTGTAGACGGCCTGGAAGGCACCCGCGAGATGACCGGCGACCGAGCCTGTGATGAGGACCCTCCCCTCGCCCCGATCGACCATTTTCCGAACGATGGGCTGGATCAGGAGCAGAGTGCCGGTGATGTCGGTGTCGATGACGTGCTGCCACTCATCGGGGTCCTGATCGAGAAACCCGTGGCCAAGGCCGTGGCCGGCATTGGCGACGAGGACGTCGACCGGGCGATCATTGATGACCGAGAGGAGCTGGTTGACGCCCTCCCTCGTCGCAAGGTCTGCCTCCACCTCCTCCACCCTTGCATCGAACTCGCCCAGCGCAGGCGCTGCCTCGACGAAGGGAGTGTCGGCGGCAACGACGAGGTCGTATCCATCCTTCGCCGCGAGCTTTGCGATCTCCAGTCCGATGCCGCTCGAGGCTCCGGTGACGACGGCAAGTTTACGCGAGCTCATGGATCAGCTCCTTCTCGTCCTTCCTGGGAGTGGCGAACTGCGTCTTGAGGACGATCTTCGTGTACTGGTCCTGGTCGTCGTGCCAGTGACGGTACATCTCGGGAGCTTCTTCGAGAGACGCGTGGTGCGAGATGAGGAAGGTCGTGTCGATCTTCCCTTCCTCGATCATCTTGAGGAGCTTTGCCGTATATTTCTGGACGTGGGTCTGACCCGATTTGACGCTCAGCCCCTTCTCCATGAGCTGGCCCAAAGGGAACTTGTCGGCAAAGCCGCCATAGACCCCGGGGATCGAGAGCCGTCCCCCTTTCCTGCATGCAAGGATCATCTGGCGAAGAGCATGTGGCCGCTCGGTTCCAAGGAACGTGTGCGCCTTCACCGTATCAACGATGTTGTCGATGGTGAGCCCGTGGCTCTCCATTCCGACGCAGTCGATGCACGCGTCCGGACCGGTCCCGCCGGTCATCTCGTCAAGCGCCTCGCGAACGTCGACCTCGCGATAGTCGAGGATCTCGGCTCCCATCTGCCTGGCGAGTTCGAGACGGTGGGGATAATGGTCGATCGCGATGACACGGTAGGCGCCCATGATCTTCGCTGACTGAATCGCGAACAGGCCGACCGGCCCGCAGCCCCAGACTGCAACCGTGTCTCCCTCCTCGATCTCGGCATTCTCGGCCGCCATCCAGCCGGTCGGAAGGATGTCGGAAAGGAACAGCACCTTGTCGTCCTCGAGATGGTCGGGAACGACGATCGGGCCCACGTCGGAATAAGGCACTCGGACGAACTCCGCCTGGCCCCCGGCATAGCCGCCCGTGAGATGCGCATAGCCAAAGGCCGCGCCCATCGTGTGTCCCATGAGGAGGCGCGACGCATCGGAGGTCTCTGATGGGTTGCTGTTGTCGCACGCGCTGAATTGCTGCTTCTTGCAGAAGAAGCAGTCGCCGCAGCTTATCGTGAACGGGACGACGACCCGCTGCCCCTTCTTGAGGCTGCTCCTCGCTCCGACCTCGACGACTTCGCCCATGAACTCGTGGCCGAGGATGTCGCCGGCTCGAAGGGTCGGGATGTAGCCATCGTAGAGATGGAGGTCCGACCCGCAGATGGCGGTCGAGGTGACTCGCACAATGGCGTCCCTCGGATTGACGATTTCAGGATCCGGCACCGTCTCCACCCGAACATCGTGGCGGCCATGCCAAGTCAATGCGCGCATGATGCTCTCCTAGATCCTGGCTTCGGTTGGGGTTTCGGACTTGCGGCCCGAAGGCGAGGCGTTCGTCGCGACCTCGCCGGTTTCCATGAGCTGCTTGAAGCGCCGAAGGTCACGCCGAGCCTGGATCTTGGGCTCACGCTGGAGCAGCTTGGCGAGCCCTTTCCCGATCCGACCTCCAGGCGGCGAATAGCGCTGCGTCAGTCGAACGAACGTCCCGCGGCCGGGAGGAGCCTCGATGAACTCGACCCTGCCCTCGGTCTCGATCTCGGATTGAGGCTCGCTGACCCACGAGATCGATCGTCCCGGCTCTTCGCTCGTGATCCTCGTCACGAGCTCGATCGATGAACCGAGCGGACCCTTGATGGTCCAGCGCGAGCGCTTGGAATCGAGCTTCTCGACCTTTTCGACGTTCTCCATGAAAGCGGGAAAACGGGTGAAGTCGCGCCACTCCTCGAAGAGCTCCTCGCGCGGGCGTCCAACGGTCACCGTGTTCCCGAGGAGATTCGTTTCGTAGCTCTTGGTGCCGCGTCTCCACACATAATCTGGAGCATCGCTGATGTTCTCGATCGGCGCTCCTGCGCTCCCGGTTCGCTTGGAGAGCAGGAAGGCCGCCGCCGCCCCCGCGGCGACGGTCGCGATCCCGGCGCCGATCAGCGCCTTGTTGCCGGTCTTCGAACCCGTCCGTTGATCCGCCATGGAGCTCCTCCCTTGAGTGAGGAGGTCAACCTGACCGGTTGTTTCAAGTTCCTATGATCGTTGCCAGTTTTCGATGATCTCGACGAAACGGCTTAGCCACGCGTTGGTCTGGTGACCGTCGACGACTCGGTGATCGATGGTGAGCGTCACATAGGCCATGGGCCTCACCAGGATCGCCTCCTCGCCCGACAGCTCGCGGACCACGACGCGCTTCTGGAGCTTGCCGACGCCAAGGATCGCAGCCTGTCCCTGGTGGAGGATGATCGGCGCCGCGAGCAATGAGCCGGAGACTCCATGGTTCGAGATGGTGAAGCTTCCCCCCGAGACTTCTGAGCGCTCGAGATTTCCGTCCCTCGCCCTTCGCGTGAGATCGTCGAGCTTCGAGGCGATTTCTTCGAGGCTGAGCTTTCCTGCGTCCCTGACGACCGGGACGACGAGGCCCTTTTCGCCAAGCGCGGTTCCAACGCCGACGTCGATCGTCGGCGAAATCGCGACCCGGTCCTTTTCCCAGCGGCCGTTGATCGCGGGAGCGACCGCCATCGCCTCGGCCGCGGCCTTGACGATATAGGCCGTGTAACTGAGCTTCACCCCGCGCTCGGCCATCAGCGCCTTGTGCGCCGCAACCGCCGTGAAATCGGCTTCGAACACGGCCGTGACGTGCGGCTGCTCGGCGACCGCTCGAGCCATGTTCTCGGCGATCGTCAGGCGCATGCGATCATGCGGGATGTCGCTGGGATTGAATTGCCGGGGCTGCGCGGTCGAGGGTTCTCCGACGCTCACCACCGTGGCCGAGGCGATCGCCCGGTCGACGTCCTCGCGAGTGACTCGTCCGCCGCGGCCAGTCCCCCGGATCCGGCTCGCATCGATCCCGTGCTGAAGGCACGCGCGCCGGACCGAGGGAGAAAGCCGGGTCTCGGTCTCGCCGTTTCCTGGTGAATTTTGCCCCGTGGCAACACTCGCTCTCGGAGGTGGTGTCTCAGCCTCCCCCGGAACTTCTCGAGTGGAGGCGACGCCTGCAGCTTCGTCGGTCTCGATGCGCGCGAGGAGCGCTCCCGGGACCGCCTCGCAATCCGTGTCGAGCACGATCTCGGCGAGGACCCCCGCCGCGGGCGCCGGAACCTCCTGGGTGACCTTGTCGGTCTCGAGTTCGACGAGCGGCTCGTTCTCGAACACGAGGTCGCCGACCTGCCTCAGCCAGGCGCGGACGACGGCCTTGGTGCCTTCCTGTTCGTCGGGAACCCTGACTTCGATCAACTCTAGAACCCCACGAGACGGTCGATTTCGTCGCGGATGCGCCGCGGCGAGGGCACGGCCCATTCGAGGAGCTTGGGATGATGCGGGCTCGGGATGTCGGGCATCGTCACCCGGGCGACCGGAGCGTCGAGGTCAAGGAAGGCCTCGTCGGCGACGACCGCGGCGATTTCCGCGCCGAAGCCCCCGGTTCGAAGATCCTCGTGGACGATGAGACAGCGGCGGGTGCGGCGAACGCTTTCGAGCACCATCTCCCTGTCCCACGGCTGAAGCGTCCGAAGGTCGATCACGTCGGCGCTGATGCCCTCGGCCGCAAGCTCGCAGCGCGGCACCATCGCGCCCCAGGTGACGATGGTGATCGTCTCGCCCTCGCGGGTCTTCTTCGCACGGCCAAAGGGGAGGACATAATCGTCCCCCGGCCAAGGCCGGCGCGCCCAGCTGTCGTCGAGCATCGCGCGATGCTCGAAGAACAGCACCGGGTCATTGCCTCGAAGGCTGCCGCGAAGCAGTCCAACCGCGTCCTCGGCATTCGAAGGCACGGCGACCTTCCACCCGGGATTGTGGACGAACTCGACCTCGTTGGTCATCGAGTGCCAGGGATCCCCGCACTTGAAGAAGCCGCCGGGAACCCGAAGGACCATCGGTGCCGCGAAGCGGTTGTTCGTGCGCCAGCGCATCGTCCCGCAATCGTGGATCTGCTCGGTCGCGGGCTCGGCATATTTTCGAAACTGGATCTCGGGAACCGGCATCAGGCCCGAAAGGGCCATTCCGACGGCCCGGCCGACGATCCCCTCTTCGTTGAGGCTCGTATCGAAGACTCGCCCACGCCCGAACTTCTCCTGGAGACCAAGGGTAACCGCGTGGACTCCTCCCTTTGGACCGACGTCCTCGCCGAACACCACTACGCGCTTGTTCGCCTCGAGCTCCTGGTCGAGCACGCGGCGGATCGCCGTTACCATGTTGATGCGCTGTCCAGCGCTTGCCGGCTCGTCACTCGAATGGGGCGGCTCGTAGCCGCTGTTCCACAGTCCGCCGACCTTTTGCATCTCGCCTTCGTAGAAGACGTTGCCTGTGACCTCCTCGGGCGACGAGACTCCGCGCGCCTCGGCCTCGGCAACTGCGGCCTGCACCTGCCAGGCGGTCTCGCGCTCGAGATCGGCCCATTGCTCCTCGCCGAGCTGGAACCGGGCGACATGCGCCTTCAGCTTCGGCAGCGGATCGCGCGCCCATTCGGCGGCGATCTCCTCGGCGCTCTTGTAGGCCTGGGTATCCTGCGCGCTATGGCCCTCGAGCCTCGGAACGGTCAGCCTGAGGAGCGCGGGCGCCTGGTGCTTTCGAACGTGGCTCACCGCGTGGTCGACAAGAGCCGCGGCCGCGCCGGGATCGGTGCCGTCGCCGTCGAAGATCGTCAGCCCCTGGAAGCTCGCGAGGTTCGCTGCGATGTTCTTGCCAGGTGTCTGATATTCCGACGGAACCGAGATTCCGTAGCCATTGTCCTCGATGTAGATGAGCAGCGGCAAATGTTGCGTGGTGGCAATGGTTAACGCGGACCAGAATCCGCCCGTTGCGCAGCTCGCGTCGCCGCCGAGGACGAGGGAGATGGAATCGAGCGGCCCCTCGTCGAGGACATGCTGCTTGTAGGCGATCGCCTGCGCCCAGCCCGCCGCCGGCGTATATTGGGCCCCTACCCCGCCACACATCGGAAACGCATGCGCGCCGCCGGGATTGGGATAGTTGAAGACGACTCCGATATCGCGCCCGTCGGAATAGCCTCCGGCAAGGCCCATCCCCGAGCCAAGCGCGTCGGCGAGCGGAACTCCGAGCGCCAGCAGCAGCGGCCTCGAACGATAATAGCCGAAGACCCCGTCGCCATCCTTGAGCTTCAGTCCGAGCAGGACCTGGGCCATGTCATGCCCGCGCGCGCTGAACTGGTAGAGGACCTTCTTCGCGGGAACGAGCTCCTGCTCCTCGATCCGGTCCATCTCGCGGCTGGTGAGCACCAGCCGTGCGACCTCGCGCCAGTTGACGTCCACGGAGACCTTTCCCGGATCGCGATCAGCCATGGTCAGGCGTCCATCGCCTCGACCACGGCGGCGATAAATCGGTCGATCTGGCTATCTCCCATCCCGACGACGTTGAAACGGCCGGATTCGGCCATGTAGATCGCATGCTGCTCTCGAAGCTTCAGCACCTGCTCCTTCGAGAGCGGGAGCATCGAGAACATGCCATATTGCCGGCCGATGAAGGATAAGCGCGGGTCCGCGGCCGCGATCCGCTGGCGAACCGAGTTGATCCGGTCCCGCATCGCTGCGAGCTCGACCAGCCAGCGCTCCTTGAGCGCGGGGTCGTCGAGGATGATCCGAACCGCAGCCGCCCCGTGATCGGGCGGCATCGACCACATCTCGCGCGCGACCTGGAAGACGATTCCGACGGCGTTCGCAGTCGTCTCCTTCGAAGGAGTCTTGATCCAGAGCGATCCGACGCGGTCGCGGTAGACGCTGAAATTCTTGTCGCAGCTGTGCGCGATGATGACCTCGTCGCAATTCTCGAGGGTCAGCCTTACTCCAAAGGCATCTTCCTCGAGGCCCCGGCCGAAGCCCTGGTAGGCGATGTCGATGAAGGGGATGAGGCCGTTTTCCCTGACGACCTTCACGACTTCGCGCCACTGGTCCTCGTCGAGGTCGGCGCCGGTTGGATTGTGGCAGCAGCCGTGGAGGAGAGCGATATCGCCAGGTTCGGCCGAACGGAGCGCATTCAGCATGTCCTCGAAGCGGACCGCGCCCTGGCCGCGCTCGTAGAAGGGATAGTCGAGGGTCTGGAGCCCGACCGCGCGGATGATCGGCGGGTGGTTCGGCCAGGTCGGTGTCCCCACGAGAACCCTCGCCTTGGGATTGGCAATGGCAAGCAATTCGAAGCCGAGGCGGAGCGCTCCGCAACCCCCAGGGGTCTGGAAGCCGCTGATCCGCTCGTCAGTCGAATGCTCGCCAAGGATGATTGGTCGAAGAAGCTCCGCGTAACGCTTGTCGCCGGCGCTTCCCAAATAGGACTTGCTCTCCTGCGTCGCGTTGAGGCGAAGCTCCGCTTCCTTGACGACCTTGAGGATCGGAGTGTTGCCGGCACCGTCCCTGAAGACCCCCACTCCAACGTCGATCTTGTCCGGTCTCGGATCGGCATTGACCAGGGCGATGAGCGCGATGAGCGAATCGGGCTGGTGTGGCGGAAGGTCGCAAAGGCCCCTTGCCTTCTCGTCGGTACGGGTCAGCATCTGACGGCGATTAGCTAAGTTACGCGTCGTAATCCACCGCGACGCCGTCGCCGAGCGGCACCGACTGGCAGGTGAGAACGTAGCCGGCCGCGACCTCCTCGTCGGTGAGGCCATAACGAGCGGCCATTTCGACCTTTCCCTTGGTCACCTTGGCGCGGCACGTCGCGCAGACGCCGGCCTTGCAGGCGAAAGGCGCGGGGAGCCCCGCCGCGCGGGCGCTGTCGAGGATGTTGCCGGCGGTGAAGGGAACCCTTCGGGTCCGGCCGTCGAGCGTGACGGCCACGCTCGCGCCTTCCGCGCTTCTCTTGAGCTCCTCCATCTCGAGAGCGACGGCTTCTGGCGGGCGGTCGGCCGTGAAGCGCTCGATATGGATTCGTTCTCGTGCGATGCTTCGATCGAGAAGAACCCCCTCGGCCGCGTCCATCATCGGTCCGGGGCCGCAGATGAACCACCCATCGACCCCCGCGGCGTCGCGAACCAGCGCCGGGATCGCCTCCTCGAGCCGCTCCCTCCCAAGCATCCCGTTGAAGAGCTCGATGTCCTGCTCTTCCTGATCGAGGAAATGGTAGATTTCGAAGCGCCCCATGTTCTGGTCCTTGAGGCCGGCAAGTGCCTCGAGGAAGATCACCGATGAACTGTCGCGATTGCCGTAAAGGAGCGTGAATCGGCTCGACGGCTCAGATTTGAGCATCGTCCTGATGAGCGACATGACCGGGGTGATCCCCGAACCGCCAGCGATCCCAACGAGGTGACGCGAGCGCGTTGGATCGAACTCGGTGGTGAAGCTGCCGTGTGGCGGCATGACGTCGAGCATGTCGCCCGGTTTCAGCCGGTCGCCGACCCAGTTCGAAAATAGCCCGCCACCGATCCTCTTGACCGTGACCAGCCACTCTCCTTCGTCCGGAGACGTGCACAGCGAATAATTGCGGCGCACCTCCTCGCCCTCGATCGTCGCCCGGAGCGTCAGGTGCTGGCCGGCCCTGAACGCGAAACGTTCGCGAAGCTCGGGAGGAACTTCGAACCGGATCGAATTGGCTTCGCTTGTCTCGGGAATGATCTGCGCGACACGCAGCGCGTGGAAATGCTCAGCCATGGCCCTGGGGTTAGACTACCACTTTGCGTCGGGATAGGTGCGCGGCAGGAACTGCATCACTGCAAGCAGGTGACCGAGATGCTCGCTGTGATGGCCGCGGCGACCGCCGAGGATCGCCCGCTGGTCGGCAGGAACGTCGAGCCGGGCCTCCTTGAGGACCGCGGCGATCGCCGAGCGATACTCTTCCTCGAACCTGAGAGGATCGGGCGCGATGCCCGCATCGACCGCGGCTTTGAGCAGCTCGTCGACCTCGAACAGCTCGGGCACGAAGCGCCAGTTCCAGTCCAAACCGTCCGCCATTCGCCGCGCGCTCTCCTCAGTCCCGTCACCGAGGCGGATCGTCCATTCCGACGCGAGCTCGCGATGGTAGGCCACTTCCTTCACCGCCTTGTGCGCGAATTCGGAAAGGAAGCGATCGCTCGATCCCTGAAGCCGCTGGAAGAGCATGTGCTGGAAGGTCGTATAGAGAAGATGCCTCGCGATCGTCTGCGCAAAGTCGCCGTTGGGCTGCTCGACCAGCAGGCAGTTTCGAAAGTCGAGCACGTCCCGGTGGAAGGCGAGCTCGTCGCCGTCGCCGGCTTCGGAGAGCAACAGGGTCGCCTGCCCGATGAGGTCGAGCGCGAGGTTGGCAAGGCTGATGTCGACCTCGAGCACGGGCCCGTGGCCGCACCACTCCGAGAGGCGCTGGCCAAGGACCAGCGCATCGTCGCCAAGGCGCAGCAGATATTCGTGGCGCACGTCCACGTCCATGACTGGCGAAGCGGTCGCCATCAGATGTGCTTCACCTCGTCAGGGATGTCGTAGAAGGTCGGGTGGCGGTAGATCTTGCTTTCGGCGGGCTCGAAC
>DASZYL010000206.1:0-3018 GCA_035545385.1 Sphingomicrobium sp. | reverse complement strand
CGGCGCGCGGGACCGGCGGACCCGCTTCGGCGAGCCTTGCTCCATCGGTCGAGCCGTCGACCGAATTGCCGGCGACCGGCATCGGCGGGCGCATGCTCAAGGGATCGCGCGGCTCGCCGATATAATGGCCGCTGAAGGCGGCGGGCTGACCCCAGCCCCCCGGCCAGCGATAGAAGATGTGCTGCCCGATCTCGGCGACCTTGGCGAGGAGCGGCGCCCAGCGCGGGGCGACATAATCGGCGTGATAGTGGGTGGCTTCGCCGACCGAGGTCTCGACATAGCCTGAAAGCGCTGCCCTCGCGACCTGCTCGGCCTGCCTCCAGGCGTCCGCCGCCGGCCGGCGATAGAGCGCCCCGTCGCAGACGAAGGTGAACTGGCAGGTGCCGGTTCCCGAGCCCTGGTAGACCACTCCGCAGATCGACTTGGGGAAGGCCGGGTGGCGCATGCGGTTGAGGACCACCTGCGCGACCGCACGGCGTCCCTCCAGGGGCTCGAACCCGGCCTCGTAATAGACGGCCTGGGTGAGGCAGAGGAGAGCCCGGCGCTGGTCGAGGTCATTTCCCTTAAGGACGAAGGCCTCGGCCTGGTGGAGCGGGCCGTTGGCGAAGGGAAGCGCGGCGTTGATGACCCGCGCCTGGTCGCCGATCGCGCGCATGTCGCTCATCGCCGTTCCGCTCGTCGCCTGGATGAGCGAGGCTGCCTTGGCATTCGGAAGGGCGGTCGTGACTGCAGCGCTCGCGCTCTCGCGCGCCGGGAGAAGAGCAACGGCGGCGCTAATCCCGCCCAAGAGGAGGAGCGCCCCGGCAGCAAGCCCGGCGCGCTTGTGGCCAAGCCTCGTCATTCGGCGGCCTTCTGCTGGCTCGAAGCGCCGGTGAGGTGCCGCAGGATCTGGTCCCTCGGCCCATCGGCGATGATCTTTCCGCCGTCGATCACGATCAGGCGATTGAGGATCGAGAGCATGTTGTGGCGGTGGGTCGCGACGATGAGCGCCTGGTCGGGCGCGATCGCGGTTTTCAGATGCTCGATGAAATAGAGCTCGGTCTGCGTGTCCATCGAGCCCGTGGGCTCGTCGAGGAACAGCATCTTCGACGGCGTGACGAGGGCCCGTGCAAGGACGAGGAGCGAGCGCTGGCCGCCCGAGAGGCGCCCTCCCCGCTCGCCGACCTGGAGGTCGAACCCCGCGGCGTCGCGCGAGAGGAAGATGTCGGCGCCCGAGCGGACCACGGCGTCGATCAGCTGCTGGTCGTCGGCCTGGGCCGCTCCCAGCATGAGGTTGTCGCGGACCGAGCCGCTGAAGACGTCGGCATCCTGGCTGACGAAGCGGAAGGCTTCGCGCAGCTGGTGCGGGTGGTACTGGCGGCTGTCCAATCCGTCGACGAGGAGTTCGCCCTCGCTCGGCGCATAGAGGCCGCAAAGGACTCGTCCCAGGGTCGACTTGCCCGAGGCGACCCGGCCGATGATCCCGATCCGCTCGCCGGGCTCGATCTTGAGGTTGACGTGCGAAAGCGCGTCGCGCGAAGCCTCGGGATAGCGGAAGGTGAGATCGCGAAGCTCGATATGGCCGGCGCGGATCTCGGGGACGATGCTCCGCATCGCCGACTGCCGCTCGTCCTCGGCTTCCATCATCCGCTGGAGCGATGCGAGGGTCGCAAAGGCCTGCTTGCCGCGAGTGATGAGGAAGGCGAGCTGGCCGACCGGCTGGAGCGAGCGCCCGGAGATCATGATGATCGCGATGATCGCGCCCATCGTCATCGCGCCTTCCTGGAAGCGGTAGAAACCGCCGACGAGAAGGCCGATGCTGATCGACTGCTGGGAGATGCTCGCAAGGTTGACCGCGACCGCCGAGAGCCTTCGCATATTTTCGTTGGTGGCGGCGCTCATCGCCGAATAGCGGCGCCAGCGGCCGAGCATCTGGCCTTCGGCGCGCGCGGCCTTCAGCGTTTCAGCGCCAGAGATGGATTCGATGAGGACCGAGTGCTGGAGACTGGAATCGGCCTGTGCGTCGAGGGCCACCTTCCCCATCTGCCGCTGGAGGCTCATCCCCGCGGTCAGCATGGCGGCGATCCCGACCAGCGGGACCAGCACGAGCCAGCCGCCGACGACGAGGATGAAGGCGAGGAACAGGACCATGAAGGTCATGTCGACGGCGAGGACGACCGTGGTCGAGGCGAAGAAGTCGCGAACGAACTCATAGTCGGAGACTCGCCTCGCGAGCGCTCCCGTGCTCCCCTGCCGGTCGGACATCGGAAGGTTCATCACCTTCTCGAAGAGCTTCTGCGAGAGCTTGGCGTCGAGCTTCCTCGCGACCTCGTCGATGAGGCGGGCCCTTGCGACCCTGAGCGTGAAATCGAACGCGAGCGCGAGGAGAACTCCAAGCGCAAGCACCCAGAGGGTCGCGACCGCCTTGTTGGGGATGACCCTGTCGTAGACGTTCATCGTGAAGAGCGGCATCGCAAATGCCAGCATGTTCGCGATGAGCGCTGCGAGGAGCACGGGCCAGAACTCGCGGCGAACCTTCCAGATCTCGGACCAGAACCAGTGGCGGCGCTTGGCCTCGTCCCACGGGCGCTCGTTCTCGCGCTCGCGCGTCGGATCGGTTTCGACGACGACTGCGCGCCCGGTATAATAAGGCTCGAGCTCGGCGATCTTGATCCACATCGGCTCGGAGAGGCCGGGCGCGTAGATGAGCCCGTCGCGGTCGCGGATGTCGAGAAGGACGGCTGCCCTATCTTCCTCGAGCTCGAGGATCGCAGGGCACTTGCCCGAGGGCCAGGCCCTGAGGCTCCGCGCGATCGGGTCGGCGCGCATTCCGACCTGGTCGAGCGCGGGCTCGACCTGGTGGAAGGGCAGGCGCCCGTCGGGAGAGAGCGCGAGCCCTGCCCGGAGCAGGACCGGCGAGGAGGGCCGGTCCGCCTGTCGGGCAAGGAACGCTAGGCAATCGAGGACGGGATCGATTTCCCGCGACGGCTCGACATCAAGCCAGTTCATGAAACTCACAACCCGTCCTCTTCACTCTTA
>DASZYL010000205.1:0-3319 GCA_035545385.1 Sphingomicrobium sp. | reverse complement strand
CAACGACAACCGCTTCCGCAACGACAACCGCTTCCAGGCGCATCGCTGGAGCCGCGGTGAACGGTTCGATCGCCGCTACGCGACGAACTACATGGTGATCTCGAACGCGTACCAGTACCACCTCCGCGCGGCCCCCTACGGCTATCGCTGGGTGCGCTCGGGAAATGACGCGGTGCTCGTCGCCGTCGCCAGCGGGATCATCGGCGCGCTGATGGCGAACGCGTTCTAAGGCGAACGCTCAACACGGCTCCGGGGCTTTGCGGCCCCGGAGCTTTTCGCTTTTCTCCAACCTGCCGCTAGAGGACCGCATGGCCGGCGAACCGCACGTCCTGATCGTCGACGACGAGCGCGACATCCTCGATCCGCTCGCATCCTATCTGTCGAAGAACGGCTTTCGCGTGTCGAAGGCGCGGGATGCAGGGACGGCGCGCGAGATCATCGCCGCGCACGCGATCGACATCGCGCTCATCGACATCATGATGCCGGGTGAGGACGGACTTTCACTCACCGGCTTCATCCGCGCGACCAGCAGGATCCCGGTGATCCTCGTCACGGCCAAGGCGGAGGAGACCGACCGGATCGTCGGCCTCGAGCTTGGAGCCGACGATTATGTGACCAAGCCGTTCAGCCCGCGCGAGCTCGTCGCCCGGATCAAGGCCGTGCTCCGCCGCTCCTCCAATGACAGCGTCAAGGCTCCCGACGCCGAGGCATTCGCTTTCGGGGACTGGGTGCTTCGAACCGGCGAGCGCGAGCTCGTCGACAAGGCGGGACGAAGGGTCCCGCTCTCGACCGGCGAATATAACCTCCTCCACGCCTTCGTCACCCATCCAAGGCGCGTGCTCACCCGCGACCAGCTTCTCGACCTGACCCAGCACCGCGAGCTCGGTGCGTTCGAGTGCAGCATCGACAATCACATCAGCCGGCTGCGCAGGAAGCTCGAGGAAGAAGGAAAGGAGCCGAGGCTCATCAAGACCGTGTGGGGCGGAGGCTACACCCTTGCCGCCGAGGTCCGGCGGCTGTGAAACGCCTCATCCCGAGGAGCCTCGTCGGGCAGATGGCGGTCCTCATCGGGATCGCGCTGCTTCTCGCCCAGCTCGCGAGCTTCGCCTTCGTCCTCGTCCAGCGCCAGCAGTTCAACCGGGCGCAGATCGATACCCCGGCAGTCACGCGCTTCACTTCGACGGCCGCCGACTTCGACCAGGCCGCTCCGGAGTTCAAGGCGCTCGTCCTTGGCGACGCCTCGCGCAGGGGCGCCCATTACGAGCTTGGCGACAGGAGCTCGGTTGGCGGTGATATGCACCGGCGCGGCGACACCGAGGACCGGCTGCGCCAGTCGCTGAAGGCCGCGGGCATTGCCGAGCGCGAGGTGAGGGCGGCGCTCGATCCCAATCCACGCGAGCGCCGCGACGGCGCTCGCCGGAGGTCCTCCCAGTCGATGCTCCTTTCCGTCGAGCTCTCGAACGGCCAATGGCTGAACGCGCGGCTTTACGTTCCTGGCCAGCCGCCGCTCCTCACGCCCGAACTCGGCCTTGCGACCCTTCTCCTCTACCTCTTCGTCCTTTCCGCCGCAGTGCTCATCGCGGTCCGCCTCGCTCGGCCGCTCGGCGATTTGACCAGCGCCGCCGAGGCTTTCCAGGGCCGCAACGAGCCACGCGAAGTGGAGCCCCGAGGGCCCGCGGACCTTCGAAACGCGATCGAGGCGTTCAACGCCATGAACCGGCGGCTCGCCGATCTTCTCGAGGAGAAGGACAGGACCCTCGGAGCCATCGGCCACGACCTTCGAACGCCGCTCGCCTCGCTGAGGATCAGGGCCGAGAGCGTGGAGCCGGCCGAGGACCGCGAACGGATGATCGCGACCATCGAGGAAATGACCGCGACCCTCGAAGACATTCTGACGCTCGCAAGGGTCGGAAGGTCGCGCGAGCCGTTCGAGGCCAGCGACATTTCAGAGCTTGCCCGCTCGATCGCCGGCGAGTTCGGCGAGCTCGGCCATGGTGTCGAGTTCAGGTCCGACGGCCCGCACCTCCTCGAGGTCCAGCCGGTGCTCCTTCGAAGGGCCATTCGAAACCTCGTCGACAATGCCCTCAAATATGGAGGAGATGCGACGGTCGAGGTCAGCGCCGCCGGGGACCTTGCGACGATCGCGGTCCTCGACAATGGTCCAGGCCTTGGCCCCGGCGAAGCCGAGCGCGCGCCATCCGCCTTCTATCGGGGCGAGCCCTCGCGCAACCGCGAGACTGGTGGAGCAGGGCTCGGCCTCAGCATCGCCAAGGCTGTCGCCGAGGCCCATGGCGGCGCTCTTGTCCTCAAGAACCGCGAGGGCGGGGGCCTCGAGGCCCGGATCGAGCTTCCGACCCGCTGAAGCGCGGTTCTTGTGCGATCGTTCGCTAAACCGGGCCGAGCCGCACGGCGTTCTTCGGGGAAATAGCCCCGAGGAAGGACGAGCGAATGACGACGAACAAGGAGCGCGCCCGGAGGATGGTCGGTCCCGACGACCTCGAGCGAAATCCCGGAATCGGCCAGTCGAAGGGAAGTTTCGCGACCGGCGAGGACCCCCATGAAATCGAGGGCGAGAACAGCTTCGCCGGCGATACCGACAATGATTCAACGGCAAACGACGCCGTCCCTCGCGAGGATCGCGGCCGAACCAACACGTGAGCTCACGAAAAAAGGGCGGCCCCTTTGGGAGCCGCCCTTTTCTGTCTGTAGCCTTTTCGAAGAAGCTTACTTGAGCTCGACGGTGCCGCCGGCATCCTCGATCTGCTTCTTGATCTTCTCGGCTTCTTCCTT
Source organism: Sphingomicrobium sp. (assembly GCA_035545385.1). GTDB lineage: Bacteria > Pseudomonadota > Alphaproteobacteria > Sphingomonadales > Sphingomonadaceae > Sphingomicrobium. The sequence continues at coordinate 529 of DASZYL010000205.1, read as the reverse complement.
GTTGACGCCTTCCTTGACCGGCTTCGGAGCGCCCTCGACCAGCGCCTTCGCCTCGCCGAGGCCAAGGCCGGTGATCGCTCGGACTTCCTTGATCACGTTGATCTTCTTGCCGCCGTCGCCAGTGAGAATGACGTCGAACTCGGTCTTCTCTTCGGCCGGAGCAGCCCCGGCAGCGGCGCCGCCGGCGGCGGGACCCGCAACCGCGACCGCAGCCGCGGCCGAGACGCCCCACTTCTCTTCGAGCGCCTTGGCGAGATCCGCGGCCTCGAGGACGGTCAGTTCGGAAAGCTGGTCGACCAGCTTAGCAATGTCAGCCATTTGATACTCCTTTGTGGGGCGCGTCGCCCCCATGTTGTCGTGCGTTGATGAATAGAAGGTCGCTTAAGCGGCCTGGGCCGCGTAGGCGCCGAAGACCCGGGCGAGCTGGGCGCCGGGCTCGTTGATCGTGCGGGCGATCTTGGTCGCGGGTGCCTGGATGAGGCCCACGATGGTCGCACGCAGCTCGTCGAGCGAGGGCAGCGCAGCAAGT
>DASZYL010000204.1:0-3485 GCA_035545385.1 Sphingomicrobium sp. | reverse complement strand
CCGCAATTTCGAGAGCGATTTTCGAGTCGTGCTCTTCGATTATCTCGGACACGGCCAGTCGGACCTTGGAGCCTATTCGCCGGAGCGATATTCGAGCCTCGAGGGCTATGCCGAGGACGTGATCGAGATCGGCCGGGCCCTCGAAATCGAAGGCGGGGTTTTCGTCGGCCATTCGGTAAGTTCGATGATCGGCGCGCTCGCCAGCATCAAGGCCCCCGAGCTCTTCTCCGAGCTCGTCATGGTGGGGCCTTCGCCGCGCTACGTTGACGACGGGGATTACCGCGGAGGCTTTTCGAGGGAGCAGATCGAGGAGCTGCTCGACTTTCTCGCCGACAATCATCTCGGCTGGTCGGCCGCAATGGCGCCTGCGATCATGGGAAATTCCGAACGGCCGGAGCTCGGCGCCCGGCTCGAGAACAGCTTCTGCAGGACCGATCCCGCGATCGCGCGGGATTTCGCACGGGCGACCTTCCTTTCGGACAATCGCTCCGACCTTGCCGCAGTCCCCGCGCGGACCCTCGTCGTCCAGTGCAGCGAGGACATCATTGCCCCGACCTTTGTCGGTGAATATGTCCACTCCGAGCTCAGGCGCAGCGAATATCGCAAGCTCCGCGCCACCGGGCACTGCCCAAACCTCAGCGCGCCTGAAGAGCTGACGGAGGTCATCCGCGAATTTGTCTAGCACGCCTTCAGTCGAAGACCTCGAGGACCTCTACGAAACCGCGCCGTGCGGCTATGTTTCGCTCGCTCCCGACGGCCGGATCGCGAAGGTCAACGGAACACTCGCCGAGTGGCTCTCAAGCCCTGCCGACGAGCTTGTCGGACGGCCGGTGCACGACATCCTCGGCTTTGGCGGAAAGATCGCCTTCGAAACGCACCTGGCGCCGCTCCTGAGGATGCAGGGCCATGTGCACGAGATCGCCCTCGACCTCCTCACCGCCGACGGCGAGAAGGTGCCGACGATCGGCAATGCCGCCGAGAAGCGCGATTCGAGCGGTCGGCACCTCTTTACGCGCCTCACCCTGTTCAGGGCGCTTGACCGGCGGACCTATGAGCGCACGCTCCTCGAGGCCCGGGCCAGGGCCGAGGCGGAATCCGAAGCTCATCGCGAAGCCGCGCTTCTTCGAGACCAGTTCATCGCGGTCCTGGGCCACGACCTTCGAAACCCGCTCGCCGCCCTTGCTGCAGGTCTGAGGCTCCTGAAGCGCAGGGAGCAGCTGAGCCCATCGGGCCTCGCCATCGTCGAGGAGATGAACGGCAGCCTCGAGCGCGCCTCGTCGCTCGTGGACGATCTCCTCGACCTTGCCCGCGGCAGCCTTGGTGGCGGCTTCCTGGTCGAGCGGAACAGCGATGCTCCGTTGACTCCTGTCCTCGAGCAGGTCGTCGCGGAAGTCCGGAGGATCGATCCTGAACGAACGATCGAGGACGCGATCGACATCGAGGAGCCGGTCTATTGCGATCGTGGCCGCATCGGCCAGCTTGCCTCCAACCTCCTCACCAATGCCCTTACCCATGGATCAACCGACAAGCCGGTGAGGTTCGAAGCTTCCACCGCGGACGGCGAGTTCAGGCTCTCCGTCGCCAATGCCGGCGATCCGATCCCGCCCGAGGTGATCGCGCGCCTGTTCCATCCATTCTTCCGGGGAGCGACGCGCTCCAGCCGCAACGGGCTTGGGCTCGGCCTCTATATCGCGTCGGAAATCGCAAAGGCGCACGGCGGCACGCTCGAAGTCACCTCGACGCCCGAGGAGACGCGCTTCACCTTCACGATGCCAGCGGGTCGGCCCGACGTCGGCTGAACTGGACCAGGGGCGCTCTTGTCCGGGGACGGGGTCGTCCTTCTCTTCCGAAGAAACCCGGATTGGACTATCGAGCGACGAGCGCGCCCGAGGACCATCTGACAGGCAATGTCTCCCGCTGAGCTCATCGCCCTGGCTTCGACTGTCAGCCTCCTTGCAGGCTGGAGACTTTACTTCGTCACCTTCGCGGTCGGGCTGGCGATGAGGCTTGGCTGGATCGCACTTCCCAACGAGCTGCATGGCCTCGATGTGCTTGCCAACAACTGGATCATCGCGATCGCGGCTCTAGGGGCACTCGCCGAGTTCTTTGCTGACAAGGTGCCATGGGTCGATAGCTTGTGGGACACTGTCCATACGATCATCCGTCCCTTGGGCGCGGCCTTGCTGTCGATGGCGATCATCGATGGGAACAGCCCCGCCTGGCAGGTCGGAAGCCTGCTCCTTGGCGGAGGAGCCGCCTTTCTCGCGCATGCCGGGAAGGCAGGTGCGAGGACCCTGATCAATGCCAGCCCCGAGCCATTCTCCAATGTCGCGGTCTCGACGACCGAGGACGTGGCGACGGGCGGATTGCTTGCGCTGGCGATCGCAAACCCGTTGGCCGCTGCCGCGATCGCCTTGTTCCTGGTTATCGTTTCACTTTGGCTCGTGTTTGCCGCGAGGCGCGCCCTTGCGAGGTTCCTTCCCGCCATCGAGGTCGGTGCAACTGGCCGCCCGAAAAGCGGACGTCGGCTTAATGCTGATTGACTCTGACCTGGGTTAGGTGTCGGACGACGGTCCCAACGGGAGAATGCCAATGTCCGTCGCAAAGACAGTGGAGATCATCTCGAGCTCGACCGAAAGCATCGAGGCAGCCGTTCAGGATGGCATCACCAAGGCTGGCGAGACCATCAAGGGGATCCAGGGGGCCTGGGTCAAAGGAACAAAGGCCATCGTTCGCGACAACAGGATTGTTGAGTGGCGAGTGACCCTGAAGGTCACCTTCGTCGTCTCCTGATCGAAAGGCCTCAAGCCGGGGGGAGAGGTCTCTGAAGCAACCCAGGGAGGGGAGCAGGAGGACCGATCCATGAACATCGATGACATGCTGGAGCAGACCGGAGCGGTCAGCGCGATCTCGCGCGAGCTCGGGGTCGACCAGGCGACGGCCGAACGGGGTGCGGCTACATTATTGCCATCCATCCTTTCGGCCTTTCAGAACCCTGTTGCGGCGAGCGAAGCCGAGACTTCCGCCACTCCGAGCGCGTTTCCGGGACTTGGCGGGCTTGGCGGCCTTCTCAACGTGATTGGAGGCCTCGGCGGAGGCAGCCTCCTCGATGACGCGACGTCGAGCGAGCCGACCGACACCGGCAAGGGCAACGAGATCCTGGGGCAGATCTTCGGATCAAAGGACGGAAGCCGCGCGATCGCCGCCTCGGCATCCGCCCAATCCGGAGTGGAGCCCTCACTCCTGAAGAAGATGCTTCCGATCCTCGCAATGGTCGCCGCGGGCTACGTGGTGAAACACGCAAGTGGGGGCCTTGGCCATTCAACCCGGGAGACCGGCGGAGCCGAGAGCGGTCGCCTCGGCCAGTCCGATCCATCTGGAGGCATTCTCGGCCAGATCCTGGGAGCAGCCGGCCAGTTACTCGCCCGCTAGGTCGTTACGCATTCATTTTGAAGCAGGAGGATAGAGATGAGCATCTTCGGAAC
>DASZYL010000203.1:0-2778 GCA_035545385.1 Sphingomicrobium sp. | reverse complement strand
ATATCGCCAGAGCTTCGCCGCGCTCGCGACCCCTTCCGTTCGCGAGCACGACCGCGATGAAAGGGATCGCGACGAGGAGCAACGTCCCCATGTGGTCGCGATTGGCGAAGAAGCCGACCGCCGACCCGAAATTGCTGAAGTCGTAAAGGTACCAGGAAGGCGACCTCGTGCTGACCTGGATATAGCCGAGGAAGACGCTGAGGAGTGTCGCTAAAAGGATCGCTCCCACCGCCCAGCTCCTTCGGCACGCCTGGAGCTTTGCGACCCCGACCAGGACTGCGATCGGCGGGATGAGGAACAGCGCCGAGGCGAGCGTCCGGTAGGGCGCCAGTGAAAGCGGCAGCCACGGCAGCGGCTCGCCGAGCGAGTTGTAGCCTTGGGCGATGAGGTTGCGCCCGGGGAGGTTCGTCCAGAGCCCCGGGGGAAGCGGCACCAGCTGGAGTGCGACGAGCGCGATTGCCGCAATTGCAATGAGCGCGAGCCTTCTGAGCGCAACGCCAGTGGGCCTCGCGGGAGCGGCAAGGACCGCCCAGCCGATGAGCGCTATCCCGAGAAGCTGAAGGACGAGGTTCCCCCAGATCCCCTGCCCGCTTCCCCCGAGCACGATGCACAGGAAGATGTAGGCAGGGACGATCCCTTGCCGAAGGCTCTCACGCCCGATCAAGCGCGCCTCCTGACCTCGAGACCGGAGATCGAGACGGCGACCTCGGCAGGATAGACTTGAGCGAGCCCCTTGATCTCGATCCTCTGGGCTTCGCACCCGGCGGGCACGTCGAACTCAATCGAGGCCGGCGGCGCAGCGGGTTTCGCGAAGGGGAGGTTGAGGAGCTGGCCGCTATTTCCTGAAAGACAGGTCATGGTCCAGTGGAGGCTCGCTGGATCGCCCGCCGAGCCCGCGAGGCGGTAGCTGAGCTCGTAATGGCCAGGCCCAAGATTAATCACCCGGCCCGCGAGCGAGACATCCCTTCGCCCGAAATATTGGAGGTCGACGCCCTCCCCGGTCGCGGTCGCGGCGCCGTCCGCCGAGGTCAGGAGGTTCCATTCGAAGGGCGATCCGGTGGAACCGGAGAAGTCGCCGAGCGCGGCCTCCCCGCGCCCTGAAAATTGCTGCCAGAGGCTGGACGCTTCCCTGAACTTGCCGGCCCTGACCAGCGAGCCCAGCAACTTCTTCTGCCAGTCGGCAAGCTCGCTGGTGGGACGAACCGGCGCTGCGAGCGAGAGGACGAGGCCGGCGTTCCCGCCATCCTCGGCGAGCTTCGAGAGAAGCGCCTGCTCGATCGCTGGACTGAGCCGCAACGCCCCGCGAAGTCGCGGGACTGCGCCAGGAGTGTGCGCGTAGCTCGCGAGCATCGCTGCGATTGACGGCGTCGCGCCCGGAGAAAGGGTCGAAAGTGCGATAAGCTCCTGGAGCCCGGGCGCGACCTTCTGCTGGCGCATGTAAAGGTCAGCAAGAAGGAACCTCACCCCCCTGTCGCGCGGATCGCGCTTGCGGGCCTGGACGAGAAGTCGCTCGGCTTTTTCATATTTCCCGGCGCGAAGGGCGATCGCCCCTTCGACCGCGAAGGGCTCGGGCGCGAGCGGCGCCCTTCTCGAAAGAAGCCTTATGTCCTCGTCGATCGCGGGGCTGAGGGTTTTTCTGCGGCTCGCCGCCTCGGCAATCCCGAGCATGATCCTCGAACGAAGGACATCGGGGTGGCCGGGCCATACCGCCGAAGCGAGCGAGATGTTTCCCTGACCGGCGGCCGCGACGAGGGCCGACCGGATACAAAGCGCCGCGAGAAGAGCGAGCGAGGCCAGCAGGAGGAGGTTGCGCGGACTTCGGGGGAAACGCGATACGGTCGAAGGCACGTTCAAGGCTGTTCCGACAAGACGGGGGTAAGTCGAGCGAGTCGACGAGGCGCCTCCATGCACTTTGAAGTCCTGGTTCGAAAGGGGCTGAAACGGTCTTAAGCCCTAACTCCCTGTTGCTACTCCCACCGCTTCGGGCCTCCCGCCGCGGACGAGCTCCTCGATGGCCCGGAGAGCGGCCCGGAGTTCCGCGATCTCGGAGCGAAGCCGCTCCTCGCGCGGGCCGATGGCTTCCTCGATCGACTTGCGTGCTATGGCCGAAGCCAGCGCCCCTTCAATCGCTGGAAAGGTCGATCGCACCGCATCGAGGTCTTCCCGGCCATAGAGAGTCCCGTCGGGCCGGGGCCCGAGAAGAAGCCACGCCGGTGCGCCGCCGGCTCTCGTTTCGAGCCGCAGTCGAACAGGAAAGACGGGATCGCTTAGATCACGCTCCTGAAGCTCGGCGACGTTCCGAATTCTTAGCCAGCGCCGGCTTTCTGGAGCGGCAACTCCCGAGGTCGCCGCGATCCGGCCGTCGATGAGGAACGCCGATCGGGTCGAATGGATCGCGGCGTTGATGCGATCGAGGCTCTCCGAGCAGAGGCGCGTACATGATCCGCCGGCCGACAGCCGCGCGAGAACCCCCGGCATTTCGCGCTTCAGGAGGACAAGGTCAGGCTGGAAGCGGCTTTCGGCCCATTCGGTAACCCGGCCGTGGAGAGGGCTGAGGAGCACTGCTGCGACCGCCGCGGCCATCGCTCCCGAAATGCTTCCGATGTTCATCCCCAGATATTCCTGCCCGAGGTTCTGGATCGCAGCCTCGGTTCCGCCGAACGTCGCCACCATCGCGATCGTCAGAGCGGCATAGGCCGCCGAGCGGCTGATCGCGGTCTCGGCGTCGAACAATCGGTAGCGAAGGAGCGAAACGAGGAAGCCAAGTGCCACCGTGAT
>DASZYL010000202.1:0-4287 GCA_035545385.1 Sphingomicrobium sp. | reverse complement strand
AGGCGCCTGCATCTTCGAACGGCAGCCCGAGCACCGAACGCTGGTTGAGGAAGTTGATCATGATGCTTCCGACCGAGACCTCGGCGCCGACGTAGAGGCCGATCGCGACTGCGCCGAACACGGCCCAGGGCGAACGAAGGGCCTCGAACATTGCGCCTGGAGCCGCTGCCCGGTGGCCTGGCGAAACCCGGACGAGGAAGCTTCGAAGTGCGAGAAACAGGAGGAGGAGGCCCGCAAGGAGCGCCGCCATGATCAGGAAGGCGCGGTCGACGGCGCCGAGGAGTTCCGTGCGCCGGCCGAGGTTCATCGCGGCGATGGGGCCGGCGCGGAGCGCGGGATCTGCGAGCATGACGAGCGAGCCGAAATGGACGCCGACGACCACGCCCAGTGAATTGAAGGCCTGAGCGAAGTTCAATCGCAAGTGGCTCTGCCTGGGCGGGCCGAGCTCGGCTGCAAGCGGGTTCGCGGCGACCTGGAGGGCGGTGAACCCGCCGGCGAGAACGAAAAGGGCCGCGAGGATCGGGCGGAAGTCGCCAAGCTTGGTGCTAAGGACGACGAGCAGGCAGCCCGATGCCATCAGCGCAAGCGACCCGAGGATCATGTCGACCGCACCGATGCGGCTCGTCAGCCATGCCGCGGGAAGCGAGAGCAGCCCATAAGCGAGGAAGAAGACGATCTGGGTAAGAAGCGCCTCGGTATAGTCGAGCTGGAAGGCGGCGCGCAGCGCAACGATCAGCGGATCGTTGTTGGACGTGATGAAACCCCAGGCGAAGAACAGCGATGTGACGGCTCCGAAGGCCAGGGTGACGCGGCGCCTGTCCTGGTCGCTTCCAGTCACTTGCCGCCGCGTCGTGCCTTCCACCGGAGTGTCGCGACCGATCCCCTGGGAAGAGCGAGGGAATAGCGCTCGTCGTCGAGCGAAAGGGTGACGGGTCCCTCGCCCGACTTGCGGTAGAGGATCGCTACCCGGCTTCCGTCCGGATTGAGGAAGGCGGCGGCTTCGACCCCGTCGCCGCCCTTCGCCGCCACCCGGTAGGCGCCCGGAAGAACGAAGCGGCTGGCGTGCCCGAGAACATAATATTCGACGTTGCGGGTGATCGCACCGGTTGTTGGGTCGATCGTGATGACGCCCCGGCAATCGCCGCAGCCGCCGCTATGGGGGCCGTGCGCCGGATCGAGCGCGATGTTCCAGAGCAGGGTTCCCCTCGACCAGTTGTTCGACGCGCCGATGATGAGCTTGTCGGTCATCCAGCCGAGGACTTCGCCATATCTCGGCTCCCAGCCGCCGCCCGAGCACTCGGTCAGCCAGGCGTCCTTTTCGGGATAGGCATCGTGGACCGGCGACTGGGCGGGGACGTCGCCCTCGTAGCAATGCCAGGCGACTCCGGAGACGTACTGCCTCGCGACCGGATCGTTGAGGACCGCCAGCGGCATCTCGGGATTGTCCCAGTTGTGATCGTAGTCGAGGATCTGAGTCTTCAGGCCCCGGGCCCGGAACGTCGGGCCGACGTACCTGCCGATGATGACGGCGCGGTCGGGCGAATTGACGCGCATCCCGGGATAGCTGTCGGGCTCGAAGTCGGGCTCGTTCTGAATGGTGAGCATGGACACTGGAACGCCTTCGCGGCCGAACTCTTCGACGGTCCTTGCGAGGTAATTCGCGAACGCTGGATAATATTGCGGGACGAGCTGGCCCTGGATCAGGCTCCTGGTCGTCTTCATCCAGGCAGGAGCGCTCCACGGGCTGATCATCACGAGGAGGTCGGGATTGATCGCGAGCGCTTCGCGGACGCGCGGAAGAACATAGGTCTTGGCCGGCTCGATCGAGAAATATCTAAGCTCGGGATCGGGAACGTTCCCCGGCGTGTCGTCGTAGCTGTAGGCGCTCGTCGAGAAGTCCGACGCTCCGACCGTCAGCCTCGTGAAGGAGAGGCCAAGGCCGCCATTCTTCCGCCCGAAGAGCTCCGCCATGATGGCCTTGCGCTTGGCATCGGGAAGCTTGCTGATGAGGATCGCCGATGCGTCCGTCATTGCTGCTCCAAAGCCGTGCATTTGCTGGAAGCGCTTCGTCGTATCGATCGTGACCGATTCGTTGCCCGATGCTGGCCCCGCGGCCTGCTGAAGGGGCTGGGGCGCGAGCTTCTGGCTCTCGTCGGCGGTCGTCAGCCACATCTCCGCGGGCGGAGCGGCGGGCGCGCGTGCGGTCGCGCAGCCCCCCGCGAAGAGGATGGCCAGGAGAAGCGTTGCGAAGCGGTTCACGAGATCGGCTCGGCCGGGCAATATTTCCTCACATATTCATCGTGGCCCGGCATGACATCGATGCAGCGCCCGATGGTCGCTGCGATGTTGCCGAGGAACTGCTCGATCTGCGCGTCGCTCTTGATGGCGACGAGCGGATCGTAGCTCCGGGGGAAGATCTCCTGGCCGAGGAACACCTGGATCCAGCTTTCCTCTGCGAACAGCTCGTCGTCCTCGCGGAAAATGCGGCCGTTCGACCGCCACAGGTCGATCTTGCGCTGGAGAGTTTCGGGAAGCTCCATCGTCCGGCAATATTCCCAGAAATCGCCGGGGCGCTGGTTCGCCCAGTAATGGAGCACGATGAAGTCGCGGATGCGCTCCCATTCGAAGTCCGACTGGCGATTGAACTCGTCGATCGTCGCCTGGTCCGTCGCTCCATCGGGGAACATCCGGACAAGCCGGATCGCGGCCGACTGGACGAGGTGGATGCTGGTCGATTCCAGGGGCTCGAGAAAGCCCGCGGCGAGGCCGAGCGCGACGCAGTTGCGGTTCCACATCCTGCGCCGCTTGCCGCTCGTGAACCGAAGCCGGTTGGGATTGGCGAGCTGCTCGCCGTCGAGATTGGAAAGGAGAAGCGTCTCGGCCGAATCGTCGTCGATATGCTTGCTCGAATAGACGAGGCCGTTCCCGGTGCGGTGCTGGAGACCGATCCGCCACTGCCAGCCCGGCTCGCGCGCGGTCGCGCGCGTATAGGGGACGAGCGGCTCGGTGCGTGCGCACGGCACGGCAATCGCCCGGTCACAGGGAAGCCAGTGGCTCCAGTCGTCGTAGCCGGTCTTGAGGGTTTGCTCGATAAGGAGTCCGCGAAAGCCCGAACAGTCGATGAAGAAGTCGGCCACGATCCGGCCCCCGCCTTCGAGCGTCACCGCGGCGATGTCGCCGTCCGTCGTCGTCTCCACGTCGACGATGCGCCCTTCGGTCCGCTTCACTCCATGCTGCTCGGCCAGCGAGCGGAGATACCTCGCGTAAAGCGACGCGTCGAAATGGAAGGCATGAGCGATGTGGCCGATCGGCGATTCCGCCATTTCGGGGCGCGCATGCATGAACTTGTTGGCAAGCGCTGCCGCCGTGTTGATCGAGTAATCGGCAAAATCGCGCGCTCGTCCGCGCTGGTTCGCCCGAAGCCAATATTGGTGGCAGCGAAGCCATTCCCAGTCCTGGCCGATGATCCCGAACCCGTGGACATAGGACTGGCCGTCGCGAACCCAGTTGACGAACTGGATGCCGAGTTTGAACGTTGCCTGTGAGCGGCGCATGAACTCGGCTTCGTCGAGCTGGACGAGCTCGTTGTATTTCTTGATTGCCGGGATCGTCGCTTCGCCGACCCCGACAGTCCCGATCGCTTCGCTCTCGACCAGCTCGATGTCGTAGAGGCCCTGGAACAGCTTGCCGAACAGGGCAGCGGCCATCCAGCCTGCCGTTCCTCCCCCGACGATGAGAATCTTCTTCATTATCGCAAGCGGACTAACGACTTTCGGCTGGGCAGGCCATGACCGGATTGGCCTCGGGAAGCGGTGCGCCGCCCGACGGCTTTTCAAGCGAAAGGCCGTAGCCCCGGCGGAACTGGATTCCGCCCGACCTCGGAAGGCAGTCGCCGGCGGGCCAGTCGAACGGCAGGCGCCCGGTGAAGTCGTAGCGCGGGCGACCGTCGGGGCCACCCACCAGCATGTCGGCAAGCCCGAGGCCCTCGGTCCCGGGAAGCCATGCGGCGACGAAGGCGTCGGACCTGTTGATGAGGTCGTTCGCTCCAACGGGCCTTCCCGAGAACAGGAGGGTGATGACGGGGACCCCCTTCCCGCTGACCCTCTTCAGGGCCGCGAGGTCCTCGGGGTAGCGGTTCGAATGCGCGATGCTCGCTGGGAAGGGGATGTCGCCGGCGCCTTCCGCATAGGGCTTTTCGGCCGCGACCATCACGACCGCGCCATATCCGGCGACATCGACCCCGGTCCCGTCAACGCTATAGTCGACCTTGTCCGCCCCGAGCGTTTT
>DASZYL010000201.1:0-4974 GCA_035545385.1 Sphingomicrobium sp. | reverse complement strand
AAGGCGGCTTCGTTCGTCCAGCCTTTGGTTATGCCGTCCCTCGCGTATTGGAGGAATCTATCAGCGCCCTCGATCCATTTTTCGAAATAGTCGCGGCTTTCATCGAGCGCTTCCTTGGCGCTGAGCTGGTGGGGCTCGATGAAGGGATGACCTGGTTCCTCGAAGAGGACGATGCCTTCGCGAGCGATGTCGATGAAGAAGAAACGACCGAGCCTCAGCTTCTCGTTCACCTCGTCGAGGCTGTGGTAGACGAGGCTGACCGGGGTCCTCAGCCTTTTCCCCTCCGTCAGCTCTTCGAGCAGCCGGTCCTCGGTCTTCGCCCAGAACTCGGGGACGTCGGTCAGGTCCTCGTGGTCGACGACGACGAGAAGGTCGAAGTCCGAGAAATAGCGACCGACAGGATCGTCCACCCAGTCGCCCCTCGCATAGCTTCCAAAGAGGATGATCTTGAGGATCCTGCCGTTGCGAAAGCGCGGCTGGGTCCGATGGGCAATTGCGTGCGCAAAGCCATCGCGGATGATCTCGACGACATACGCAAGCTCGCGTCGCTTGGCTTCCGGGAGATGATCGAGGTCAGAACGCACGCTTCATCACTAATGCCCAAGACCTACAAAGCACAGCGCTCCGAAAGCGATCGCTCATCCTCAGTTTCCGCTAACCCTCTGAGGGGGCCGCGGGGCTTCCTGGGGGGAGTCGAAGCCCCGCGGTGGGCACGCGGGAGGTGTGGGGCGTCTCCCCCGGGCCCATAGGGTCAATCGAGGACGAGCCGTAGGTTCCAAATCAGGCTCGTTCATCGACTTCACCCAAGCCGTCCTCCCTCATTGAAAGTCGCGCAGATCGCAGCGAGCGAAAAGTGCCTCTCCGACGAATCTCGCGACCTTCGGGGACGCAGCACTCGGCTCTACCGCTCAAGGGAGTTCAGGAGGCTTCTGCGATGATTTCGAGCTTCTTCAGGAGCGGCGCTTCGCCGCGCCCGGCGGACCAGTCGGCGATGTCGTTTTCGACGAGACTGACGAACACGTCTTCCCTGCGAAGCCCAGGAGAGGCGGCGAGCTTGTCGGCGATGCTTCGGTGGAGCGCGGCGCGGAGCTCGCGGGGCCGTCCGCTCACCAAGGTGATCCGGACAATAACGATGTCATCGCTTCGCTCGATGCCGAGGAAAGAGGGAGCATAGATGAGGTTGTCGGGCCCATATTCATCAATGAGCTGGAACCGGTCGTCCTCGGGGATTCGGAGCGTTTCAACGAGCGCCTCATGGACGGCATCGGCGACCGCTCGCCGATATTCAGGGGACTTGCCCTTGCGCAGTGCGATAGTCGTGAAAGGCATCGTTTTTCTCCTCAAAATAGGGGGTCTAGGGAGGCGAGATGGCTGCGCCGGCCAGTGCTGATAAGCGCCGCCTCGGGCAAAGGACCTTCCCGGGAAATGCGAGGGCTCAGGAGCGCTCCGCCTTCAGGCAATCGGCCAGCTGCTCCACGAACAATCGAGTCCTTGCCGGTCCCAGGGTTTGCGGGCGAGCAGCGGAAGCTGCCGAAGCGCCGGGCAAATCGCGTCCAGTCCAACTCCCGCCGAGCGCTCGGAACAGGTCGATCTGCGCGTCGGCGACCGCGCCGTCGCTGTCGGCGAGTTCGGCCTCGGCTTCAGCGAAGGTCCGCTCGGCATCGAGGAGCGCAAGCGAATCGACCTGCCCTTCGCGCTGCTGGGCCCTGACGATCTTCGCCGCGACCTCGGCCTCGTCGCGCGCGGCCTTGAGGGCGTCACGGCGGCGAAGGACGTTGGCATAGGCCGAAAGGGCGGTTTCGGTTTCCTGCAGCGACTTGAGGACGGTGCCATCGAACTGCGCGAGCGCTTCCCTGGTACCGGCCTCGGCGCCGGCAACCCGCGCGCGGGCCCGGGCATGGTCACTGAAGGACCAGCTGATGAGCGGGCCGATGAGAAAGCCAATGGGATTGCTCAAGAGGTTCCCGAGGCTACCGGCGCTCGACCCGAGCGAGCCGCCAAGGGTCACCTGCGGATAGAGCTCTGCGGTCGCAACCCCGATCCTCGCGGTCGCGGCGGCAAGCCTCCGCTCGGCTGCCCGCACATCGGGCCGTCGAGCAAGAAGCCCGGCTCCGTCGCCGACGGGGATCGGCTGGTCGAGCCTTAGGGAAGAGGTTCGCGCACCCGCCTCATGGGGGAGGTTGGCGGGTGCGCGTCCGGTGAGGGTCGCGAGGCGGAACAGGGCGGAATCCCGCTCAGCGGCCAGGACCGGAATCTCGGCTTGTCTTTGGTTTCGAAGGGTCGCGATGCGCGCCGTGTCGAGCTTGGTCGCAGCCCCGATCTCGACCTGCTTTCTCGTGAGCTCGAGGGACTGGTCGAGAAGTTCGACGATGTGCTCGCCGACCGCGAGCTGCTCTGCAGCGCTCGATGCATCGGCGTAAGCGCGAGCGGTATCGGCAACGACCTCGATCCGAACCGCCTGTGCGTCCGCATCGGCTGCTCCGGCATCGCCGCGCGCGGCTTCGACGCCGCGGCTCACTCTCCCGAAGAGGTCGACCTCATAGGCGACCTCGAGCCCGGCATCGAAGCTCGTCGAAGCCGATTGGCCGGCCTCCCTGCCCCTCGTCGCGCTGGCGCTGAGGCCGCCCTGGGGAAGGCGATCGACCTCGACCTCGCGAACCGCTGCTCGAGCCCGCTCGAGCCGGGCAACCGCGGCCCTCACGTCGCTATTGTGGGCGAGCGCGTCGGCGACGAGGCCATTCAGGACCGGGTCGTTATAGAGTTGCCACCAGTCGTCCGGTACCGGGGCAAGCGGCTGCACCGCCTCCGACTTGGTGACGAACGGGCCGGAAGCCGCGCTTGGAGTTGCCGGCGGCGAGTAATCGGGTCCGCTGCTGCAGGCCGCAAGAGCGAGCGCGAGCGCGGACGAAAGCGCATATTTCATGATTTCCTCGATGTCCTATTCGGCGGGGACGAGAATTGTTGACGACGGCCTCTCACGACCTTTTCCGAGCCGCTCGGCGAGGCTGCGCGTTGCGACGTAGAAGACGGGAGTGAAGACGAGCCCGAACGCGGTCACGCCGATCATCCCGAAGAAGACCGCGGTTCCTAGAGCCTGGCGAAGCTCCCAGCCGGGGCCGGTCGCGATCACCAGCGGAACCGTTCCAAGGACGAAGGCGAAGCTCGTCATGAGGATCGGGCGAAGACGCGAGCGAGCCGCTTCGACCGCGGCATCGATTGCGCCACGGCCCCGCTCTTCGGCTTGCTTTGCGAACTCGACGATGAGGATGGCGTTTTTGGCGGCGAGCGCGATGAGGACGATGAGCCCGACCTGCGTCAGGATGTTGTTGTCGAGCCCGCGAAGGTTCACGCCCGTCATTGCTGCGAGCAAGGTCATCGGGACGATGAGGATGATCGCGAGCGGCAGGAGGAGGCTTTCGAACTGCGCCGCAAGGACGAGGAACACGAAGACAACCGAGAGTGCGAAGATGACCGCGGCGATGTTGCCGGCGAGCTTCTGCTGGAAAGCGATCCCCGTCCATTCGGTCGCAAACCCCTGGGGAAGACCGGAAGACAGCTTCTCCATCGTCTTTAGCGACTGGCCCGTCGAATAGCCGGGCGCGGTGTCGCCATCGACCTCGACCGCCGGGAAGAGGTTGTAACGGGTCACTCGATAGGGGCCGGTCTTGTCCTTGAACGTCGCGATCGTTCCGATCGGCACCATCGCTCCCGTGTTGGACCTCGTCTTCAGCTCGGCGATGTCCGAAGGATCGTCGCGATATTGAGCATCGGCCTGGGCGGTGACGTGGAAGGTTCGCCCAAGAAGGTTGAAATCGTTGACATAAGCGGAGCCGAGATAGACCTGCAGGGCTTCGAACACGCGCTCGGGCGGAACACCCAGCATGTCGGCCTTGGCGCGATCGATATCGGCATAGATCCGCGGGGTCGCAGTGTTGAACAGGGTGAAGACATTGGCGAGCCCCTTTTCCTGGTGCGCTTCGCCGATGAGCTTCTGGGCCGCCTGCTCGAGCGCCGCATAGCCCGCGCCGCCACGGTCCTCGACGATCATTCGATATCCGCCGCCGTTTCCGACGCCCTGGATCACGGGCGGCGGAATGACGAACACGAACGCTTCGTCCATGTCCGCGAGCGCCGAGCGCATGTCGTTCTCGATGTTGAGCTCGGTCCGGTCGGTCCCGGCACGCTCGTCGAACGGCTTGAACGTGACATAGGCAGCCCCGGCATTCGATGCCTGGGTCCCCGATGCTCCGTCAAAGCCTGCGAACATCACCGCCTGGTCGACGCCTCGAACCTTGAGGAGCTTTGCGACGGCTTTCTTCAGCACTGTGTCCGTCCGCTCGATCGAGCTTCCCGGGGGAAGCTGGATCGCAACCAGCGCATAGCCCTGGTCTTGGGCCGGGATGAATCCCGACGGGGTGAGCCAGAACAGTCCGACGGTGAGGCCGACGAGCCCCGCGTAGATCGCAAGTGCGCGTTTCGGGGCATGGAGAATGCGCCTCGTGAAGCGGCCATAGGCTTCGGTGAGCTGGCCGAAGGCCGCATTGAAGCGATCCCCGGCGCGGTGAACGAAGCCAATGGCGCCTGCCTCCTGGCGATGGTCTTCCCGCTTCTTGAGGAGCCGAGCTGCAAGCGCCGGCGAGAGGCTGAGCGAGAGGACGAGCGAGATGATCGTCGAAGCGGCGATCGTCACGGCGAACTGGCGGTAGAACTCGCCCGTGATCCCGGTGAGGAAGGTAACCGGCACGAAGACCGCGCAAAGCACGAGGACGATGGCGACAAGCGCGGTCGAAACCTCGTCCATCGAGCGGTGCGCGGCCTCCCTAGGGCTGAGACCATGCTCGAGATTTCGCTCGACATTCTCGACGACGACGATCGCATCGTCGACGACGATCCCGATCGCGAGAACGAGGCCGAACATCGAGAGGGTGTTGAGCGAATAGCCAAGTGCCGCGAGCACCGCGAACGAGCCCGTCA
>DASZYL010000200.1:0-5634 GCA_035545385.1 Sphingomicrobium sp. | reverse complement strand
GAGCTGGTCGAGGGTCCCCTGGCAAACCACCTCGCCGCCGTGGACGCCTGCCCCGGGGCCCATGTCGATCACGTGGTCGGCGTGCCTGATCGCGTCCTCGTCATGCTCGACGACAAGGACGGTGTTGCCGAGGGACTTGAGGCGTTTCAGGGTCTCGAGGAGCCGGTCGTTGTCCTTCTGGTGAAGGCCGATCGAGGGCTCGTCGAGAACGTAAAGAACGCCAGAAAGGCCCGAGCCGATCTGGCTCGCGAGACGGATCCGCTGGCTCTCTCCGCCAGATAGAGTGCCGCTGGTTCGGTCGAGGTGGAGATAATCCAGCCCGACATTGTGGAGGAAGCCGAGCCGCTCGTTGATTTCCTTGAGGATCGCCTTGGCGATCTCGTTCTGGGTCGAAGTCAGCTTCTCATGGAGCGCTCCGAACCATTTGAACGCGTCGGCGACCGAACGCCGAGTCGACATGGAAATGTCTTCGCCGGCGATCTTGACGGCCAGCGCTTCCGGCTTGAGCCGAGCGCCATGGCAGACCTCGCACGGGCGGCTCGCCTGGTACCGGCTGAGCTCCTCGCGCATCCAGGCGCTCTCGGTCTGAGCCATCCTTCGGTTGAGGTTTCCGATCACTCCTTCGAACGGCTTCTTCACCTCGTAGCTTCGTTTCCCATCGATGAAGCGAAGGGTGACCGCGCTTCCGGAAGTTCCATGGAGGATGACGTCGCGCGCTTCTTCGGAGAGCTTCGCCCAGGGCGTGTCGAGGTCGAAATCATAGGCCCTCGCGAGGCTCGCGAGCACCTGCATGTAATAAGGAGAAGGGGGGTTCGACTTGGCCCAGGGCACCACCGCCCCCTTCTTCAGCGAGAGCGCGTGGTTGGGAACGACGAGGTCCTCGTCGAATACCAGCTTCTCGCCAAGGCCATCGCATGCCGGACAGGCGCCCTGCGGAGCGTTGAACGAGAAGAGCCTCGGCTCGATCTCGGCGATGGTGAAGCCCGAGACGGGGCAGGCGAACTTCTCGCTGAAGATGATGCGCCCCGGCGGCGCATAGTCGAGCTTCATTCCGCTCGTCGCCGCCGCTTCGCTCTCCGCTTGCGGGTCGGCGGGATCGAGGAACGCCAGTCCGTCGGCGAGCTTCAGCGCGGTTTCGAAGCTGTCGGCGAGCCGCGCCTCGATGCCCTCGCGAACAACGATCCGGTCGACCACCACCTCGATGTCGTGCTTGTACTTCTTGTCGAGCGCCGGAGCCTCTTCGATGGGATAGAATTGCCCGTCGATCCGAATCCTCGTGAAGCCCGCCTTCTGCCACTCGGCGAGTTCCTTCCGATACTCGCCCTTGCGGCCGCGGACTACGGGGGCGAGGAGGTAATGGCGGCTGCCCTCGGGAAGAGCCATCACCCGGTCGACCATCTGGCTGACCTGCTGAGCTTCGATCGGAAGGCCCGTCGCCGGCGAATAGGGAATACCGACGCGCGCCCAGAGAAGGCGCATGTAATCGTAGATCTCGGTAACGGTCGCGACCGTCGAGCGCGGATTGCGGCTGGTCGTCTTCTGCTCGATCGAGATGGCGGGAGAAAGCCCGTCGATATGCTCGACGTCGGGCTTCTGCATCATCTCCAGGAACTGCCGGGCATAGGCCGAGAGCGACTCGACGTAGCGACGCTGCCCCTCGGCATAGATGGTGTCGAAGGCGAGGCTCGATTTTCCCGAGCCGCTGAGGCCTGTGATGACCGTCAGGCTCTCGCGCGGGATATCGACATCGATCCCCTTGAGATTGTGTTCGCGCGCGCCGCGGACGGAAATATGGGTCAGCATCGACAGTCGGTTCGTTCCGTTTATGTTCTGAAGCTACGCGTGGAGCTTTGCCCGGTCAACGCGCCGATCCGAGATAGGTATTTTGGCGTTCGGATCAACCATGAGGTGTATTGACACTATAATACACTAGGGCTTAACCCCGGCGTGAACGTTTCGAGGAGCAAGTTCATGGCCGTGGTCGGATCGACGAGCGCTGCTCCGCCTCGCGGCTTGGCTAAGCCCCGGGCAGATGTACACTCACCCTTTCCCAGTCGACGCGGGGGATTTTCGTCCATGAAACTTGTCTACGCTTTGCCGCTGCTCTTCGCGGTCCCCGCTCTTGCCGAGATCCCGACGCCGCCGCGTCCCGTCACCGATCCAAGGAGCCTCGCGTCTCCGGCGGATCCCGACGCGGCGCCGGTCCCGATCGATGATATCGTTTTCAGTCGCGGAGTGCTCGACGCCGCGTGGAGCTCGGACGGGCGGCAGCTCTTCGTTTCGACGAACCTTACCGGCCGCTACAATATCTGGCGGATGGATTCCGCCGGAAGCTGGCCCGTGCAGCTCACCCAGTCGGACGACGGCCAGGGCGGCTTTGCCCTCTCACCCGACGGAAAGACCCTTTATTACCAGCAGGACAAGGGCGGGAACGAGCAGTACGACATCTATTCCGTTCCCACTGCCGGCGGCTCGCCGAAGAACCTCACGAACACGCCGGACCTTCGCGAGGAATCGCTCCTGGTCTCGCCCGACGGACGGTCGATGGCGATGTCGACGAAGAAGAGCTCCGAGGGCCAGGTCAATCTCGCGGTGATGGACATGGCGAGTGGATCGGTCCGGGCGCTCACCCATGAAGACGACCCCAAATGGAGCTGGAACGCGGTCGCGTGGATCGATGGAGCAAGAGCGCTGATCGCCAATCGGACCGTGACCGATGGATCGATCGGCGAAGTCTGGAAGGTCGATGTCGCAAGCGGCAAGGCGACGAAACTTCTTGGAAAAGCCGACGTCCTCTATTCGGCGAGCGACGCCACTCCCGACGGTTCTCAAATTGCCCTCACCACCAACGAGGGGACCAAGCAGCTTCACGCGGTCCTCTATTCTCCTGCGACTGGAGCGATCCGGCCTCTGAAGCCAACCCCCTGGGAGCAATCGAGCGGTTCGATCAGCCCCGACGGGCGCTCGATGGTGGTCCAGACGAGCGAGGATGGGCGGCAGCGGCTCGACCTTGTCGATCTCGTAACCCTTGCCGAGCGGCCGGTGTCGATGCCGCCGGGCGTCAACGGGACGATGGGCAAGCAGCCCTTCACTTCTGATTCGAAGCGCCTTCTCGTGCTTCATTCCGGCGCGGATGCCCCGGGTGAGCTCCAGGCATTCGACCTTGGGTCGGGAAGGCCCACCCAGCTCACCCATCTTGCCCTTGCGACCCTTTCGCCCGAACACCTGCCGAAGTCACGGATCGTCACCTACAAGAGCTTCGACGGGACTCTCATCAGCGCGATCGTGACCATGCCGTTCAATCTCGAGCGCAACGGCAGCAACCCCGCGATCGTTTTCCCGCACGGCGGCCCGACGGGCCAGTCGTCCGATGGATTCAGCCGCTACGCGACCGCGCTTGCAAGTCGCGGCTACCTCGTCATTCAGCCCAACCCGCGCGGCTCGACGGGCTATGGCCTCGCCTTCCAGAAAGCGAACTTCCAGGACCTGGGCGGTGGAGACCTCAAGGACGAGGTCGCGGCAAAGCAGTTCCTCGTCGACAGCGGCTATGTCGACGCCAGGAAGGTCGGGATCTTCGGAGGATCCTACGGCGGGTTCATGACCTTGATGGCGATCGGCCGCACTCCGGACGAATTTGCAGCCGCAGTCGATCTATTCGGGATCATCGACTGGCGAACGATGTGGCAGCACGAGGACGCCCTCCTCCAGGCCTATCAGAAATCGCTCCTCGGAAGCCCCGACGAGAACCCGAAGGTCTATGACGCAACGTCCCCGTTGACCTACATCCAGGCCGTGAAGGCGCCGCTTCTCGTTCAGCAGGGCGAGAATGACATCAGGGTGCCCGCTGGACAGGCGAAGCAGGTCGTCGAAGCACTCAAGAAGAAGGGGAATATCGTCGACGCCGTCTATTATCCCGAGGAGGGGCATGGCTTCTACAAGCGCGAGCACCAGCAGGACTCGCTCCAGAGGATCGTCGACTGGTTCGACAAATATCTGAAGGGCAAGAAATAGGGCTTTGCGCCCCTAGCAGGCTGTTGAAGAAGCAGGCCAGGGACGAGCGACGAAGGTGCTTTCGTCGCCGTTGTGGAAGCGGATCTCGCCGCTGAGGGTACCGTCGGGCTCGCTTTCGGCCCATCCGTCGCCCGAGGCTTCATCCATTTCGTCATTTCCCTGCCAGTTGAAGCTCACGCGATTGCGAGTAGCGCGGCAATGCAGCTGGCCTGCGACGCAGCCGAACGCGAACTCGCCACCATGCCTCTCATCGAACTGGATGTAGGCAGGCTCCAGCATATCGAGGAAGCTCCGCTCCCACAGCGCCATGCTGGTGATCCGCCATTTGCCCGGGAGCATCATGCCGGCACCGCCAGCAGCTTGGGCAGGCGGATGAGGTTGTAGGCAGCAAGGGCCAGCGTGAAGCTGGCATCAATGCGCAACCTGCCTCGCAGCTTGACCTTCGCCAGGCCTGCCGAGCTCTTGATCCAGCCGAAGATCTCTTCGATCCGCTTGCGGTGGCGCTGACTGGCAAGATAGCCAGCGTGGCGGGTGGTCCGAGCATCGATCATGCTCGAACGATAGCTGCCGTCACGACGCGGGTGAGCATTGGCCGCAATGTGCGGTGTTATCCCGCGCGCACGAAGATCGGCAATGAACTGCCGCGCGTCATAGCCCTTGTCGGCAGCCAGTGTGACTCGCCGCCGAGAGCGCGTCTCCAGCATGCGGAGCGCCGCCTCGCGCTCCGCCGTACCCGTCGCATGAGTGACACTGCCAGCGACCGCCAGGCCATGACGGTTCTCCATCAGGGCGTGGCCGAGGTAGCAGAGCTTTGCCGCCTGGCCGCCCTTCTTGAACAACCTGGCCTCAGGATCGGTCGTGCTCTCGTGCGTCTCGTTGGAGCGCTGCTCATTGTGGAAGCTGCGCTCCGCGTTGCGGCCAGGGCCGTCAGGGTCATTGTCGTCCTGGTCGCGCCGCCTGAAGCTCTTGAGCGATGCCCACGCTTCGAGCATCGTCCCGTCCACCGAGAAGTGCTCGGACGAGATCAGCCGCTTGACCCGTGGTTGCGCCAGAAGGGCTCGCAGGAACTTGCCGGCGATCTCGCCTGAGAGCAGTCGATCCCGATTCTTCGAAAAGGTCGAGTGATCCCATGCCGCCTCGTCGACCCCCAGGCCAACGAACCAGCGGAACAGCAGGTCGAACTCGATCCGCTCCATCAGCTGCCGCTCCGAACGAATGCCGTAGAAGGCCTGGAGCAGCATCGCCCGCAACAGCCGTTCCGGCGGAATGGACGGACGTCCCAGGCGTGGCGGATAAAGCACCGCAAAATCACCGCTCAAATCGGCGAGCGTCGAATTGGCGATCTCTCGGATCAGCCGTAGCGGATGATCCCGCCGAACCCGCGCCTCAAGATCAACGTACGAAAACAGCGATCCGGGTCGCTCGTCAGAACCGCGCATCCCACCATCCCCCCTCGTCCCCAGAGGGAATCACAACGAGCCGTGCGATGGAAGCTTTTTCAACAGCCTGCTAGGCGAGCCGGGGTGGCTGGCGCAACGCACCTTTACGCGATCGCGATCGGGTCGAACCGACCCCACGGCAGATATGGACGCCCGCCCCAGGTGGTCGAGGCCGCGATTGCAA
>DASZYL010000199.1:0-8899 GCA_035545385.1 Sphingomicrobium sp. | reverse complement strand
GCAAGACGATCACCGGCCCGAACAAGCGCCCGCTCAAGTCGCTCAGCGACATGCTCAAGGGCAAGCAAGGCCGCTTCCGCCAGAACCTCCTCGGCAAGCGCGTCGACTATTCGGGGCGCTCGGTCATCGTCACCGGTCCGGAGCTGAAGCTCCACCAGTGCGGTCTTCCCAAGAAGATGGCCCTGGAGCTGTTCAAGCCGTTCATCTACTCGCGCCTCGACGCCAAGGGCCTCTCGATGACCCTCAAGCAGGCCAAGAAGTGGGTCGAGAAGGAGCGCAAGGAAGTCTGGGACATCCTCGACGAGGTGATCCGCGAGCATCCGGTGCTGCTCAACCGAGCGCCGACGCTCCACCGCCTCGGCATCCAGGCGTTCGAGCCGGTGCTGATCGAGGGGAAGGCGATCCAGCTTCACCCGCTGGTCTGCGCCGCGTTCAACGCCGACTTCGACGGCGACCAGATGGCCGTTCACGTTCCCCTGAGCCTCGAGGCCCAGCTGGAAGCGCGCGTCCTCATGATGTCGACCAACAACATCCTCTCGCCCGCGAACGGCAAGCCGATCATCGTTCCTTCGCAGGACATGGTTCTCGGCCTCTACTATCTCAGCCTCGAGAAGGAGGATGAGCCGGGCCAGGGCATGATGCTGAGCGACATGGCCGAGGTCCACCAGGCGCTGGCCGCCGGTGCGGTCACTCTTCATTCGAAGATCGTCAGCCGGGTCCCGCAGACCGACGAGCAGGGCGAGACCTACATGAAGCGCTTCGAGACGACGCCGGGCCGGATGCTGCTCGGCGAGACGCTCCCGAAGAGCCACAAGGTGCCGTTCGAGACGGTCAACCGGGTCCTCACCAAGAAGGAGATCGGCGACGTCATCGACATCGTCTATCGCCACACGGGCCAGAAGGAGACGGTGCTGTTCGCCGACGCGATCATGCAGCTCGGCTTCCGCCACGCCTTTGCCGCGGGCATCTCGTTCGGCAAGGACGACATGGTCATCCCGAAGGCCAAGGAGAAGCTGGTCGAGGAGACCCGGACGCTCGTCAAGGACTATGAGCAGCAGTACCAGGATGGTCTCATCACCCAGCAGGAAAAGTACAACAAGGTGATCGACGCCTGGTCGCGGTGCGGCGACCAGGTCGCAAGCGCCATGATGAAGGAGATCTCGGCGACTCCGAAGCGTCCCGACGGACGCCAGGCCGACCTCAACTCGATCTACATGATGGCTCACTCGGGCGCCCGGGGAAGCCAGGCGCAGATCAAGCAGCTCGCCGGAATGCGCGGCCTCATGGCCAAGCCGTCGGGCGAGATCATCGAGACCCCGATCATCTCGAACTTCAAGGAGGGCCTCACCGTCCTTGAATATTTCAACTCGACCCACGGCGCCCGCAAGGGCCTCGCGGACACGGCGCTGAAGACGGCGAACTCGGGTTACCTCACCCGCCGCCTCGTCGACGTGTCGCAGGACGCCGTCATCATCGAGGAGGATTGCGGGACCGACCGTGCGCTCGAAATGCGCGCGATCGTCCAGGGCGGCGCGACGATCGCTTCGCTCGCGGACCGAGTGCTCGGCCGGACCACGGCCGAGGACATCGTCGATCCCAAGTCGGGCGAGGTGGTGATCGCCGAGGGCGAGCTCCTCGACGAGGCGATGGTCGCACAGATCGAGGCGATTGGGCTCCAGGGCGTCAAGATCCGTTCGCCGCTCGTCTGCGCGTCGAAGCAGGGCGTCTGCGCCAAGTGCTACGGCCGTGACCTTGCCCGCGGTACGCCGGTCAACATCGGCGAGGCGGTCGGAGTCATCGCCGCCCAGTCGATCGGCGAGCCGGGCACCCAGCTGACGATGCGGACCTTCCACATCGGCGGCGCGGCCCAGCTCAACGAGCAGTCGAACCTCGAGGCGCCGGTCGACGGAACGATCGAGCTTCGCGACATGCCGACGATCATCGACCCGCGCGGTCGCCACCTGTCGCTGTCGCGCTCGGGCGAGATCGCGATCCTCGACATGGACGGCCGCGAGCTTTCGACCCACCGCGTGCCCTATGGCGCCCACTTGCTCTGCGAGACCGGCCATATCGTCAGCCGCGGCGATCGGATCGCCGAGTGGGATCCCTCGTTCAGCCCGGTCATCACCGAGAAGGCGGGTACGGTTAAGTACCAGGACCTGATCGAGAACCGGACCATGACCGAGCAGGTCGACGAATCGACCGGAATCACCCAGCGCGTCGTCATCGACGACACGACCAAGGCGAAGAAGGACACGCTCCATCCGCGTCTCACCCTCACCGGGGAGAAGGCGAAGGAAGCGGGCGTCTACCGGCTTGCCTCGGGCGCGATCATCGCGGTCGAGGACGGGCAGCAGGTCGAAGCGGGCGAGGTGCTCGCCCGAATGCCGCGGGAAGCTGCGCGTACGCGCGACATCACGGGCGGTCTGCCGCGGGTCGCCGAGCTGTTCGAGGCGCGCAAGCCCAAGGAGAATGCGATCATCGCCAAGGCGTCGGGCAAGGTTACCTTCATGCGCGACTACAAGGCCAAGCGTAAGATCGCGATCGTTCCCGAGGACGGTTCGGACCCGGTCGAGTATCTCGTTCCCAAGTCGAAGATGATCGAGGTCCAGGAAGGCGACTTCGTGAAGCGCGGCGACAACCTCGTCGGCGGCTCACCCGATCCGCACGACATCCTCGAGGTCCTCGGGGTCGAGGCGCTCGCCGAATATCTCGTGAGCGAGATCCAGGAGGTCTATCGACTTCAGGGCGTGAAGATCAACGACAAGCACATCGAGGTGATCGTTCGCCAGATGCTGCAGAAGGTCGAGATCACCGACGGTGGCGACACCACGTTGCTCGCGGGCGAGCAGGTCGATCGCCAGGAGATGGACGAGACCAACGCAAGGCTCGAGAAGAAGCAGAAGCCGGCGGTGGGCAAGCCCGTCCTGCTGGGGATCACCAAGGCGAGCCTCCAGACCCGGAGCTTCATCTCGGCGGCCTCCTTCCAGGAGACCACCCGGGTCCTCACCGAGGCCGCGGTCCAGGGCAAGGTCGACACGCTCGAGGGCCTCAAGGAGAACGTGATCGTCGGCCGGCTGATCCCGGCGGGCACGGGCGCCGGAATGAACCGCCTGAGGGTTGCCGCCTCGTCGCGCGACACCGCGCTTCGGGCAGCCCAGCGCCGGATGCAGGAAGCGCTGATCGCGCCGGATTCGGCGGAAGAGCTTCGTGCCGCGGAAAACGCGCGCTCGCCTCGTGACGACACCGGCACCGGCGATGATCCTTTGGGCGAGGTCGTCCCGAGCGGTCACGGTCTCGATGCCGACGCCGGGGACTATCTCCAGGACTAAGGGCGATAAGCCTGGTTCAAATGAAAAACCCCGCCGGAGCGATCCGGCGGGGTTCTTTTTTGGCTGCAGCCGTCGCTTGTCAGCAGCGGCCGCCGTGCATTGCGTTTTCAGTGCAGTTCGCAGCCGAGCCAACATCGGTGGCTGCACCCCGCACGGTGTTGCATGCCGCAATGGCGAGGCACGCTCCGACCAACGCGACTGCCACCAGCTTCTGGACCATTATCGTTCCTCCGTTCGACTTCCGGAACGACAATGAATCACCGAAACAGCTGTCTGTCTACTGAACTTGCTAACAATTCTGCCCGTTTATCGTGTTCTCCGTGCAATTTGCGACCGAATTGACGTCGCGCGCCGCGCCCCGGACGGTGTTGCAGGCGGCGACGGCAAGGGCGATCCCGAGGATCGCGACGGTTGTGACTTTCTGGAGCATCAATGTTCCTCCTTCTGATGGGGCTTGGTAACGCCGGGTCGCCCGAACGGCTCCATTGCGCTACGGTGGACTGAAGGCTTCGGGGAGTTTTTTCGGGATGTCGAGGGCCATGCTCGCTGCACTGCTGATGCTTGGCGGATGCACCTTCAACAACCACCCGGCGGTGAGGCCGCTCCGACCGCTCGAGATCCCGACCGCGCCCTACCAGCCGATGGCGACGACGGCGCTGACCGGCACGCTCATGTACGAGGGTGGGTGCCTCCTTTACCGGGACGAGGAGAGCGGGGCCCTACTGCTGCCGGTGTGGCCGGCGGGTAGCTCGTTCAACGGGACGGCCCTGTCCTATCACCTGCCGGGCAAGGCCGACCAGTGGATCGCGGTCTCCCAGGAGATGCTGCTCTATGGCCAGCCCTTGAGATGGCAGACGCTTGGCCTTCCCACCTACCAGCCCTTCCAGCGCCAGTGCGGCGCCTATCCGCCCTTCTTCGTCACTAACGTCAGGCCCGCCGACTAGACCGCGACCGGCGCCGCGATGTGGGGGTGCGGGTCGTAATTTTCGAAGACGAAATCCTCGGGCTCATAGTCGAGGAGCGACTGGCCGCGGTCCTTGATGACGAGGCTCGGAAGCGGCCTCGGCTCGCGTTCAAGCTGAAGTCGCGCCTGGTCGAGATGGTTCGAATAAAGGTGGCAGTCGCCCCCGGTCCAGACGAACACTCCAGGTTCAAGTCCGCATTCGCGCGCCAGCATGTGGGTGAGGAGCGCGTAGGAAGCGATGTTGAACGGGACTCCGAGGAAGATGTCGGCGCTTCGCTGGTAGAGCTGCAGGTTCAGCCTTCCCGCCGCGACCTGGGTCTGGAACAGGCAGTGGCAGGGGGCGAGCGCCATCTTGGAAATCTCGCCCGGGTTCCAGGCGGTGACGATCTGGCGGCGTGAATAGGGGTCGTTGCGGATGAGCTCGACGAGATTGGCGACCTGGTCGACGTGGCCCCCGTCAGCGGTTTCCCAGTCCCGCCACTGCTTTCCGTAGACGGGCCCGAGGTCGCCGTTCCCGTCGGCCCATTCGTTCCAGATGCTGACCTTGCGCTCGTTGAGCCAGCGGATGTTGGTGTCTCCGCGAAGGAACCAGAGCAGCTCGACGATGATCGATCGAAGATGAAGCTTCTTGGTCGTGAGGAGCGGAAAGCCATCGCCAAGATCGAAGCGCATCTGGGCGCCGAACCAGGAGAGCGTCCCAGTCCCGGTGCGGTCCTCCTGCTCGACCCCGCGCTCGAGGATCAGCTTCATGAGATCGAGATATTGCCGCATCGAATCTCACCCTAATCGGCAGAGCGGCAAACGAAAAGGTGAAGGATGGGGCGGTCCTCAAGGTGACCGCCCCCTGCCGTTCAGGTTCCTAGAAGTTGACCGCGGCCGAGAGGAAGACCTGCCTCGGGTTCCCGTAATAAGCGGTGAGTACGCCCGCCGTTCCGAGCGTCGGGACGGGCTTTCCGCCATTCAGGATGAAATTGCCCGAGAAGGGGTCCTGGGCGAGGAAATTGTAGCCCGCGACGATGTATTTCTTGTTGAGGAGGTTCTTGCCGTGAAGGCCGATCTCGTAGCGGTTGCCGCGCGAGCGCCAGACGAGGTTCGCGTCCCAGAGCGAGAAGCCCGGCTGGTCGAGCATCGGCGTTCGAAGCTCGAACTGCTGGCTTGCGCTCCGGTAGGAGACCGTCGTGTTGAAATCGAGGCGGCCGTCCGCAAGCGGGGTCTCGTAATCGAGGGTCCCGCTCAGGGTCCATTTCGGAGTGTTCTGGATCTTGCGGTCCTTGGCAACGTCGACCGGTCCGAGCCCGGGGATATTGGTGATGAACTGGCGATATTTGGCGTCGAGATAGCCAAGCGTTCCCGAGAGGTTGAGACGGTCTCCCAGGGCCGCGAAATCCTGGGCGACACGCGCATTGGTCTCGACTTCCACTCCGCGGAAGCGCGCCTTGCCGGCGTTGGTGGTGATCCCGCAGAAGGTCGCAACGCCGTTCACGATGCAGCCTGACGATCCGGGGACCTGGACGTCCTTATATTCGGCATCGAAGATCGCCGTCGCGAGCTGGAGGCGCCGGCCGAACAGCGAGGCCTTCCACCCCGCCTCGTAGCTGTCGACCTTTTCGGGGTCGAACGCCATGAAGTCGTAGATATCCTTGGGGTCCTGGCTCGGGGCCTGGGTGGTGAGACCCCTGGGATCGAAGCCGCCGCCTTTGAACCCGCGGCTGTAGCTGACGTAGAGATTGTGGTTGGGCGTCGGCTTGAAATTGACGGAGAGGCGGGGAGTTACCGCCTTGTCGGTCCTCGACCCGTCGAACTCCGAGGTCGGGCTGCCGAGCTGGACTCCGGTCGCATCGAACGGGTCAGAACCGCCGAGCTCGGGAGATCCGCCGAGGATGAGGTTGCGGCGGAAGACGTTCGCGTGGCGATGGTCGTTCGTGTAGCGAAGGCCGACCGAGGCCGCCCACTGCGGGGAGAAATTGTAGGTAAGGTCGCTAAAGGCCGCCCAGGTCCTCGTCTTGACGTCGCCGACGGTCGCGGCGGTAAGCCCCGGGAGAACGGCAGGAAGGGTCGTATAGAGACGAACGTCGAAGACGTCGAAGGCGCTCGCATTGAGATAATAGAAGCCCGCGACGCCCTGGAGCGGACCCTTGTCCGCGACCAGCTGCAGCTCCTGGCTGAACTGGTGGTTCTTGTAGATCGCGGGAACGTCGACATCGACCGCCGGGGTCGCGTCGAAGTCGATCGGGGTGTCGCTCCTGTCCTTGCGGTAGGCCGTGATCGTTCGGAACTTGAGCCAGTCGGTAAGGCCGATCTCGCCGTGAAGCGAAATTCCCCCTGAGCGCACCTTCTGCTTGGGATCGACGAGCGCCCCTTCGCTGTCGAAGACGTTGCCGAGCGGAAGCTCGCCGGTGACGAGGTTCGCAATGAGGCGATGCCCGCCGCGCGGGTTGGAATTGTCCCAGGTATAGTCGCCGGAGAGGCGGAAGAAGGCGTCCGCAGCGGGCTCGAGCTCGAGCGTTCCGCGCGCCGCCCAGACGTCCTTGTTGTAGTTGCGATCCCCGGTCGTGAGGTTGCGGCCAAATCCGGTATTGCTGAGACGGGCGACCGCGGCGGCGATCCGAAGGCTCTGGGTGAGCGGGCTCGAGACCTGGGCGATCGCATCGAACTGGCCGTGGGTTCCGACGTTGGTCCGGACCATGGCGTGGGGCCCGTCGGTCGGGATCCGCCGGGTCACATATTTGATCGCGCCTCCGACCGTGTTCCGGCCGTAGAGCGTCCCCTGGGGACCGCGCAGGACCTCGATCCGCTCGACGTCATAGATGTCGAGAACCGCCGCCTGGGGGCGATTGAGATAGACGTCGTCGAGATAGAGGCCGACGCCCTGTTCGAAGCCCGCGACCGGATCCTGCTGGCCGATGCCGCGGATGAAGGGCGTCAGCGTGCTGTTCGTTCCGCGCGACACCTCGAGAGTGACGTTGGGGGTCGTGTCGGCGATATCGGTGATGTCGAGCGCGCCCTGGCGGTCGAGCTGTTCGCCAGAATAGGCCGTGACCGCGACCGGGACATCGAGGAGGAGCTCGTTGCGTCGGCGCGCCGTGACGACGATCGTCTGTTCGCTCGCGTCGGCCGAGGCATTCTCGGTCTGCTGGTTGCTCGGGCTTGAAGGACTGGTGTCCGGGTTCTCCTGCGCCAGTGCCGGAGTCGTGATCAACGCCGCAGCGGCGACAGTGCCGAGCAATGCGGCGCGGACAAAGGTGACGCGCATCTTAGACTTTCTCCCCTCGCGCAGGGCGACCCTCTATCGTCCCGCGACGGAACTGCCTTAGTGAAAGTTGAAACGGCTTTCAACTTGCGAATGATCGCGGTAGAAAGCTATCCCGATGGAAAGGGGGGCGACGAGTGACCGACGAAGAGCAGGCTAGCCCTGCAAGCCGCGGAAAGGCGCCTCGAACGGCGCGCGGCGAACGGACTCTTCGAAAGATCCTCGACGCCGCGCGCGACGAGTTCGGGGAGCGGGGGTTTTCCGAAAGCTCGATCGTCGGGATCACCCAGCGCGCGGGCGTCGCGCTCGGGACGTTCTACACCTATTTCGATTCGAAGGAGGCGCTGTTCCAGGCCCTCGTTCGCGACATGTCGTCGCAGGTGAAGGACCATGTGGCGCCGGCCCTCAAGGGATCTTCCGACACGCTCGACGGCGAGCGGGGAGCGCTCGAATCCTTCCTCTGGTTCGCGCGCGAGCATCGCGACGTCTACCGCATCATCGACGAAGCCGAGTTCGTCGACCCGAGAGCCTATCGCGAACATTATGAGACGACCGCCACCCGAATCGCCGATCGCCTCATTGCCGGTCGCGACAGGGGAGACATCGATGATCGATATTCGGACGAGGAGCTCGAGATCCTCTCCTGGGCACTGATGGGCGCGAACGTGTTCCTGGGCCTGCGTTTCGCAGTCTGGGCAAGCACCGACCCGAAGCAGGTCGCGGACGCAACCAGCAAGCTCCTTCGCGAGGGGCTCGCCAAATGACGGGCGAAGGAGTTTCGGAGGGCAAGCCCTACCGCGACGGCTATCTGACCGTCGCCGACGGGCTTCGGCTCCACTATCGCGACTATCCGGGCCCTGAAGGGAGGACTCCGCTCCTCTGCCTCCATGGCCTCACCCGCAATTCGCGCGACTTCGCCGAACTCGCCGAGCGTCATTCCAAGGACCGAAGGGTGATCGCCCTCGATTTCAGGGGCCGAGGCCTCAGCGACTACGATCCCCTGCCGGCACGCTACACGCCGATCGTCTATGCAGGCGACGTCATCCAGCTCCTCGACCAGCTTCACGTCGCGTCCGCGGTGTTCGTCGGAACCTCCCTTGGCGGTCTCGTGACGATGATGACCGCGGTGACTGCGCCGCAAAGGATCCGGGCGGCGATCCTCAACGACGTCGGGCCCGACGTTGCTCCCGGCGGCATCGAGAGGATCCTCTCCTACGTCGGCAAGGACCGCCGATTTGCGAGCTGGGACGAGGCTGCCGACGCGATCGCCACCAACAATGCCGGGGCCTTCGAGCGCTACACGCACGACGAGTGGGTGAGGATGGCAAGGCGCAACTGCCGCGAGGAGAATGG
>DASZYL010000198.1:0-4355 GCA_035545385.1 Sphingomicrobium sp. | reverse complement strand
TAAAAATGGCCGTTTTCAGCCATTTCCGTGAACTTTCGGCCTGTTTCCTATGTCAAGGCCTTTTATTGCACTTTGATGAAAAAACGGCACTTGCAAGCCGCCCGCTAGAGTCTCACAAAGGTCTTTCCGGGCGCGAATCCGCGCCGGGGGCAAGAGAGAAAAGAAACGGTGCGCGCGCGACTCGTGTCACGCGCAACGGAGTTCTTTTGCCTTGAAACGGGGGCGAGACGAGGGAGGCGCGGAGAAGTGCAGGCTGGAGGGGCCAATTCGTCGGTCGAACTGTCCGAGGCGCCGGTTTCGGCGCCTTTGGAAGCGGCCTGGGAATCCATTCGAAACGGCCTTCGCCGCGACCTTGGGGCGCGAACCTTTGACGGCTGGCTGAAGCCGGCCGAGCTCGGGGCGTTCGAACCCGACAGCGGGGCGCTCGACCTCGTCATGCCGAGCCAGTTCATGGCCGATTGGGTCCGCTCGCATTTCGGCGAACGCCTGACCCTGGCCTGGAAGACGGTGCTCCCGATCGTTCGCGACGTGCGCGTGATCGCTGCTGCCGACGCTCCGAGGCCTGCGCCGCTTCTCATTCTCGAGGAAAGCCCGCCGCCTGCCGAGCGCGACCCCAACGCTCCCAATTTCGATCCCCGCTATCGCTTCGAGACCTTCGTCGTTGGAAAGGCCAACGAGGTCGCGGCGACCGCTGCCCGGACGCTCGCCACGTCTCCGACGGTCGGCTTCAACCCGCTGTTCATCCATGGTGGAACCGGGCGCGGGAAGACCCACCTGCTCCACGCCATCGGTCACGCCTTCCTCGCCCACAACCGCGGCTCTCGAGTCGTCTCGATGTCGGCCGAGAAATTCATGGTCGAGTTCATCCGCGCGCTCAAAGAGAACGACACCATCGGGTTCAAGCAGCGGCTGAGGAACGCGGACCTGCTGCTGATCGACGACGTCCAGTTCATCGCCGGCAAGGATTCGACCCAGGAAGAATTCTTCCACACGATGAACGAGATCATCACCGCGGGCCGGCGGCTGGTGATCACTTCGGACCGGGCGCCGCAGGACCTCGACGGTATTGCACCGAGGATTCTATCCCGTCTCTCCTGGGGCCTCGTCGCGGACATCAACGCCGCGGACTACGAGCTCCGCTTCAACATCATCTGCGCGAAGCTCGAGGCGCTTCCCGGAGTGGAGATGCCGCGCCCTGTCATCGACTTCCTCGCTCGCCGGGTGACGTCGTCGATCCGCGAGCTCGAAGGCGCGCTCAACCGGATCGGGGCCTATGCGATGATGACCGGCCGGGCGATCGACATCGCCTTCGTCGAGGAAGTCCTCGCCAACGTGCTTCGAGCGAACCAGCGCCGCATCTCGATCGACGAGATCCAGACGCAGGTCGCCGAGCATTATCGAATTCGCAAGGCGGAGATGACCTCGGCAAGGCGTGCGCGCGAAGTCGCAAGGCCGCGCCAGGTCGCGATGTACCTGTCCAAGCAGCTGACTCCGAAGTCGCTGCCCGACATCGGCCGGCGCTTCGGCGGAAGGGATCACACGACGGTGATCCACGCCGTGCGCCAGATCGAGAAATTGCGCGCGAGCGACGCGGAGCTCGACGCGGACATCCGGTTGTTGACGAGACAGCTGGAGGGCTGACCGCTCGCGGCACGTCCAATTGCGGGAGTGCCGCAGGCGATCAGAGGGGAGGTGGCCTTTCCGGTCGCCCCGAAACGCCGGGAAGGAAAGGGCCCGCCGGAGCAATTCCGGCGGGCCCGCTTTTGCTTGGCCCCAGGACTTTCGCTTCTAGAAGAGCCGCGAGGCCATATATTTGAGGACAACGACCCCGGAGCCGATGATCAAGGCATCGACGACGAGGCTCAGCACTCCGGCAATCGCAGCGACGATGACAAGAGCGCCGTCGCGGTAGATGAGGGCGAGGCCGAAGAGCAGGATCGCCGCGGCCGGGGCGACGTGGAACAGGGGCACTGGGATCGCTGCGACAAGAGCGAGGAGGAAGCAGACGAGGCCGATCACCCGGGTCGCTCCGGGACCGGTGAGGCTGGGAAGCCTCGGCTTGAAGATCCGCTCGACCCGCGCTTCGAACCAGCCCATCTTGGAGATCAGACGCTGGAGCTCGGCTTTCTTCACCCCGCGCCGGTTGATCCGTGCAGGAAACCAGGGCGACGAGCGGCCGAACACCATCTGTGCCGAGACGACGAGGATCGGAAGCGCGAAAAAGGCGCTCGTCCCAGGAGGCAAGGGCAGGACGTTGATGGCTGCGAAAATGAAGAGAAGGCCGCCCCAGGCCCTCGCGTGGAGCTGGGCTGCGAGTTCCGAGAAGGTCAGCCGGTCGGGGCCCTCTTCGGCGACGATCTGGGCGAGCCGCTGGGAAAGTGCCAGCGGGCGCGAATGACTGTTGGGGTTCGTCGTATCCAAGGCTTCGCCAGCTATTAGGTGAGACCAACCGCGGCTTTCGCCCGGGCGAGAACCGGAGCTCCAAGCTCGGCGGCGCGCTCCGCTCCATCGGCGAGGATCCGGTCGAGCTCGGCGGGGTCCCTCCGAAGCTCGTCGAGACGCTGCCGGATGGGAGAGATGAGCTCGATGAGCACTTGCGCAAGCGCAGGCTTGAAGGTTCCAAAACCCTGGCCCGCAAAGCGCGCCAGCACGTCTTCGATGCCCTCGTTCGTCACCGCCGCGTAAATACCGACGAGGTTGCGGGCTTCAGGGCGTCCCTCGAGCCCTTCGATCGTCTCCGGAAGCGGCTCGGGATCGGTCTTCGCCTTTCGGATCTTCTGGGCGATCGTCTCGTCGCTGTCGGTGAGGTGCACCCGGCTCATTTCCGACGGGTCCGACTTCGACATCTTCACCGACCCGTCGCGAAGCGACATGATTCGCGCCGTGGTCCCGCCGCCGATGAACGGCTCGGGCACCACGAAGAGATCCACGTCGAAATCATTGTTGAACTTGATCGCGATGTCGCGCGTCAGCTCGACATGCTGCTTCTGGTCCTCGCCGACCGGGACGTGGGTCGCCTGGTAAAGGAGGATATCGGCGGCCTGGAGGACGGGATAGTCGAAGAGGGCGACCGAGGCTCCCTCGCGGTTCTTGCCCGCCTTGTCCTTCCACTGGGTCATTCGGTTGAGCCAGCCCATCCTCGCCGTCCCGTTGAGGATCCAGGTGAGCTCCGAATGCGCCGGGACCGCGCTCTGCCTGAAGACGATCGACTTCTTGGGATCGATCCCGCTCGCGATCAGCGCTGCGGCCATCTCGCGGACATTGGCCCGAAGCTCGGCGGGGTCGATGTCGACGGTCAGCGCGTGAAGGTCGGCGAGGAAATAGAGGCACTCGGTCTCGTCCTGCATCCTCACCCAGCGGAGGATCGCTCCGAGGAGATTTCCAAGGTGGAGGTTGCCCGTCGGCTGGATGCCGGAAACGACTCGGGTCTTCGACTGGTTCGTCATGATTTCTGGGTACGCCTCGTCAGGAGTTTCACATCGTCGAGAACGAAGGCTTTCGTCGCAAAGCAGGCAATGGCGTAGACGAGCCCGCCGGCCATGACGAGCGCGGCGAGCCCGGCCGTGCGATGGAAAACCGAACCCGTGACATAGGGGGTGACGAGGGGCCCGACAAAGAAGAGCGCGACGCCCATCAGTGCAGCGGCGAGCGCAAGCCGGGGAATGCGCCTTTTCAGGCGCGCGTCCGCTTCGAAATGGCCGCGCTTCTTCAGCGTATGATAGAGCATCCAGACGTTGACGGTGGAGGCGAGCGCCGTCGCAAGCGGCGGCCCGACATGCTTCAGGGGGACGATGAGGGCGATGTTGAGCCCGAGGTTGATCGCGATCGAGATCATCGCGAAGCGCATCGGTGTCCTGGTGTCGTGCCGCGCATAATATCCCGGGGTCAGGACCTTCACGAGGACGTAGGAAGGAAGGCCGAGCGAAAAAGCGGCGAGCGCCTGTCCCGTCTTCAGGGCGTCGACCGCGCCGAACTGGCCGTGCTGGAAGAGGCCGGTAATGATCGGAACTCCGCAGATGACGAGGGCGACGGTCGCCGGGAGAGTGAAGAAGAGCGCGAGCTCCAGACCCCGGTTCTGGGTGATCATCGCTTCATTGTCGGCGCCCCGGCCAAGCTGGTGCGAGATGGTCGGGAGAAGGACGGTGCCAAGTCCGATCCCGATCAATCCAAGCGGAAGCTGGTTCAGGCGGTCCGCGTAATAGATGTAGGAGACGGAGCCGTGGGGAAGGAGCCCCGTCGCGAGCGCGCTTGAGACGAGGAGATTGAACTGGACCGCGCCAGCGCCCGCTGCTGCGGGCGCGATGAGCTTCATCAGGCGTTTCACGTCCGCCCCGAGGCGCGGCATCTTGATCTTG
>DASZYL010000197.1:0-36214 GCA_035545385.1 Sphingomicrobium sp. | reverse complement strand
CGGCAAACCTGTTGCGCCCATACAACAATCGCGCTGCAAACGTGCGACTCGTACGAAATTGGCGTTGCCTTGGAGCTTCCCCGCTAACTAGTAGTGCGATCAGAACTAAACTTGCGAGCCAGTCGCAGGAAGGGGAAGACTGCATGAACCGTCAACGCGCCCTCAAGGGCCTGCTCACCGGCACCGTCCTTTGCACAAGTGCCGCGATCATATCTCCGGCCCGTGCCCAGGATGCCGCCCAGAGCCCTCCTGACACGAGCGCCGCCCCGCCGACGATCGCTCCTGCTCCAGTGGAAGCCGCCCCGGCCGAGCCCAGGGAGATCATCGTTACCGGTTCGCGCATTCCACAGCCGAACCTCCAGACCGCGAGCCCGGTGACGACCGTCTCAAGCCAGGAGGTGAAGCTTTCGGGAACGACCCGGACCGAGGACCTCATCAACGCCCTTCCCCAGGTCTTCTCGGACCAGGGATCGAACATCTCGAACGGATCCACCGGAACCGCCACGGTCAACCTTCGCGGCCTTGGCGCCAAGCGCACCATGGTCCTCGTCAATGGCAAGCGCCTCGTCGGGGGCGACCCGCGCCAGGCGACGCCCGACATCA
Organism: Sphingomicrobium sp.; assembly: GCA_035545385.1. Taxonomy (GTDB): domain Bacteria; phylum Pseudomonadota; class Alphaproteobacteria; order Sphingomonadales; family Sphingomonadaceae; genus Sphingomicrobium. The sequence goes on along the minus strand of DASZYL010000197.1, from coordinate 35,611 downwards.
ACATCATTCCGATCCAGCTGGTGAAGCGGGTCGACGTGCTGACCGGCGGCGCCTCGGCAGTCTATGGCGCGGATGCGGTCGCCGGGGTCGTCAACTTCATCATGGACGACAGCTTCACGGGCTTCAGGATCGATGGCCAGGCGAGCGTCTTCAACCATCACCAGCACATGGGCGACGATCTCGTCCAGGCCAATGATCTCGCCGGCTATCGCTTCCCCCACGGGATGAGCACCAACGGAGGGGCGCAGGATATCGCCGGGGTGTTCGGAGCCGCCTTCGATGACGGCCGCGGCCACGTCCAGGCCTACGCGACCTACCGCAGCCAGGACCCGGTTCTGGAATCCACCCGCGACTTCTCGTTCTGCGCATTGGGCTCGTTCGCTCCGCAGTACATCGCCCAATATGGCGAATTCTACTGCGGCGGTTCGTCAACCACCGACACGGGGACATTCAACCAGTTCACCCCGACCGGGCAGCTGGTGAACCAGTATTTCGTCCAGGGAAACCAGTTCGTCGAGGGGACGACGCTGTTCAACTACGCGCCGTACAACTACTTCCAGCGGCCCGACGAGCGCTACACCTTCGGCGCCTTCGCGGACTACCAGATCAGCCCGGCGTTCAGGCCGTACCTCGAAGTCATGTTCATGCACGACAGGACGGACGCGCTCATCGCGCCTTCGGGCGACTTCGGGAACACGACCTTCATCAATTGCGACAACCCGCTGATGTCGGCGCAGCAGCGCCAGATCCTTTGCGGGGATCCTTCGCTCACCCTCGTCCAGAACGGCGTCCTTGGAGCGAAGGTCTCGATCGGAAGGCGCAACGTCGAAGGCGGCGGGCGCGACGACGATTACAATCACACCGACTACCGGATCGTCGGCGGAATGAAGGGCGACATCGCCAAGGGCATCACCTACGATTTGTCCTACGACTACAGCAAGGCGCTGTTCGACCACGCCCATTACAACGATTTTTCGCTGGCCCGGCTCACGCGCTCGCTCGATGCCGTCTCGGTCCTGAACGGAGCGATCGTCGCGCCCGGAACCCCCGGCGCAACGATCCAGTGCCGTTCGGTCTTCGACGGGTCGGACCCGAACTGCGTCCCCTACAACGTCTTCGAGACGGGCGGGGTGACCCAGGCGGCGCTCAACTACGTCCAGGTCCCGGGCTTCGAGGAAGGCTATGTCGCCCAGACGATCGCGGAAGGCGACATCACCCTCACTGGCGCCGACTATGGCCTCCAGACGCCGTGGGCGGACAGCGGGATCGGCGTCAACATCGGCGTCGACTATGTCAAGAACTCGCTCTCCTACAGCCCCGACATCGAGTTCCAGACCGGTGATCTCACCGGAAACGGCGCGACCACTCCGCCGATCAAGGGCCATACCGATGTCCGCGAGCTTTACGGCGAGATCCAGATCCCGGTCGTACAGCACAATTTCATCGATCTCTTGCAGATCAACGCGGGCTACCGCCTCTCGAACTATCATATCGCCGACAGCAGCTTCAACACGAGCACGTACAAGATCGAGGGCGAATTCGCCCCCATCCCCGACGTGCGCCTGCGCGGCAGCTACAACCGCGCTGTCCGAGCGCCACAGGTCGCGGAGCTATTCGCTCCGACGGCGATCGGCCTCGTCGGAAATGCCGATCCCTGCGAAGGACCGGCGCCGACCGCGAGCCAGCAGGCGTGCGCAGCGACCGGCATCACGGCTGCTCAATACGGCCACATCCCGGCCAACCCTGCCAAGCAGTATACCGGCTTTCTTGGCGGAAATCCCGCGCTCCAGCCCGAAAAGGCCGACACCTGGACCGCCGGCCTCGTCGTCCAGCCGCGCTTCGTCCCGGGGCTCGCCCTCACGCTCGACTATTACAACATCAAGGTGAAGAGCCTGATCGGCATCCTGGGCTTTGCGACGGTCATGAACTCGTGCCTCTCGAACGGTCTCTTCTGCGACCTCATCCATCGCGACCAGTTCGGCACGTTGTGGCTCACTCCGCAGGGCTTCATCACGCTCACCAACCTCAACGTCGGCGGCCTCCAGACCAAGGGCTTCGACCTCCAGGGCAGCTACAACCGCCGGCTCGGCGGGATCGGCACCCTCAACGTGAGCTTCGTCGGAACGCTCCTCAAGCATCTCATCACCAATCCCTTTGGCGACATCACCTATGATTGCGTCGGGCTCTACGGCCCGACCTGCTCTCCCAACACTCCGCCGACGCCTCCCAACCCGAAATGGCGCCACAAGCTGAGGCTTGGGCTGACGATGCCGAACGGGATTGGAGCCTCGGTGCAGTGGCGTCACTTCTCGTCGGTCACGCTCGATTCCCTGAGCAACGACCCCGACCTCAACGGCGGCGCCGGCCCCAACGGCAATCAGGGAGACGAGCGGCTCGCTGCGCGCAACTCTTTCGACCTCGCCTTCACCGCGCGCATGGCCCAGAAGCTGAACCTGAGGCTCGGGGTCAACAACATCTTCGACAAGGACCCGCCGGTGAACGGCCTCGCGCTCGGCAACGGCAATACCTGGCCGCAGATGTACGACGCGCTCGGGCGCTACATGTTCGCCGGCTTCACGGTCGACTTCTAGGTCGGCCAAGGCTCAACGAGGCGGCGGCTTCCTTAAAAAGGGAGCCGCCGCTTTCTCATGAGCGGTTCAAGGCGCGGCCGCGTGTTCCGGAGGCCTCGCGCTTCCCTCGTGAAGGCAAGTGGACCTCGGCCTCGATGCTCCTCTCGAGACGGTCGAGCCACTGGAGGCGGCATTCGACCGAGCTTACTGCATTGTCGTGGACGATGTCCTTGAACGGGACCTCGACCTCGGCCGCATAATCCTCGAGGTCCTTGAGCTTCTGGACGAGCGCGGCCCTTGCATCGGCGACCCATTTCAGTCGCTCGCGCGCCGTCAGGAGCCCGAACGACTGGACCTTGGTGCGCAGCGGATCTTCGAGCAGGACATGGTTCGAACGGATTTCCTTCACCCAGTGCCGGACCGCTTCGATCCCGGCCGCGGTGCATTCGAGGCGCTCGCTTCCCCGCGCATCGCCCTCGACCCGTTCGGAGCGGATGAAGCCAAGATCGCGAAGGCGCCTGATCAGGGGGTAGATCTTCCCCTTGCTGGTCCCAAAATTGCTGACCGGAGACTCGGCGTAGATTTTCGAGATCTGGTAGGCCGTCGCGGGGCCGACGCGGACGAGGAGCGAGAGGAACGTCCCCTCGTCATCGGTCAGGGTGATTGTCTCGCGGGCCAAATAGAATGTCCGATGAAAGTCGCGGGCGTGGGACAATTAGCACCAGCGGGCCGGCTGGCAAGCGCGCTCCCGGATTAAATCGCGGCAATGAAGGCTAGGACGATCCTGCGAATCGCACTATGCATTGGGTAACGGGAGGAAAAGCTTCGAGGTGACCGTCGATGGTGCAGTCCCTGCTCTTGACCGGGGGCCTTCAGGCATGAACGTCGAGGGCAAGGCCCTGCGTTCCCTCCGCAGCGCCGGGACCGCGGGCTTCGACTGGGATCTTCTCGTCACCCGGCTGAGGAGCTGGAAGCCTTATGCCGCGGTGATTCTTGGCTTCTGGGGCATCTGGTACGTCTTCTACACCGCCTACGGCTTCATCAACTCGACGAGGGAAGCCCCGGCCCTCATCCTGCCGCGCCTGTTTATCGCGATCGCGGGAATCGTTCTTTCGTTCGGGGTCGCGCTCATTCTCGAGAGGCAGAAATCGCGCCCCCTTGCCTTGAGGGCGTCAACTGCTCTCGTTCTCGCCGTCATGGCGACAATCATCCACTCCTTCTTCTCCGACTGGGTCTGGGCCCTGGCCTTTCCCGACGACAGGATGACGTCCCCCTTCTTCGTCGCCTTCGCCAGCAACTTCATCGTCAGGTTCTGGTTCTTCGCATCGGCCTCGGCGGTGATCCTCGCCTTGTCCTACGGCGTCGACATCCGCGAGCGCGAACGCCAGATCGCAATATTGCAGGGGCTCGCCCATTCCGCGCAGCTCCGCGCCCTTCGCAACCAGCTCAACCCGCATTTCCTGTTCAACGCCCTGAATTCGGTCGCGGCGCTGCTCTCGCGGGGGGACGCTCGGGAAGCCGAAGCCATGACCGAGAACCTCGCCGACTTCCTCCGGGCGACGCTCGCGCTCGATCCGCAGCAGCTCGTCAGGCTCGACGAGGAGATCAGTCTCCAGAACCTCTATCTCGCGGTTGAGAAGGTGAGGTTCCCGGAGCGGCTGAGTGTCGTCGTCGACATGGCCGACGATGCCCGATCCCTCCTCGTCCCCGCCCTCATCACGCAGCCGCTCGTCGAGAATTCGATCAAATATGCGGTGGCGAGGAGCACTGCTCCAGTGGTCCTTCGAATCGCGGCTCGCCGCTTGGAAGGCGTGCTCGAACTCGTCGTCGAGAACGATGGGGGCAATGCCGAGCCGGCGCCCTCGATCGGCGAGAGGGTTGGCCTCCTCAACGTCCAGGAACGCCTCGCTGCCCATTTCGGCGAGGCGGCGAGCTTTGAAAGCGGGCGGACCGGCAGCAGAGGGTTCCGGAACCTCCTGAGGCTCCCGGCAACGGAAGGATGAACACGCTTCGAGTCGTCATCGTCGATGACGAGCCGCTCGCCCTCGATCGAATGACTGCACTCCTCGGCGAAGTCGAGGGAGTGGAAATCCTCGCGGCGCCTTCGAACGGCCCCGATGCGCTGCGCTCGATCCGGGAGCTCGGCCCGGATCTCGCGATCCTCGACGTCGAAATGCCCAAGCTCGACGGCTTCGACATCGTCGAAGCGCTCCTTCACCATCCGGCCGAAGGCGGGTCGAAGCCCCCGCTCTTCTGCTTCGTCACGGCCTATCCCCAGTTCGCACCCCAGGCCTTCGACCAGGGCGCGATCGATTTCCTGTGCAAGCCGGTCCGCCTCCCTCGCCTCAAGCAGGCGATCGAACGCGCGAGGGCGGGCGTGGAGGGGCGCGAGGCCGCCCAGAGAATGCGCGACCTCGCGAGCCAGCTCGACGAGCTTCGCCACAAGAGAGCGTCGGGGGAAGAGCGCTCGATCTGGGTTCCGAGCCGGGGAGAGATGGTGAGGCTCGCCATCTCGAGGCTCCACTGGATCAAGGCCGAGGGCGAATATGTCCGGCTCCACGCCGGAGAGACCAGCTTTCTCCATCGAAGCTCAATTTCCTCCTTCTGCAGCGAGCTCGAGACGGAGGGAATCGTCCAGGTGCACCGCTCCTATGCCGTCAATCGCGCGCACCTCAGGGCCATTCGAAGCTCGCGGCAGGGGATGAAGGTCGTGCTCGAGGACTCGACCGAGCTTCCGGTCGGACGCAACTTCAGGAAGAAAGTCCAGGAGCTCGCGTCGAAGGAGGGGCAAGATGCCCGCCCCTCCCGTGGCAGCCACGAGCCCGCCTAGAGGTTCGGAAGCGCCGCCCTCACCGTCACGAACAGCCGCCTCCCGTAATAATCATAGTAGCTGCCAAGGAGCGGTACCTGCGCGAACGGGATGATCGGGGCCCCGAAGGTGGATACCAGCGGCGGTTTCTTGTCGAAGAGGTTCGCAACTCCGACGAGGAAGCTCATGTCGTGGGTTACCTGGACTTCCGCCGAGAGGCTGTGGGTCGCGACCCGCGGCAGCTTGTAGACGGGGCAGTAGGGCCCGCCACGAAGCCCAAACGCGGACGCGGTCGCGAGGCAGTGATTGTCCGTGAGGTCGGTGCCGCCGAGGTCCTCGAGGTTGCGGAAGTCGTTGGTCTTCGAAATGACGTTGAGGCCGTAGGTGATCGTCCACGGCGCCTTGGTCCAGCTGATGTTGAGGTCGGCGACCCACTTGGGATCACCCGCACGGCCGTTGTTGGTGGTCGTGACGCCCTGGAAAAGGGTGAACTTGTCTTTCAGCTGGTAGGTCATTTCGCCGAGGATCGAGAGCGTGCCCCAGCTGCCGAGCCGCTGGCGGAACCTCGTGGTGAAATCGAGGCTCCTGTTCAGCTGCTGGTTGATGTTGAGATAGGGATCCTGGACCGTCAGGATGTTGAACTTGTTCGACGCGTCCGCCGGCGCCCTGGTGAAGAGCGAGCAGAGCGGGTCATCCGGGAAGCTGTCCGACGTATAGCAGCCAAGAAGGATGTTCTGCGGACCGAGCTGCGTGATCTGGTTCTTGACGTCGATGTCGATGTAATCGACCGCGAAGCTGAACTGGGCGTCGCGCCACAGCCAGCCGTCGGGCGTAAAGATCGCGCTTAGGGTCAAGGCCTTCGACGTCTCGGGCTCGAGATGGCCGACGCCGCCGCCCGAGAAGGTCTGGAAGGTCGATCCGGCGCCCTGGTAGTTGCCCGGGATGCCCTGCGCCGCGCAATTCTGCTGGATCTCCTCGTTTTCCGACTGCGCCCAGCGGATGCACGGATCGAGATTCTGCGGGAGGAAGCCCGATTCGTTGGCGAGGAACTCCTCGAACAGCGCGGGCGAGCGGAACGACGTTCCGTAGGTCGCCCTCAGGCGAAGCCAGCTGGTCGGCGAGTAATTGCCGGCAAGCTTGTAGGTCCAGTTCCCCTTGTTCGCCTGGTCCTCGCCGTCCGCTCGCCTCGCATAGGTGTTGGTGAGGCGAGCTGCGCCCGAAAAGGTCAGGTCCTTGACCGCCGTCAGGTTCTTGAGGAGCGGGACCTCGACTTCTCCGAATATCTCCTTGGTGGTCTCGTATCCCGCGGTGATCCCGGCGCTCGAGCTCTGCCAGAGGTTGTTCATGAGGTCGGGATCCCTGGCTTCGCCCGGGACATCGCGGATCGAATCACGCCGCCACTGACCGCCAAGGGCGAAGCGCAATGGGCCATAAGGAAGCCTCAGCACGTCGCCGCCGAACGAGAGCTCGGCAGTATCCTGCTTGTAGAGCGTGTTGCCGTGGCTGACGCCGAACAGGAACGCGCGCTCTTCCGGAGTGAAATTGCCGGCGAGCACCCTTGGATCGGTATAGTCGATGTCGATGCAGGGAATGCCGCGGATCGCAGTCAGAGTCCCAGCGCAGCTCTGCGTGCGCCAGGCGGCGACTCCGAAGTCGACGGCATCGTCGAAGATGATGTCGCGCGTATAGTCGCCGTCCGAGCGGCTGTGCTGGAAGTAGAAGTCGGCAAAGCCGTGCGGGAGGAGATGCTCAAGGTCGGCATGCGCTCCGCCGACGAGCCTCAGATACTTGACGTCGGTGCTCGAACTTGCCGGGGCAATGATGACGGGGTTGAGGAGCTGGTCCCCGCTGAACTCCTGGTTGAAGGGATCGCCCGGCGCGAACTGGCAGCCGGGAGTCCCTGACGGCCCGCAGAAATAATAAGGCAGGAACGAGTTGCCGGTGAACTGGTAGAAGAACAGCTGGCGGTGAGCGACCGTCTCGGTCTTGCGGCGGTTGTAGAGCCCCTCGAAGAAGAGGCTGACATTGTCGGTGAGATCGTAGCCCGCCTCCCCGTAGATCGTGAACCGCCGGGTCTTGGGGATGATCGAGTCGAGGTCGAGCTGGTGGTTGTAGGTATGCTCCAGCGCCTGGCCAGCGGCATTGTACGAGCCGACCGGGAAGAAGCCCGCGGGAGCGGTCAGGCAGGCCCCGAAGGGATCGATCGCCGGATCGCATAGGCCAATCGGGTCGAGGAAGTGGTCGAGATTGTCGCCGGGCCGGTTGAACTGGATCGCGTTGATGGGCCTGCGGGTAAGGCCGCCGCCCTGGGCCGGGACCGGGGGCCCCAGGAGGTTCGTGCTTCCGTCGAGCGTGAAATAGGGCGCGAAGTCGGTGAGGAAGAGAACGTCGTTGGCGAAGGTGCCGCAGCGGGGCTTTCCGGTGTTGGGATTGATGGGATCGGCGCGCTCCCCCGTCGCCTCGCTGAAGATATGTTCCTCCTCGCAGCCGAGGAACCTTCTGTCGCCCCTCGTCAGCGCGGAGCGCTTGTAATAGTTCGCGCTCACCATGAGGTGGCCGCGGTCGCCGAGACCCAGGCCATAGATCCCCGAGAGGCTGTATTCCTCGCCCCCGCTGTCGGTCGGCCAGTTGCCGAACCCGCGCAGCTGGAGGCCGCGAAGGTCCTTCCTGGTGATGAGATTGACGACTCCCGCGATCGCGTCCGAGCCGTAGATGGAGGACGCTCCCGTCTTGAGGATCTCGACCGACTGGATGGCGTCCTCGGGGATGACGTTGAGGTCGAAGGCGCCGACCCCGCCCCGGGTGCCGGCGGGACCCGCCCTCCGCCCGTTCAGGAGGACGAGAGTGCGGTTGGGACCGAGCCCGCGAAGATCGATGTTCTCGACGCCTTCGCCGCCGTTGACGACGAAGTTCGTCGAAAGCGCCGAGGTGATCTGGGTCGATCCCTGCGCCAGCGGCGAAGTCTGGAGGATCTGGGCGGTGCTGAACTTCCCTTCCCGGTTCTCGACATTGGGGTCGATGACGCTGACTGGGTCGGCGCTGGTGCGCTCGTCCCGGTGGAGGCGCGAGCCGGTGACGACGATCGCCTGCTCGCGTGCCTGCGTGGACTGGGCATTGGCAACGCCCCCCGCCGTCGGGCTGGTCGCAAGCTCGCCCTGGTTCGCATTGGGATCGACCTGGGCCGCTGCTGCATCGGCGCACGCCTGCCTCGCAGCCGCATCCGCGATGCCCCCGCACGTTTCCCCCGTTGCGGCGGGCGAAGCCTGGCCAAGCGCCGGGCTCGTCCATGCAGCGACCAGCGCGCTTGCCGAAACGGTAAGGGACAGTCGGGACGCAGCTGACCTCGAACGCATCTTCCGGGCTCCTTCGGAAAAAGATATGTCGTCCGAATAGCACTAATTAAATACCAGGCAACCGACGAGGCGCGGATGGGCGATGAATTGGCTTCGACTGTCGCATCCTGACAACAGGGGAGCGGTCTCCGGTGAGGGGGCAACGGGGGGCCGACTGAAGGGGAACTTCGGGCCGGCACCCCCGTTTTCGGCCGAAGGCCATCCCTTGTGCGAATGGCTCCTCCGGTCTCGGAGCCGCTTGCTGCTCAAGCGGCTCTCCGGTGACTTGTTCTATATAGTCCTATTCATACTATTGTCAACGAGCGCCCGTACCGGAAACGGCGGGCGAGCGGCGATAGACGAACTGGTAATTGAGCTTCCAGTTCCTGCCGCTGTCGGGTGAAACATATCCGGTCTGGACGACGGTCCCGTCCTTCGACGGCTCGAATGTCATTCGGGTCATCGACTCCGCGCCGGTCGGACCGGTCGACTTGCCGGTCATCACCATCGCGCCGTCCTCGAGGACGCCATGATATTCGTTGAATGAGTTCTGCCAGTCGGTCCAGACCTGGACCCACTCCTTCTTATCGGGTCGGTAGCTGTTGAGAGAGCCGCCTCCGCCACCGCTGAGCGGCATCCAGTTCTCCCGGACAGCGCATCCCTCGTAGAGCTTCTCGATGAGGCTGTGCGCGACAAGGGCGTTGGTCCTTGGATCGTAGACATCCCATTGCCCGACCCAGAAGTCGAACTGCCTGTATTCGTCGCTGACGCATACTGGCCTGGGAGGAGACTGGGCCAGGGATGCTCCCGTCGCGACGAGCGAAGCGGCGAGCCCGGCCATCACCTTCAACATCCCGCTCTCCCTGTTAGTACGCTTCGTACTACTATCAGGGTCCGGGGCGGCGGACTAGCCGTTATTGAAGGTTCCCGCTTTCCGCCCTGAGGCGCGTCGCGAGGTCCGACGCGATCCTCGCCGAACCGCAGGCGATGAAGATCGTGTCATCGCCGCAGATCGTCCCGACGATCTCGCTCAGCTCCGATTGATCGAGCGCGACGCCGATGAGGTGGGCCGAGCCGGGCGGTGTCTTGAGGACGACGAGGTTCGCGGCAGTGTCGATCGATCGGACGAAATCGCGAAGCATGGCACCAAGGCGAGGCCCCGCGGCATTCCGGACCTGGTCGGGAAGCGCGTAGCTCAAAAGCCCCGAGCGCCGGACCTTGACCGCGCCGATCTGCTCGAGGTCACGCGAGATCGTCGCCTGGGTGACTGCAAAGCCGAGCGCCAGAAGGCGCTCCGCGAGTTCTTCCTGGCTCGAAAGCGCCCCTTCGCGGATGAGGTCGGCAATCGCCCGCTGGCGTCGTTCCTTCAGTTCATTCATGTGCATGTTTATGCATTGACTTGCATAATTATGCAATAACGTGAATAGGGGCCGCCCCATGATTCGGACGGCCATCCTTGGAGCCTCGGGCTATGTCGGCGGCGAGCTTCTGCGCCTCATTTCCGCGCACCCCGAGCTCGTCCCCGGAAGATTGTTCGGCGAAAGCAGGGCGGGCCAAAGGATATCGGCGGTCCACCCCCACCTGGCGGCCCGGTTCGGAGACCTTGAATTCGAGAAGTTCGATGGATCGCTCGATGAGGTGGACCTCGTCTTCGCCGCCCTTCCCCATGGCCGCAGCCAGGAGATCGCGCCCCTGGTCCTTGGCGCCGGGATCCCGTTCGTCGATCTCGGAGCGGACTTCAGGCTCAATGACGCGTCGACCTACGAGCGCTGGTACTCCCACGCCCACCGGGCGCCCGAGCTCCTTGAACGCTTCATCTACGGAATCCCCGAGCTCAATCGCGATTCCATCCGCTCGGCTGGCTCGGTCGCGGCGGCAGGCTGCTATGCGACCGCGGCGATCCTTGCCCTCAAGCCTTTGATCGACGCGGGCATCGTCAAAGCCGACGGCATCATCGTCGACGCCGCGTCGGGAGTGAGCGGCGCCGGCCGCGAGGCGAAGGAAGCGACCGCTTTTTCGACCGTCGACGGAAGCCTCTGCGCTTACGGGCTCCTTGCCCATCGCCATACCGCCGAGATGGAGATGGCGCTCGGCGCCCGACTGCTCTTCACGCCCCATCTCGCCCCCATGTCCCGAGGGATCCTCGCGACTTGTCACGCGGAAATGGCGGCGCCCGGCGACCCCTTGAAGACACTGCGCGAGGCCTATGCCGCTGAGCCCTTCGTCCATGTCACCGACCAGCCTCCGTCGACCAAGTGGGTCTCGGGCTCGAACGGGGTGCAGATCACCGCCCGCCATGACGAACGGACGGGGCGGGTGCTTGTGCTCTCGGCGATCGACAATCTCGGCAAGGGCGCCGCGGGCCAGATGATCCAGTGCGCCAACCTCATGCTCGGCCTCGAGGAAACCGCCGGGCTGACCACGATCGGAGTCTATCCATGAGCGTAACTGCGGCCGAAGGGTTCGTCGCTTCCGGTTGCCATGCCGGAATCAAGCGGCGCCGCTTCGACATGGCATTGCTTGCCACCGAGGACCTTGAGCCGGTGCCCTGCGCGGCCGTCTTCACGAAGAACAAGTTCGCCGCTCCCCCGGTCGAGCTCGACCGGGCGACCCTTCAGGCGAACGGCGGCAAGGCCGCCGCGGTGATCGTCAATTCGGGAAACGCCAATGCCGGGACCGGGATGCCCGGCTACAAGAACGCGCAGCTGATGGCAGCAGCGACGGGCGAAGCGCTCCAGGTCGCCAACTCGCACGTCATGGTATGTTCGACCGGGATCATCGGCACTCCGCTGCCGATGGAGCCGATCCTTGCCGCGACCCCGAAGCTCGCGAGGAAGCTGTCCGTCGACGGCGGCGAAGAGGCCGCGCGCGGCATTCTCACGACCGACCACAAGCCCAAGGAGGTGGTGGTCCGGGGATCGAACTTCACGGTCGGCGGGATGGCCAAGGGCTGCGGCATGATCGCCCCGAACATGGCGACGATGCTCGCCTTCCTGACAACCGACGCCGACGTTCCGCGCCCGGCGCTTCAACAGATCCTCACTCGGGCGGCGGACGCCACGTTCAACACGCTCAACGTCGATGGCGCGATGTCGACCAACGACACCGCGATGCTGCTCGCCTCGGGCCGGCGGGCGAGGCCGGACCTCGACGAGTTCTCAAACGCGGTGCTCGAGGCCTGCCGGGACCTCACGATGCAGATGGCGCGTGACGCGGAAGGGATGACAAGGATCGCGCACCTGACGCTCACCGGAGCGCGTTCGCTCGAGGAGGCAAGGATCGCGGCAAAGGCGATCGTCGAGAACAATCTCGTGAAGTGCAGCTGGTATGGCGCAGATCCCTACTGGGGCCGGCTGCTCGCGGCAGCGGGATCGAGTGGAGCCGACCTCAGAGTCGAGAAGTCGTGGGTCAGCTACGGCGGGATCATCGTCGCAAGGGGCGGTGTCGCGGTCGATCACGACGGCGTGGCGCTCGCACAGCACATGATGGGCGACGAGGTCGACATCGAGGTTCACCTCGGCGCGGGCGACGCCTCGGCCCGGATGATCGGGATCGATCTCGGGCCGGGCTACATCAAAGAGAACAGCAGGACCTCATGAGGCCGTCGCAAACCGCGCACGTCCTCGTCGAGGCGCTGCCCTACATCCGGCAATGGGCCGGAAAATCGATCGTCGTGAAACTCGGCGGAGCCGCGATCGACCGCCAGAGCGACCTCGCGCTCGCGCAGGACGTCCTCCTCCTTCGAAGCGTCGGAGTGCGCTGCGTCCTCGTCCATGGCGGCGGTCCGCAGGTCGATGCGATGCTTCGCCGGGTCGGGAAGGAACCGGAGTTCAGGGACGGGCTTCGAGTGACCGATGCCGACACGCTCGAGATCGTCCGGATGGTGCTTGTCGGGAAGATCAACCGCGACCTCGTCGCGACCATCAACAGCCAGGCGGGAGACGAACCGGTCGCAATCGGAATCTCTGGCGAGGACGCGGGGCTCCTCACGGTGACCCCGGTCGATCCCGCCCTCGGCTTCGTCGGAAATGTCACCGAGGTCCGGGCCGAACTCCTTCATGGACTCCTCGACGATGGCCTGACGCCCGTCGTCTCTACGATCGGCGCGAACGCGGAAGGTCAGCCATTCAACGTCAACGCCGACGAAGCGGCCCGGGCCATCGCCGTCGCGATGAGCGCCGAGAAGATCGTCTACCTGACGGCCGTTCCCGGGCTTCTCGAAGACCCCGGTGACGAGACCAGCCTCGTTGCGAGGCTGACCTCGGCCGAGCTTCGCGAACGGATCACCGACGCGAGCGTTGGAAAGGGAATGATCCCCAAGCTCAGGGCCTGCGCCGATGCGGTCGACCAGGGGGTGGGCTTCGCCCACATCATCGACGGGCGGGTCCACCACTCGCTCCTCATCGAGCTTCTTACCGATCATGGCGTCGGGACCATGATCAAGCGGGAGAAAAGCTGGTGAAGCATCTCCTTTCGATCCGCGACCTTGCCGCTCGCGACCTCGAAGCGATCCTCCGCCTTTCCGAGGAGCCCCCGGTGCGCCTTCTCGAGGACAAGGGGGTCGCGCTCTATTTCGAAAAGCCGAGTTCCAGGACCCGCAACTCGATGGAACTCGCAGCCGCGCAGCTCGGCGGCCACCCCGTCTACCTTTCGCCCCCGGAGCTCGGGATCGGCTCGCGCGAGAGCGTTGCCGACATCACCCGCACGCTCGCCTGCTATCATTCGATCATCGCCGCCCGCGTGTTCGAGCACCAGCTCCTCGAGGAAATGGCGGCGCTCGATGCCGCTCCGATCCTCAACATGCTTTCTGGCAAAGACCACCCGCTCCAGGCGCTTGCCGACCTCCTCACGATCAGGCAGCTGCTCGGCCGTCTCGAAGGCGCGAAAATCGCCTTCATCGGCGAAGGCAACAACGTCTCGCGTTCGCTGAGCGAAGCCTGCTCACTCGCCGGCGCCGAGTTCGTCATCGCGAGCCCGCCCGGCCACGGCTTCGACAGCTCGATCTCGGATCCCGAGGAAGCGGTCGAGGGAGCGGACATCATCTACACCGACGTCTGGGTCTCAATGGGCGGCGAGGACAGTCGCGAGCGACGCGCCGCGTTCGAACCCTACCAGGTCGACGAGGCCTTGATGGAGCGGGCGCCCAAGGCCTGGTTCATGCACTGCCTTCCCGCGCGGCGCGGCGAGGAAGTGACCGCTCCTGTCATCGACGGACCGCGCTCTGCCGTCTGGCGGCAGGCCGAGAACCGGATGCACACTGCAAGGGGAGCGATGTTGTGGCTTCTCGGGAAAACCCCGGATCCCGAGCGCTGGCAAAAGGCGAAATCGGCTGCCAGGCTCGCCGAGCCGGCGGCCGCGGCCTGAAATCGATTGGAAGGGGCTCCCACCGGCCCAGGTGAAGAATCAAGAACGGATCCGATGGAAAAGAAGAAACCCAAGGTAGTGCTCGCTTATTCGGGCGGGCTCGACACGTCGATCATCCTCAAGTGGCTCCAGAGCGAATATGACGCGGAGGTCGTGACCTTCACGGCCGACCTCGGCCAGGGAGAGGAGGTGGAGCCGGCGCGCCGGAAGGCCGAGATGCTGGGGGTCCGCCCGGAAAACATCTTCATCGAGGACCTGCGCGAGGAATTCGTGAGGGACTTCGTGTTCCCGATGTTCCGTGCGAATACCCAGTATGAAGGCGATTATCTCCTCGGAACCTCGATCGCCCGCCCCCTGATCGCCAAGCGCCAGATCGAGATCGCCCGTGCCGTCGGCGCCGACGCGGTCTGCCACGGGGCGACCGGCAAGGGCAACGACCAGGTTCGCTTCGAGCTCGGCTATTACGCGCTCGAACCCGACATCAAGGTCATCGCGCCATGGCGCGAATGGGAATTCCAGAGCCGCGAAGCCCTGCTAGACTTCGCCGAGAAGCACCAGATCCCGATCGCCAAGGACAAGCGCGGCGAGGCGCCCTTCTCGATCGACGCCAATCTCCTCCATTCCTCGTCCGAGGGAAAGGTGCTCGAGGACCCGGCCACCGAGGCGCCGGAATATGTCCACCAGCGCACCATCTCTCCCGAGGAGGCGCCGGACAGGGCGACGGTCGTGACGATCGATTTCGAACGGGGCGATGCTGTCGCGATCGACGGCGAGCAGCTCTCGCCAGCGGCGCTCCTCGCGAAGCTCAACGAGCTCGGCCATGACAACGGGATCGGGCGCCTCGACCTCGTCGAGAGCCGTTTCGTCGGAATGAAGTCACGCGGCGTCTACGAGACCCCAGGAGGAACCATCCTGCTCGCAGCGCACAGGGGAATCGAGAGCATCACGCTGGACGGCGGGGCCATGCACCTCAAGGACGAGCTGATGCCGCGCTACGCGAGCCTCATCTACAACGGTTTCTGGTTCGCGCCCGAGCGCGAGATGCTCCAGGCGGCGATCGACAGGAGCCAGGAGCATGTGACCGGCAGGGTCACCATGAAGCTCTACAAGGGCAATGCGATCGTCGTCGGCCGGACGAGCGAGCACTCGCTCTACGACCAGGACCTCGTGACCTTCGAGGAAGGAAGCGGCAGCTACGATCACCGCGACGCCGCGGGCTTCATCAGGCTGAACGCGCTGAGACTGCGAACGATCGCGCAGCGGGACCGTCGCCTAGAGGCCTAGTTCTTCCCTCGCCGCGGCGACAGCCTCGCGGACCCGGTTGGGCGCTGTGCCGCCGTGGCTTGCCCGGCTGCGCACCGAAGCGTCGATGCCGAGCACGTCGAAGACGCGCTCGTCGATTCGCCCGTCGATGGCCTTCAGCGCATCGAGCGGGAGATCGGCGAGCTCACAGCCGCGCTCCTCGGCCATTTTCACCGCCCTCCCGGTGACATGGTGAGCCTCGCGGAACGGGACTCCAGCCTCGCGCACCAGCCAGTCGGCAAGGTCGGTCGCGGTCGAAAAGCCCTGCGCTGCAAGGGCGCGCATCCGTGAAGTATCGAACTCGATCGTGCCGATCATTCCGGCGAGGGCGTCGAGCGAGATCGTCAGCAGTTCGCGCGCCTCGAACACCGGTTCCTTGTCGTCCTGCATGTCCTTGGAATAAGCGAGCGGAAGTCCCTTCATCGTCGCCATGAGCGAGGTGAGAGCGCCGATGAGACGGCCGCTGTGCCCGCGGACGAGCTCCGCCGCGTCAGGGTTGCGCTTCTGCGGCATGATCGACGAGCCCGTCGAGAAATCGTCGGACAGCCTGACGAATCCGAATGCGCTCGTCGCCCAGAGGATCAGCTCTTCCGAAAGGCGCGAAAGGTGCAGCCCGCACTGCGCGGCGGCAAACAGGTAATCCAAAGCGAAATCCCGGTCGGAGACTCCATCGATGCTGTTGGCCATCACGCCGTCGAAGCCGAGGGCGTCAGCGGTCCGCTCGCGGTCGATCGCAAAGCCTGTCCCGGCGAGCGCCGCCGAGCCCAACGGGCTCTCGTTCATCCGGGCCCTGGCGTCGCTGAACCTCGAGGCGTCGCGCCGAAGCATCTCGTAATAGGCCATGAGATGGTGGCCGAGCGTCACCGGCTGGGCGACCTGGAGATGGGTGAACCCCGGCATGACGCTTTCGGCATGTTCTTCGGCGCGGGAAACCAGCACGCGCTGGAGGTTGTGGATCGAAGCCATCGCCTCGTCGCAGGCGCCCCGCACCCAAAGCCTGAAATCAGTCGCGACCTGGTCGTTGCGCGAGCGCGCTGTGTGGAGCCGGCCGGCGGCGGCCCCGATGAGCTCTCCGAGCCTGTGCTCGACCGTCATGTGGATGTCCTCGAGCTCCGTTCGCTCGGGAACGCCGTCGCGCTCGAATTCGCCGGCGATGATGTCGAGCCCTTCGAGAATGGCGGCGGCATCACCCTCGGCGATGATGCCCTGCTCGCGAAGCATCGCCGCGTGAGCCTTGGAAGCCGCAATGTCCTCGCGCCACAGCTTCTTGTCGAAGCCGATCGACGCATTGATCCGAGTCATGAGCTCGGCGGGTTTGGAGCCGAAGCGGCCGCCCCAGGTCCGCTGCGGTTCGCCTTGCGATGCGGGTTCGTCGGCCATCGGCGGGCGGGTGCCACGCACCGGCGCGAGGGTCAAATCAGTGGACCTGTCCGCATTGTCGATTGGCGGGCACTGCGACGTCCATCTTCCTTGGCCTCGGGAGGTTCAGACCGGCCATGATCTCGACGAATTCCTCGAGGCTCCTCCCGCCGCCAAGCCGGGGATTGCGGTCGCGCTCCTGGCCGATGCTGCTGACCCGGCGCTGCTGGTAGTCGTGTCCCGGATAGACGAGAGTTTCCCCAGGAAGAGTGAACAGCTTCTCGTGGACCGAGCGGTACAAGGTGGCGGCATCGCCGTTCTGGAAATCGGTCCTTCCGCAGCCGTCGATGAGGAGGGCATCGCCCGTAAAGACGCGCCCGACGCCGCCGGCCTCGAGAAAATAGCTGTGATGGTCGTCGGTGTGGCCGGGCGTGTAGAGCGGCTGAAGCTGAAGATTGCCAATCGGGATCGACTCCCCTTCCCTCACCGGAAGGTCGACATGCGCAGCGCCGCTCTTCTCGGGCAGGGCGCACCTGCACCCGGTGAGCGAGCGCAGGCGCGAAGCCCCCGTGACGTGGTCGGCGTGAAGGTGGGTCTCGATCGTGTATTTCAGCGTGAGGCCGAGGTCCTTCAGCAGCTCGAGGTCCCGCTCGACGGTCTCGAGCACCGGGTCGATGAGGACGGCTTCCAAGCTCCCGTCGCAGCCGACGAGATAGGTGTAAGCCGAGGATTGCGGCTCGAACAATTGACGAAACAGCATCACTCCCCCTTGCCCAGAAGTCATTTTGTAGACCATCCACAAAGCGATGAACATTTGCGTTGTCGGTGCCGGCGCCATCGGCGGCTGGATCGCCGCGAGGCTTGCGCTCGCGGGAAACGATGTTTCCATCGTCGCTCGCGACGAGACGCTTCGCGCGGTCGATTCCGAGGGGCTCCTCATCACCGATCGCGGCGACACGCGTTGCGTCGCGGTTGGCACTGCAGCCGACCCTTCGGGCCTTGGAGTGCAGGATGTCGTTGTGCTTGCCGTAAAGGCACCGATCCTTCCTGCCATCGCCCCGGCGCTCGAATGCCTGGTCGGCCCGGAAACCCAGATCGTCCCGATGCTGAATGGAGTCCCCTGGTGGTTCACCGACGACCCCTTGTGGTCGGTCGATCCCGAGGTCGCCATCGCGGACGCGCTCCCCATCGAGCAGGTGGCGGGAAGCGTCGTTCACGCCAGCTGCTATCGAAGCGCTCCCAATCACGTGATCGTGAAGCAGGCCGACCGGCTGCTCCTCGGCGAACCGGATGGTGGAAGGAGCGAACGGATCGAGAGGCTCTGCACCCTCTTCGAGAACTCGGGGATTCGGTGCGAGGAGACTCCCAACATCCGCCGCGAAATCTGGTACAAATTGTGGGGAAACGCTTCGCTCAATCCCCTCTCGGCACTGACGAGGTCGACGGCGGACAAGCTTCACGCCGACGATCTCATCCGCACAATGATGGCCGAGACCATGGACGAGCTCGCCGCGATTGGCGAGGTGATTGACTGCTCGATCGACGAAACGGCCGAGGATCGGATGGCCGTGACCCAGCGCCTCGGTGCCTTCAAGACATCGATGCTCCAGGACGTCGAGGCGGGGCGGCCGATCGAGCTCGAAGCCCTGCTCGGTGCGCCAAGGGAGATTGCCGCCAGGCACGGCCTCGCAACCCCGCGGCTCGATCGCCTCTATGCGCTGACGAGGCTCATGGGAGAGAATTTGGGGCTGCTCTAGCCTAGCCCGTCGCCCCCACCCGGCCGACGCACTCGCCGAAACCGATCCGGACCGCGCCCTCGCCTTCGCACCAGGCGCGGAGCGTGATCTCGTCTCCGTCTTCGAGGAAGCTGCGCCTCTCACCACTGGCGAGATCCACGGGACTTGCCCCTCCGCGGCTGATTTCAAGGAGCGATCCCAAGCCTCCGTCGCTCTCCGTCGAAAGGGTGCCCGTGCCGATGAGATCGCCGGGCTGGAGGTTGCATCCGTTCGAGCTGTGATGAGCAACGATCTGGGCGGCGCTCCAGTACATCGCCGTATCGGCCGAGCCACGCGAGAGGACGTGCGGGGCAAGTCCTTCGCGGCGCATCTGTTCGGTCGTCAGCAGGACTTCGAGCTGGATCTCGAGAGCACCCGTCTGCTCGTCGACGGGATCTGCGAGGTAAGGCAGCGGCTGAGGATCGCCGGTCGGACGCTTGGGCATGGGCTTGCGGAACGGCTCGAGGGCCAGGGGGCTGACGATCCAGGCGCTGACGCTCGTCAGGAAATTCTTGGCGAGGAAGGGGCCAAGCGGCTGGTATTCCCATGCCTGGAGATCGCGCGCCGACCAGTCGTTCAGAAGGCAATAGCCGGCAATGTGCTCGCCGGCCTCCGAGATCGGGATCGGCGAACCGAGCTCGTTGCCCTGTCCAATCCAGATGCCGAGCTCGAGCTCGTAGTCGAGGCGCCGGCTCGGCCCATATTCCGGGATCTCGGCGTCGGGGGCCTTGCGCTGCCCGCTCGGCCGGATCACGGGTTCGCCCGAGACCCGGACCGAGCTTGCCCGGCCGTGATAGCCGATCGGCACATATTTGTAGTTGGGAAGCAGCGGGTTGTCGGGCCGGAACTGCTTCCCGACATTCGTCGCGTGGTGGATGCCGACGTAAAAATCGGTGTAATCGCCAACCACGCACGGAAGGTGCATCCGAACTTCGGTCTGGCCGACCAGCTCGGGCTCGACGTCGTCGCGGTAACGTTCGTCGGTCAACAGCTCGACGAGGCGCTCGCGAAGCGCACGTTGCGAGTCGAGCCCGCGCGCGAGCCACGAGTTGAGGACCGGCTGCGAGAGGTCTTCGCGCCAGTCCTCGTCGAGAAGGTCCGCGATCCCGGTGAGGTCGAGGACAAAGTCACCGATGGCAACGCAGGCATGGCGCCGCCGCTCGCCGACCGAGAAGATGCCAAGCGGCAGGTTCTCGATGGGGAAATCGCTTCCGCTCGCGGTCGCGACCCAGGACTGGGGCGACGCGCCGCTCACGGGAGCTTCGCCTTGGGAAATCCGGCCCACGCTTCGTCGTAATCGTGCTGCGCGTGTTTCAGCGCGTAAGGGGTCGGGACATAAGGCCAGCAGGTCTCGACCATGAAGGCCATGGTTCCTTCGATCTTGACTGGCTTCAGCTCCGCCTCGCTCGCCTTCCTCCAGCTCTCGACGTCGGGCCCATGGCCGCTCATGAGGTTGTGAAGCGAAAGTCCTCCCGGCTGGAACCCTTCGGCCTTGGCGTCATAGGCGCCATGGATGAGGCCCATGGCCTCGCTCATGACGTTGCGGTGGAACCAGGGCGGCCGGAACGTATCCTCAGCGACCATCCAGCGCGGCGGGAAGATCACGAAATCGGCGTTGGCACGCCCGGGAACGTTGCTCGGGCTCGTGAGAACAGTGAAGATCGAGGGGTCGGGATGATCGAAGCTAATGGTTCCGATCGTGTTGAACCGCGCGAGCTCGTAGCGCCAGGGCGCGTAATTGCCGTGCCATGCAACCACGTCGAGCGGCGAATGGTCGAGGCTCGTCGTCCACAATGAACCCAGCGATTTCTGGATGACCTCGGTTTCTTCGTCCCTGTCCTCGAACCAGGCGACCGGGGTTTCGAAGTCGCGGGGGTTGGCGAGGGAGTTGCTTCCAATCGGGCCAAGCTCGGGAAGCCGGAACAGGGCGCCCTGGTTTTCTGCGACATAGCCGCGCGCGTCCCCGTCGACCTCGACCCGGAACTTGATCCCGCGGGGGACGAGGCCGACCCAGCCCGGCTCGAGCTCGAGGATTCCGAGCTCGGTGACGAGCCTCAGCGCTCCCGCCTGGGGGATGATGAGCATTTCCCCATCGGAGTCCACGAACACCCGGCGCTCCATGCTCTTCGATGCCCGGTAGACATGGACCGCGACACCCTCGAGCTCGGCGGGACGCCGGTTCGAGAGCATCGTCACCATTCCGTCGACGAAATCCTTGCCCGCCGGAAGATCCGACGGCGGATCCCAGCGGAGCCGGTTGGGCGCGAGCGGCTCTTCGAGGGTTCCCGCGGCGAACAGGGGCGCGCCCTCGTACGGCTTGAACGGGCGATGATCGGCGGTCGGCCGCATCCGGTAGAGCCAGCTTCGCCGGTTCTCGTGACGAGGAACGGTGAAGGCCGTTCCCGACAATTGCTCGGCATAAAGGCCGTAGGCTGGTCGCTGGGGCGAGTTGCGTCCCTTGGGAAGCGCGCCTTCGACCGCCTCGCTCTGGAAGTGCCCGCCGAACCCGATCATGTAGCTCATGCGCGCCCGGTTAATGCGTCGGAAGCGCAAAAACAAACGGGCGCGGCCCCTTCACCTGGAGCCGCGCCCGCGCCCGGGCGGGGACTCGCTACCCGCCCGCGCCTCTTCGAACCTCAGCTGTGGTTGACGTTGACGTCGATGCTGTTGGGGACGTTGATATTGGTGCTGTGTCCTCCAAGCCCGAGCTGGCCGCGGAAGAGGTACAGGAGCACCAGCACAACGATGATCAGCAGGACGACTGCGAGCACTCCGCCGCCGCCGCCGCCGTTGCCGGTTTCGACCACGGTCGTGTGTTCGCGTTCCGTCCCGTTATCGTCGGCCATGGAAACTCTCCCTTTTTACGCCTGTTATGTTGGCGAAACGAACGAATCTTCACGTCGGCGGTTCCGGTAAAGAGGTAAGTCAATGAAATTCCAGCATCCCCTCGCGTTCCTGGCCCTTGTCGCGCTTGGCTCCTGTGGACCCGAGCGGCAGCCCGAGGCGCCCACCAACAATGGCTCGGAACCGGTTCTTCCAGCCCCAAGCGCCCCGCCTGCGGTCGAAAACAGCGCTCCCGCCCCAACCGGGAACCGCGCGCCGCCGGCCGCTGCGCCCGAACCCGGAACGCCAGGCGGCCTCCCCGATGTGAGGACCCCGCTCCCCGAGCCGAGGGGGCCGATCGATCCCAAGAGCGCCGAGGCGGCGGGCCAGGTGGTCCAGCACTATGCGGCGCTCATCGAGCAGGGGCGATATGGCGAGGCCGAGAAGCTGTGGGGTGACCAGGGCGCCGCCGGAAAGGCGACGAAGGAGCTCAAGTCCTATGCCGAGCGCCACATGCAGATCGGAAAGCCGACCGACATGGAAGGGGCAGCGGGATCGATCTACATTGAAGTGCCCGTTGTGCTCTACGGCAAGCAATCGGGCGGGAAGCCCTTCCATCGCTCGGGCAATGTCATCCTTCGGCGGGTGAACGACGTTCCCGGATCGACCGAGCAGCAGCGTCGCTGGCACATCGAACGGATCGAGTGGTCAAAATCGGCCTAGAAGCTGTTGAGAGCGCTCGCGAGCTTCTTCTCGTCGTCGGCCGTGACCGGCGAACCCGTGTCGTCGGTCGACTGCCCGGCGTTCGCGGTCGCATTCTGGTCGCTCGGCTGCGAGCTCGCGAAGTCATAGGCGAACCAGATGATGCCTGCGGCCCAGAGGAGCGCCATCCAGCGTGACCTGAAGATCGTGCTGTTCTTCATCGGGATCATTCCGGCGATTGTCGCGCCGCGGCTTTAAGAATGTGTTGCGCTCTCCTGGTGGCCTTCGTGGTTGATCTCTCGATAGGGGAAGCGGTCGCGGATCCGGGTATTGAAATAGATGCCCTTGGCGAAAGCCGAGCGGAACGTGTCGGCGACCTCCCGCGGCACCCCTGAATAAACGTAGCGCCGCCCGGTCGTGAACTCGACCCACAGCTCGGAGCTGTCGGGGCAATAGGCGAAACGGCGGATCACGCTCGAGGGCATGAGCCCAGAACGCATCAATCGGCGTCTGGAGCCTTGATCCGAGGTCTCGACCGGCTGAGCGCTCCTGCCATTCCGCCGAGGGCAAGAATGGCGCCCGCGACAGCGAGCGGAGTCCAGCGATAATGTTCAAGCCAGGTCGAAAATCCCATCGCGATGATGGGGACGATGACGCTCGAATAGGCCGTCTTCGCCGGCCCGATCCTGCGGATCACCGGATAGTAGAGGCTGAAGGTGAGGACCGATGCCGCGAGAGCGAGGTAGAGGAGCCCCGCCCAGTAGACCGGTCTCGGGTCGAGGACCGGCGGCCCGGTGAGGATGAAGGCGATGAGGCCATCGATGAGCGCTCCTGCCGCCATCGACCAGGCGAGAAGCGCGAACAATGGAAACCTTCGGATTTCGGGGCGTGCCTGGACCACGTTCGCGATCGATGCTCCGAGCATCCCGACGAAGGTCAGGGCGATGCCGGCGACGACCTGGGGAGCGCTCGCCGAATGGGCGCGGAGCTCATGGGCGAAGAGCAGGCCGATGCCGGCGACCGCGACCAGCGAGCTCCATACGAACCTCTTCGTCGGATGGTGTCCAAGGAAAGCCCAGGAGAAAAAGCTGCTCGGGATGAGCAGAAGCGCAAAGACCGTCGCGACGACGCCCGAGGTGATGTGGCGCTCGGCGAGGTAGACGGCGTCGAAGTTGATGCAGAACTGGGTGAAGCCGAGGAAGATCGCTGCAAGGAGCCCTTTTCGACCAATCCGGAGGCTCTCGCCCTTGAAGGCGGCGACCACCGCCATCGCGATCGCGGCGATCACGAACCGGTAGGTGACCGACCATTGCGGCGGGACGATCCCGAGCTGTCCGCGGATGACGATCCAGGTCGATCCCCATATCGCCGTGAAGACGATGAATGGAAGGATGACCCCGCGCGCTGCTGGCGCCGCGGTCAGCTCACCTTCCTCCAGTTCGCGCGGTGCCCTCACCGTCCCTTGGTAGGACAGTTCCGGAAAGTCGCGCCAATGAATGGGGCGACGTCGGCGATAAGCCGGCCTTATCCATTCAAAGTGCAGCGATCGCGTCGGCGAGGCGGTCGAGCGCGTCTCCCTTCTGGTCCCAGCTCGTGACCAGCCGGATCTCGCCTGGACCCCAGTCGTAGAAATCGAAGCCAAGCGCGCGAAGTTTCGCCGCTTCCTCCGGCGAGACCCTGAGGAACAGCTCGTTCGCCTCGACCGGGTAGACGAGGCGGTCTGGAGCAGCCTTGGCGAGCTCCTTGGCCGCATCGTTCGCCGAGCGTGCATTCTCGAGCCAGAGACCGTCTTCGAGCATCGCCAGCAATTGCACGGCCAGATAGCGCCCCTTCGAGAGCAGGTGCCCGGCCCGCTTGCGACGCACGGCGATCTCGTCGGCAAGCTCGGTCCTGAAGAGGATCAGGCACTCGGCATTGAGGCCTCCGTTCTTGACGAAGCCGAACGACAGGGCGTCGACGCCCGAGCGCCAGCTCATGTCGGCGATGTCCTCGCCCGAGGAAACGAGTGCGTTCGCAAGCCTTGCGCCGTCCATGTGCAGTGCAAGTCCGCGCTCCCTTGCAAGGGCGCCGATCGCCGCGACTTCGGCGGCTTTGTAGACGAGGCCGTACTCGGTTGCGTTGGTGATCGAGATTGCAGCGGGCTGGACCTGGTGAACATCGTTCCGGATGGCATCGCAGGCACGGACGATTGCCGCGGGACTGACCTTCGCCCCCTCTCCGTCGAGGAGGATCAGCTTCGCTCCCCCGGTGAAGAAGCCGGGTCCGCCCGCCTCGTCGACCTCGATATGGGCGTCCCGGTGGCAGAGCACCGCGCGGTAGGGCGGGCAAAGCGCGGCAAGGGCGAGGCAGTTCGCGGCCGTTCCCGTTGTCACCCAGAATGCCCTCACGTTGGTTCCGAAAAGGTCGGAGAATGCGCCGTCGAGGCGCTGGCTCCATTCGTCGCCGTCGTATGCAGTGTCGAGCCGGTTCGCTTCGGCAATGGCGTTTAGGACTCGCGGGTGGGCAGGCGCGGCGTTGTCGGAGAAGAAGCGCATGGCCGAACGCGCTAACGCGCGATTTGGCGGCTTGCCAGTCCCGCGCGGTTCCCGGGATCGGTTTTACCGGGTCCTGGGTCCCGAGTTCCAGCGGGCGGAAATGGTGCTGCCGGTGAGGATTGAACTCACGACCTCAGCCTTACCAAGGATGCGCTCTACCACTGAGCTACGGCAGCACTTTGTCGAAGAGAGGCGCGCCTATGAAGGGCGCCCCGACGCGCGTCAACCCGCCTTGCGGTCCGGCAGCGCGCGAGCCATGTGGCGCAAATGGCCGGCAAAGACAAGGAGCGCCAGGAACGCCTCGCCGCGGCGCTGCGCGAGAACTTGAGGCGCCGAAAGGCGCAGTCGCGCGAAATCGGAATCGAAGAGAAGAAGGAGGAAGCGAACGACTAGTTGGAGGTTTCCCGGTCCCTGATCGGCTTCTCGCCGAGCGCCGCCTCGATACCGCCCGCAATCGCGTCGCCGACCCAGACGACGGCTCCAAGAATTGCGATTCCAAGGACCAGTTGCAATGCGGTGATCACGATTCGACTCCGTGATTCTGCTTTAGCGGCAATACGTTAAACGCGCAATTAATTGCGCGTGAAGCTGTCGCAATGCGAGACTTCAGCGGTAATGCCAGAGTCTCTGGGGGGTCTCGACGGCGATCTTGAACGACCAGGCGAGGCCGAGCGCCGTGTACACCGCAACGCCCACCAGCACCGCAATCAGCCCGACGACAATCTTTTCCCGCACCTTCTGAAGAGAGAGCATGACGCAAACCTCCTGACGCGCCGCGCTTCAAAACGCCTGGCTGGCCCGGACGCAATCGGGATTTCTCCCGACCGCGGGCTAGCGTGGCCGGTTCGTCGTTCCCTTTCCGACCGTGATGAACAGGGCGACCACGGGCTCTTCCGTATCTGCCGTGTGCCAGGCACCGCGCGGATTGATCGCATAATCGCCCGGACCAAGCTCGAAGGATTCTGTCGAGCCGTCGGGAAGCTCCTGGTGCAGGACCATGTGCCCCTGCAGGCAGCAGACGACTTCCTCGCCCTCCGGATGCATCTCCCAGCTCGTCCAGCTCTCCTCGAAGCGGAACAGGCTGACGAGCCGACCCTCGTCGAGATCCTCATGGTGGCGCCGATCGTAGCCCTCGTACCAGTCGAAGCCGGTGAACTGCGGCTCCGCGACCGCCCTCGCGCCAAGGCCGAGGTGGATCGGGAAATCGTAGAGGGACCGGCCCTTTTTCACTCGGCGCCCATCACGAACGCATTGAGCTTATTGCCGTCGGGATCGCGGAAATAACCCGCGTAGAAGCCGTCACCGCGAGGTCCTGGAGCCCCTTCGTCGCTTCCGCCATTGGCGAGCGCAAGCTCGTACAATCGCTGGACCTGCTCCTTGTCCCTCGCTTCAAGGGCGACCATGACGCCGTTCCCGACGCTCGCGGGATTCCCGTCGAAAGGCCTGGTGAGCCCGATCCCGGCGCCGCCGTCGGGCTTGCCCCAGGCAATGAACTGCTCATTTTCCATCATCCGGCCGACGCCGAGCTCACCGCACAGCGCGTCGTAGAATTTCGCCGACTTCTCGCGATCGTTCGTACCGAGCGTCACATAGCCGATCATTGCCTGTCCTCCTGCCGAATCGAGCAGAGAACATTAAGTGAACATCCGACCCAAGACAAGCGTCTCCCGAGCGTTGCAGGCGGGAGCAAGAGCAATGCCTAACCGATCGGCGCGCAGGCCTTTCGAAGCCAGTCGAGATCGGCGCCCGAGAGCGTCGGCCCGATCTTCGCAAGCACGTGGGCATGGTAGCAGTTGAGCCAGACGAGCTCCTCGGGATCGAGCATCTGGACCTCGATCAGGCGGCGGTCGATCGGGGCGAAGGTGAGCGTTTCGAAGCCCAGCATCTCCTTTTCGGCGCCCTCGATCTCGCGCGGCACGACGAGGACGAGGTTCTCGATCCGGATGCCGTACTCGCCCGTCTTGTAATAGCCAGGCTCGTTCGAGATGATCATCCCGGCCTGAAGCGGCTCGTCCCCGCCCGGCTGAGAGCTCCCGACCGGTGAAATCCGCTGGGGCCCCTCGTGGACTGCGAGGAAGCTGCCGACTCCGTGCCCGGTGCCGTGGGCGTAATCGAGGCCCGCCTCCCAGAGGGGACGGCGAGCGAAGCTGTCGAGCTGGCTTCCGCGAGTTCCCTTGGGGAAGACCGCCGTCGCGATCGCGATATGGCCCTTGAGGACCCTCGTGAAGCGATCGCGCATTTCCTCCGTTGGCTCGCCGATCGCAACGGTCCTCGTGATGTCCGTGGTTCCGTCGGAATATTGGCCGCCCGAATCGATGAGGTAGAGCGTTCCGGTCTCGAGCTTGCGGTTCGTCTTTTCGCTCGACTTGTAGTGGACGATTGCCCCGTTGGGGCCCGCGCCCGAGATGCTGTCGAACGAGAGGTCGCGAAGCTCGGGGCTTTCCCTTCGAAGCGACTCCAGCTTGTCGGACGCGATTAGCTCGTCGACATTGCCCTTGGGAGCTTCCTCGTCGATCCAGTGGAGGAAGCGCGCGATCGCAGTCCCATCGCGCGTCTGGGCGGCCTTCTGGCCGGCGATCTCCGCAGGGTTCTTGAGGGCCTTGGGAAGGACGGTCGGATCGCGCAGCGGAAGGATCTTGGCACCCGCCTTCTCGAGTGCCTCGAAAATGGCCGCGACCGCACGTTCGGGATCGACGACGACGGTCTTGCCCGCAAGGCTCGAAAGCGCGCTCTCGAACTCGTGGCGCTCGTGGACCCGGACACCGTTCCCGAGATGCTGTCGAAGCTCGGGACCGATCTTCTCGGAAGCGACGAAGAGGTCGGCGGTTCCGTCGGAATGGACCAGCGCATAGGCCAGTGCGACCGGGGTATGAGTGACGTCGGCGCCGCGGATATTGAACGCCCATGCGATCGAATCGAGCGCCGAGAGCACGGCGGCATCGGCATGGTGCTTGACCAGCCAGTCGCCGACCTCGGTCCGCTTCTCGGCCGCGGACTTGCCAGCGAGCTCGTCCGGCTGGACGACAAGATGAGCCTTGGAAGCCTCGGGGCGATCCTTCCAGATCTCGTCGATCGGGTTTCGATCGACCGCAACCAGTTCCGCGCCCCGTGTCGCAAGCGCTTCCTTGGCCTTCCTCACCCAGTCGCGGGTGTGGAGCCACGGGTCGTAACCGATGCGCGCGCTCTCGGGCGCATGTTCCTCGAGCCATTGCGTCGTGCTCGTTTCGGGGACCGACTGGTAGCTCCACTCGGTCGCCGACACCTGCTGGCGGACCTGGAGCGTGTAACGGCCGTCGACGAAGATCGCGGCCTGTTCGGGGAGCACCACGGCCGAACCGGCCGAGCCCTGGAATCCGGTCAGCCATGCAAGGCGCTGGGCATAGCTCCCGACATATTCGCTCATGTGCTCGTCCGTCAGCGGGACGACGAAACCGTCGAGCTTCTCGGCCTTGAGTTGCTCGCGAAGGGCCTTGAGGCGATCAGCGTAGGTAGACATGGGCGCCTCCTCTAGCGCGCTTTTGGACTGGACGCACGGTGCTCATCTTGGTTGAGGTCGACCAATGAACAAGTCCCCCGACCTCCCCGCACCGCCGAGCGCCGAGCAGCGCCCCTACAGCTACGAGCGCCACGGCGTCACGATCGAGGATCCCTACCACTGGATCCGCGACCAGAAATATCCCGAGGTCGATGACCCCGACGTGCTCGCCTACCTCCACTCGGAAAACGCCTTCTTCGAGACCTGGGCGGGGCAGCACAAGGATCTCATCGAGCAA
This sequence comes from Sphingomicrobium sp., assembly GCA_035545385.1. GTDB lineage: Bacteria > Pseudomonadota > Alphaproteobacteria > Sphingomonadales > Sphingomonadaceae > Sphingomicrobium. Next base: position 7,268 of record DASZYL010000197.1, on the reverse strand, counting down.
TTGTTCGAGGAGATGAAGGGCCGCATCAAGGAAGACGACAGCTCCGTCCCGATCCCGGATGGCGACTATCTCTACTGGTGGGCATTCAGGCCCGGCGCCCAATATCGAAGCTGGTACCGCAAGGCCGCCTCGGGCGGAGAGGACGAGCTCATCTTCGACGAGCCCGCCGAAGCCCACGGCGGGCATTATTTCCGGCTCGGAGCGCTCCAGGTCAGTCCCGACGGGAAGCTGCTCGCGACCCTTGCCGACTATGATGGGTCGGAGCGGTTCCAGCTGAGGATCCGTGACCTTGCGACCGGCAAGGACATCGAGACCGTGACGACGGTCGGGATCGGGCAGCCCGTCTGGACGAGCGACAGCGCGGGAATCGTCTTCACCGAGGTCAACGAGCATTGGCGGAGCTATCGCGCGCGCTATCACCGCCTCGGAAGCTCCGCCGACACGGACATCACGCTCTACGAGGAGACCGAGGAGCTCGGCTTTTCGGTCGGCGTCGGCCGATCACAGGACCGGAGCCTCATCCTCGTCTCGACGGGCGACAATGCGACGAGCGAGGTTCGCTTTGTCAGCGCCGATGACCCCTCGCAGCCGCTGACGCTCATTTCCCGGCGCAAGGAGAAACGCGAATATCATGTCGACGCGGCGCACGGAAAACTCTGGATCCACACCAACGACGATCACGTGAACTTCAGGATCGCCGAGGCCGATATCGCGAGCCCGGAGGAATGGCGCACGGTGATCGAGGGGTCGGACAGGGTCTATCTCACCGGAGTGACCTCTTATCGCGACCATCTCGCGATCAGCAGCCGGGTCGACGGGCTCGACCAGCTCCTCCTTCGGACCTACTCGGGCGAAGAGAAAAGAATTCCGTTCGAAGAGGCGAGCTACAGCGCCTTTTTCATCGGAAATCCCGAATTCGCTCCTTCGTCCTACCGGATCGGCTACACGTCGATGGTCACTCCGACGACCACCTGCGACTACCATCCGCAAAGTGACGAGCTCGAGATCCTCAAGGTCCAGGAGATCCCGAGCGGCTACGACGCGTCGAACTACGCGACCGAGCGGTTGACGATCAAGGCGCGGGACGGAGCGAAGGTGCCCGTTTCGATCGTCTACAAGCGTGGCTTTGAGAAGAACGGCGAGGGCAAGCTCTTCCTCTATGCTTATGGAGCCTACGGGATCGCCATACCTCCGGCGTTCAACTCCAACCGGATCAGCCTCCTCGATCGCGGCTTTGCCTGCGCCATCGCGCACATCCGCGGCGGCGACGATCTTGGCTACAAGTGGTTCCTCGACGGGAAGCTCGAGAAGAGGACGAACACGTTCAACGATTTCGTCGACGTCGCAAAAGGCCTGATCGACGCGAAATTCACGAGGCCCGGAAGGATCGCGATCAATGGCGGATCGGCGGGCGGCGAGCTCATGGGCGCCGTCGTCAACTCCGATCCGCAATTGTGGGGAGCGGTCGTCGCCGACGTCCCCTTCGTCGACGTCCTCAACACGATGCTCGACGAGACCTTGCCCCTCACTCCCGGCGAGTGGCCGGAATGGGGCAACCCGATCACCGATGAAGAGGCTTTCCACTACATCCGAAGCTACTCGCCCTACGACAATGTCCGTCCCCAGGATTATCCGCCGATGCTGATTACCGGCGGCCTCACCGATCCGCGGGTGACATATTGGGAGCCCGCCAAGTGGGCGGCGAAGCTTCGCTCGACCAAGACCGACAAGAACCTTCTCCTCCTGAAGATCAACATGGGGGCCGGCCACGGGGGAAAGTCGGGCCGCTGGGACAAGCTCCACGAGGTCGCGGAGACCTACGCCTTCATCCTGACACAGATCGAATGACGGGGCCGATCTTCGAAATGACGCTCGCTGCGGCGGGCGAGCACATCGACGAGCTCGGTCATGTCAACAATGCCGTCTGGGTCCAGTGGATCCAGCAGGTCGCCGTGGCGCATTGGGAAAAAGTTGCCCGGAAGGAGCACAGGGACACCTATTTTTGGGTCGTCGTGCGCCACGAGATCGATTACCTCCGCCCCGCTCACGATGGCGACGTGATCGTCGCTCGGACATGGGTCGGCGAGGCTCCGAGGGGGGCGCGCTCCGAGCGTTTCGTCGAGTTCACCGGCGCGGATGGAAACGTTTTCGTCCGCTCGCGAACCTGGTGGGCGATCATCGACAAGGCGCTCGGGCGGCCGATCCGGGTCCCGGCGGAAGTGATAGCGCCGTTCGTTTCGCCGGAGTAAGCAGCCTCGCATGAGCCGCGCCATCCTCCATGACTATTTCCGATCGTCGGCCGCCTACCGGGTGCGGATCGCGCTCAATCTCAAGGGAATCGATTATGAGAGCCGCGAGGTGGACCTTCGGAGCGATGCGCAAAGGTCCCCGGAATATCTCGCGCTCAACCCGCAGGGGCTCGTTCCGGTGCTCGAGATCGACGGGCACCGGCTGACCCAGAGCCTTGCCATCATCAACTATCTCGACATCCGCTACCCCTCGCCGCCCCTCATTCCCGGGGCAGCGGCCGAGCGGGCGCACGTGGTCGCGATGGCGATGACGATCGCGTGCGACATCCACCCGCTCAACAACCTGAGGGTGCTCAGATATCTGAAGCACGAGCTCGGTCATTCGCAGGAAGAGATCGACCGCTGGTACGCTCACTGGATCCGCGAAGGGTTGCCGGCGCTCGAAGCGATGGCGAGCCCGAAGGCTGGAAAGTTCCTGTTCGGGGACGCGCCGACCGGGGCCGACATCTGCCTCGTTCCGCAGCTCTACAATGCGCGGCGCTTCAACGTCCCCGTTGACGATTTCCCGACATTGTTGCGCGCCGAAGCGAATGCGAACAATCTCGACGCCTTCGCCGCCGCTCATCCCGACCGGCAGGAGGTGCCTGCATGAACAGGGTCGATTCCATCAACCGTGGCATGACCGGCGCAAGCCCGGTCCAGTCGATTGACATCCCGTCACTCGAAGGAAGGGTGAGCGACGAGGAATGGGCGATCCGCCTCGATCTCGCGGCCGCCTACCGAATGGTCGCTTATTACGGATGGGACGACCTCATCTTCACCCACCTCTCGGCGCGGATACCCGGCCCCGAGCACCATTTCCTCCTCAATCCCTACAACCTCATGTTCGAAGAGGTGACCGCGAGCTCGCTGATCAAGGTCGACGTCGACGGCAACCCGGTCGAACCGACGAGCTTCATCACCAACCCGGCCGGATTCACCATCCACTCGGCGATCCACATGGCGCGCGAGGACGCCCATGCCGTGATGCACCTCCACACCCCCGCCGGCCAGGCGGTCTCGGCGCACTCGGAGGGCCTCCTCCCCCTCACCCAGACCGCGATGCTGGTGAGGGGCGACATGGCATTCCACGACTATGAGGGCGTCGCCGTCGATCTCGACGAGCGCGAGCGCCTGGTCGCGGATCTTGGCGACAAGAACGTCATGATCCTTCGCAATCACGGGACGCTCGCCGTCGGCAAGAATGTCGGCGAATGCTTCGTCAGGCTCTATTTCCTCGAGCGGGCCTGCCAGGCGCAGGTCATGGCCCTCACCGCCGGCGAGAACGTCAACAATCCGCCGCAGGGCGCTCCGGAGATCACCGCGCAGCAGGGCCAGGTCGGTGTCGCCCTTGCCGCCAACCTCCTCGCCTGGCCCGCGCTGAAGCGCAAAGCCTACCGCCTCGATCCGGGCTTCGCGACCTGAGACCCTGACTTTCCAATTAGGAAAGTTTAGACTTGCCAGATTGGAAACAAACGCCTAGTCACTTTCCAACCTGGAAAGTGAAAGGAACTTTGGGGAATGGACCAGTTGGAAGCGGTGTCGGCGCTCGAAGCCAAGCGAGCCGCGGAAGCGCAAATGGTGAAAGCGGCAGCCTGCCCGCCGTGGCGCCACGCGGTCTTCGGCTTGCTGATGGGGGGTCTCGTTGCGAGCCCCGCCTTCGACTTTCCCGTCCGAATCGCGATCCTCGTCGTCATCCTCTGCTCAATCCCGCTCGTGATCCACTCGGATCGCAAACGGATGGGGATGTTCATCAACGGCTACCGTCGCGGGAAGACGAGGATCGTTGCGCTCGGCGTACTTGCGGTCGAACTCGGGCTCTACTTCATCAGCGTCGTGCGCGGCCTCGAGCACAATGACCACCTCTCCCCGCTTCTGCTCGGTGTCGCGGGCGTCGTCATCGGGATCGCGGGCTCGATGCTGTGGCAGCGCGTCTTCGTGCGCGAGATGGGCGCCTGAAGGATGGAAGTCCCCAAGGGGTTCGACGCGGTCCTGCACCCGCCGGCGCGACTTCAGATCGCCGCGGTCCTCGCCCAGGCGCACGAGGCGGAGTTCGCGCTCTTGAAGACCATAACCGGCGCCAGCGATTCGGTCGTGTCCAAGCACCTCTCGGCAATGGCCGATGCGGGCTACGTCAGGCTCCGCAAAGCCGCCGCGGACGGGCGCCAGAGGACGTGGGCCAGCCTGACTTCGAGCGGGCGGTCAGCATTCCGGCGTCACGTCGGGGCGCTCGAGACGCTCGCTTCGAGCGCCGCGGTCAAGCCGGCTCGATCACCTTCTGCTGGGGACTAGGGTGATGGAACATCTCGGGCGAATATTGGGCGCGTGACGAGATCGCGATCCGGTTCCAGGTGTTGATCATCGCCGACGCCAGCGTGAGGTAGGCGATCTCCTCCTCCGAGAAGAACCGCTTCAGCCCGTCGAACGCCGCCTTGGGGGCGTGGTCTTCGGCGATCAGGGTCAGCTTCTCGACCCATTCGAGCGCCGCCCGCTCCTTCTCGCTGAAAAGAGAGCTCTCGTGCCAGGCATCGAGGAGGAACAGCCGTTCCTTCGAGTCGCCGTCGCGAAGCGCCTCGTCCGTGTGCATGGCGATGCAAAAGGCGCAGCCATTGATCTGAGAGGCCCGGACCTTGATCAGGTGATAGAGCTTCGGCTCGATCTTTGCGGCGATGGTCTGTTCAAGCGCGATGAGGTGCTTGTAGGCTTCCGGCGCAAGTTTCGTGACGTCCATGCGTAGCTGTTCGACCATCCTCGTGGCTCCTCATCCCTATTGATTGGAACCTGCGCGATATGTGATCGGCGAAGCATCGATTAAAGCAGTTAGCGGCAGGCGGAGGGGCTGAATGAGGCGGGCCGCATCGATCAATGATTATCGCCAGCTCGCGAAGTCGAGGCTGCCCCATTTCCTGTTCGAATATGTCGATGGCGGCTCCTACGAAGAGGTGACGCTCGAGCGCAACTCGGCCGACCTTCGGGCCGTTGCGCTCAGGCAGCGCGTGCTTCGAGACGTTTCCAGGATCGACCTCCGAGCGGCCCTGTTCGGCCACCAGTGGTCGATGCCGGTCGGCCTTGGCCCCGTGGGGCTGGCGGGACTCTACGCCCGGCGGGGCGAGGTGCAGGCCGCCAGGGCGGCGGCAGAGGCGAACATCCCCTTCACGCTTTCGACGGTTGGCGCCTGCTCGCTTCGCGAGGTCGCCGCGGCAGGGCACGTTCCCTGGTACCAGCTCTATTTCGTCAAGGACCGGGCCTTCGTCGGCGAGATGATCGAGCGCGCAAGGAGCGCGAGGTGCACCGCCCTGGTCCTCACCGTCGATCTTGCAGTTCCCGGATCGCGCTATCGCGATGCCCGCGCCGCGGGAGGAGGCTTGAAGCGAATGCTCCAGCTGCTCGCCCGCCCCCGGTGGCTCTGGGACGTCGGCCTGAATGGGCGGCCCCACAGCCTTGGAAACCTCGAGGACATCGTCGGCAAACACGCGCCGCTCAGCGACTTCCAGGCCTGGATCCATGCCAATTTCGATCCATCGGTCGGCTGGAAGGATGTCGAGTGGGTGAGGAGCCGTTGGGACGGACCTCTCGTCATCAAGGGGCTGCTCGACCCCGAGGACGCGCTTGAAGCGGCATCGAACGGCGCCGATGCGATCGTGGTCTCGAACCACGGCGGGCGCCAGCTCGACGGGGCTCTCTCGAGCGCCCGGGCGCTTCCCCCCATCGCCGATGCCCTCTCCGGGAGGATCCCGATCCTCGCCGATGGCGGCGTCCGCTCGGGCCTCGATGTCGCAAGGATGCTCGCGCTCGGCGCCAGCTTCGTCCTCCTGGGGCGGGCCTGGGCCTATGCGCTGGCGGCCGATGGCGGAGCCGGAGTCGCCAATGCAATCAGGCTGATCGAGGCCGAATTGCGGGTCGCGATGGCGCTCACCGGCTGCACGAGGATCGAACAGCTGGACCGTTCGATACTCGCCTGAAGGCCGTTTTCAGGCGACGTTCCTTATGATTCCGCCCTCTTCGCGGAACAGCCGCTCGACGTCCGCCAGGCTCATGGGCTCCGAGAAGAGGAATCCCTGGACCGACGAGCAGCCGTGCGAGCGCAATTCCATGAGCTGCGCGGTTTCCTCGACGCCTTCGGCGGTCGTCTCGATCCCGAGCGCGTTGGCGAGCTCGGTGATCGCGTGGACGATGGCACTTGCACCCTGCCTCGTGAGGAGGTTGTGGATGAAGCTGCGGTCGATCTTCAGCTTGTCGAACGGGAAGCTCTGGAGATAGCTCAGCGACGAATAGCCGGTTCCGAAATCGTCGAGCGCCACGCGCACCCCGACGCTTCGAAGCGCGTGAAGCAGCCTCAAGGTCGGCTCGCTTCCCTCGAGGAAGATGGATTCGGTGATCTCGACCTCGAGCCGGTTGGGCGCGAGGCCCGTCACCGCGAGCGCTCGAAGGATGGTCTCGTGAAGCGCTCCCCTGTGGAACTGCACCGGCGAGACGTTGACCGCGACCCGGATCGGTTCCGGCCAGCGCGCCGCCTGGGCGCAGGCCTCGCGGATCACCCATGCCCCGATCGGGACGATGAGACCGGTGTCCTCGGCAACCGGGATGAAATCGACAGGAGCGACCAGCCCACGCGCCGGGTGGTTCCAGCGAAGCAGCGCCTCGAACGAGCAGATGCGGTTGTGCTCGAGGTCGAACAGGGGCTGGTAATGAAGCTCGAACTCGCCGCGTTCGACCGCCATCCTGAGGTCGGATTCCAGTTGCCGCCGCTCCTGGGCGCGCTGGTTGAGGCTTTCCTCGAAGAAGGCATAGGTGCCGCGGCCCGCCTCCTTGGCGCGATAGAGGGCGAGGTCCGCGTTCCTGAGAAGGGTTCCCCCGTCTCCGCCGTCGTCGGGCGCGATCGCGATCCCGATACTGGTCGAGGGCACCAGCTCGTTGCCGTCGATCGCCAGCGGCCGGGCGATCGCCGAGAGGATTTCGCGGGCGAGGCGGTCGATCGAA
>DASZYL010000196.1:0-10956 GCA_035545385.1 Sphingomicrobium sp. | reverse complement strand
GGCGCAATGGCGTGGATGCATCTCGCGATCCGGCGGATGGAGCGTCGCAAGGTGCCGGAACTGCGCGGTCTTCCCGAGCTTCCGGAAATGGAGGGCCTGGGGTCCGCGACTCCGCTTCGAGCCGCAAAGAAACGCTCCATCGAGGCGAGGGGAGCAGGTTTCGGCGAGGGTCTTCTGCCCGCCAAATAGGCACACCCCTTCGACTGGATCTGCACGAGCCCTGGCCGTCTTCGGCCGGGGCTCTCCATTTATGGGATATCCCTTATTTCGGCGCTCCGCCGCAAACGGCATTTCCCGGGAGATGATCTGCATCAACGGAGCGAGCGCGATGCCATCTATTCGCTCCTCAACCGGAACCTGCTGGGAACCCAGATGAGCCATTTCCTAGACCGCCTGACCTTCCTCAGGAAGAATGTCGGCACCTTCTCTAACGGTCACGGAGTGGTGACGAGCGAGGACCGCAGCTGGGAGGACGGCTATCGCGGGCGCTGGAGCCACGACAAGATCGTGCGTTCGACCCATGGCGTGAACTGCACCGGCAGCTGCTCGTGGAAGATCTACGTCAAGGACGGGATCGTCACCTGGGAAACGCAGCAGACCGATTATCCGCGAACGCGCCCGGGACTTCCCAATCACGAGCCGCGAGGCTGCGCACGCGGAGCGAGCTACAGCTGGTATCTCTACAGCGCCAACCGGGTGAAGCACCCGATGATCCGCAAGAAGCTGCTCAAGCTCTGGCGGAGCGTTCGTTCGACCTGCGAAGATTCGGTCGAGGCATGGCAGGCGATCGTCGAGGCGCCCGAATATGCCGAAGAGTACAAGAAGGCGCGCGGAATGGGCGGGTTCGTCCGGGTGACCTGGGATGAAGCCAACGACATCATCGGCGCTGCGAACGTCTACACGGCCAAGACCTACGGTCCGGACCGGATCGCCGGCTTCTCGCCAATCCCCGCAATGTCGATGGTCAGCTACGCGGCAGGAGCACGCTACCTTTCGCTGATCGGCGCCGTGCCTTTGAGCTTCTACGACTGGTATTGCGATCTTCCGGCAAGCTCACCCCAGACCTGGGGCGAGCAGACCGACGTCCCCGAAAGCGCCGACTGGTACAATTCGACGTTCCTGATGCTCTGGGGTTCGAATGTCCCCCAGACCCGTACCCCCGATGCGCATTTCTACACGGAGGTTCGCTACAAGGGCGCCAAGTCCGTCGTCGTCTGTCCCGACTATTCGGAAGCCGCCAAGTTTGCCGACCTGTGGATGGCACCCAAGCAGGGCACCGACAGCGCGCTCGCAATGGCCATGGGACACGTGATCCTCAAGGAATTCCACGTCGATCGGCAAGCCCAATATTTTCGCGATTACTGCCGCAAATATTCAGACATGCCGATGCTTGTCCGGCTGAAGCAGCGGGGCGATGCCCTCGTGCCCGAGCGCTTCGTTCGAGCGTCCGATTTCGACGGCTCGCTTGAGGAAGCCAACAATCCCGAATGGAAGACCGTCGCGATCGACGAAGCGAGCGGTGATGTCGTCGCGCCCCTGGGCTCGATCGGTTTTCGCTGGGGCGACAAGGGCAAGTGGAACCTGCAGGAGGGAGCAGGAGACGGCCGCGAGGTGAAGCTCGCTCTCAGCCTCGCCGGGAGCGAAGACCAGCTCGCGGCCGTCGATTTTCCTTATTTCGGTTCCGGCCCGCAAAGTCCCTATTTCACCAGCACCGATCATGGCGACGTCCTGCGCCGCAACGTACCGGTGAAAAAGCTTAAGCTCGCCGACGGTGACGCGCTGGTCGCGACGGTGCACGACCTCATCGTCGCTCATTATGGGGTCGATCGCGGCTTTGGCGGACTTGTCGCCAAGTCGTTCGACGATGATACGCCCTACACGCCCGCCTGGGCCGAGAAGATTACCGGTGTCCCGCGCGAGCAGATCATTGCGACCGCGCGCGATTTCGCAAGGAACGCCGAGAAGACCAGCGGCAAGTCGATGATCATCCTCGGGGCCGGTGTGAACCACTGGTACCACATGGACATGATCTACCGGGGGATCATCAATCTCCTCGTGTTCTGCGGCTGCGTCGGGCAATCGGGAGGGGGCTGGTCACACTATGTCGGCCAGGAAAAGCTTCGCCCCCAGACCGGCTGGACCCCCCTCGCCTTCGCTCTCGACTGGCATCGCCCGCCGCGTCACATGAACGCGACCAGCTTCTGGTACGCGCACAGCGACCAGTGGCGCTATGAAAAGCTTTCCACGAGCGAGATCGCCTCGCCGACCAGCGACGTCGAGGTCGCCGGGACCCTCATTGACTTCAACGTCCGAGCCGAGCGCATGGGATGGCTTCCCTCGGCGCCGCAGCTCGAGACCAACCCGCTCGAGGTCGGCCGGAAGTTGAACGGCGAAGCACCGGGAACAAAGGTCGCCCGCGAGCTCAAGGCGGGCAAGCTCAAGCTTGCGTGCGAAGACCCCGACAATCCCCGGAACTTCCCGCGGAACCTGTTCGTGTGGCGCTCGAACCTCCTCGGCTCGAGCGGCAAGGGCCACGAATATTTCCTCAAGCACCTGCTCGGCACCCAGCACGGAGTCCAGGGCAAGGACCTCGGCGAGGAAGGCGCTCAGAAACCCCAGGAAGTCGAGTTCCGCAAGGACGCTCCCGAGGGCAAGCTCGACCTCCTGGTCGCGATCGACTTTCGGATGTCGACCACTTGCGTCTACGCCGACATCGTCCTTCCGACCGCGACCTGGTACGAGAAGAACGATCTCAACACGTCCGACATGCACCCCTTCATCCACCCCTTGTCGAAAGCGGTGGACCCGGCCTGGGGAGCGCGCAGCGACTGGGAGATCTTCAAGGGCATCGCGAAGAGCTTTTCCAAGCTGTGCGAAGGCCATCTCGGCAATGAGACCGACGTCGTGCTCCTGCCGATGCAGCACGACAGCCCGGGCGAGCTCGCCCAGCCGCTCGACGTCAAGGACTGGAAGAAGGGCGAGTGCGACCCGCTTCCCGGCAAGACCATGCCGGCGGTCATCGCGGTCGAGCGCAACTATCCCGACACGTACAGGAAATTCACGTCCGTCGGTCCGTTGCTGAAAACGCTCGGAAACGGCGGCAAGGGCATTTCCTGGAACACCGACCACGAGGTCGACTTCTTGGGGGCTCTCAATGGCACGGTGAGCGAGGAAGGTGTGTCGAAGGGACTGCCGAGGATCGAGACCGACATCGACGCCTGCGAGGTGATCCTCAGCCTCGCGCCCGAGACCAACGGCGAAGTTGCAGTCAAAGCCTGGAACGCTTTGAGCGAGTTCACGGGGCGCGAGCACGCGCACCTCGCCGATGCCCGCGAGGACGAGAAGATCCGCTACCGCGACGTCCAGGCCCAGCCGAGGAAGATCATCTCGTCGCCGACCTGGTCGGGGATCGAGAGCGAGACGGTGAGCTACAATGCCGGCTGGACCAACGTCCACGAATTGATCCCGTGGCGCACTCTTACCGGCCGCCAGCAGCTCTACCAGGACCATCCCTGGATGCGGGCCTTCGGCGAGGGCTTCACGACCTACAAGCCGCCGATCGACACCAAGGTCATCGAGCCCGTGCTCAACAGGCGCGGCAACGGCAATGGCGAGCTCGTTCTGAACTTCATCACGCCGCACCAGAAATGGGGCATCCACTCGACCTATTCCGACAACCTCCTGATGCTGACGTTGAACCGCGGCGGGCCTGTCGTCTGGATCAGCGAGGAGGACGCGAAGAGCGCCGGGATCGAGGACAATGACTGGATCGAGGCGTTCAACGTCAACGGAGCGCTCAACGCCAGGGCCGTGGTCAGCCAGCGCGTGCCGAGCGGCATGTGCATGATGTACCACGCCCAGGAGAAGATCGTGAACGTTCCGGGATCGGAGATCACCGGAATGCGCGGCGGCATCCACAATTCGGTGACTCGGACGATCACCAAGCCGACGCACATGATCGGCGGCTACGCGCACCAGGCCTATGGCTTCAATTATTACGGAACCGTCGGATCCAATCGCGACGAGTTCGTCGTCGTTCGCAAGATGAACAAGGTTGACTGGATGGACGAGCCGGCCGCGCCGGCTGCGGCCTGAGGAGTAAGAGAGTCATGAAAGTCCGAGCCCAGGTCGCGATGGTCCTGAACCTCGACAAGTGCATCGGCTGCCACACCTGTTCGGTCACGTGCAAGAACGTGTGGACCAGCCGCGAAGGCGTCGAATACGCCTGGTTCAACAACGTCGAGACCAAGCCCGGGATCGGTTTTCCCAAGGAATGGGAGAACCAGAAGAAATGGAAGGGTGGCTGGAGGCGCAGGAAGAGCGGCAAGATCGAGCCCCGCATCGGAGCGCGCTGGCGGGTGCTCGCGAACATCTTCGCGAACCCCGACCTTCCCGAGATCGACGATTATTACGAGCCCTTCACCTTCGACTACGATCATCTCCAGTCAGCGCCGGAGATGAAGACCTTCCCGACCGCCCGTCCGCGTTCGCTCGTCACCGGCGAGCGCATGGAAAAGATTGAGTGGGGCCCGAACTGGGAGGAGATCCTAGGCGGCGAATTTTCCAAGAGATCGAAGGATTCGAACTTCGCCGACATCGAGAAAGAGGTCTACGGCCAGTTCGAGAAGACGTTCATGTTCTACCTGCCGAGGCTGTGCGAGCACTGCCTCAACCCGACCTGCGTCGCCGCCTGCCCATCGGGATCGATCTACAAGCGCGAAGAAGACGGGATTGTCCTCATCGACCAGGACAAGTGCCGCGGCTGGCGCATGTGCATCTCGGGCTGTCCGTACAAGAAGATCTACTACAATTGGAAAAGCGGGAAGGCCGAGAAGTGCATCTTCTGCTACCCGCGCGTCGAGGCCGGGCTCCCGACCGTTTGCGCCGAGACCTGCGTCGGCCGAATCCGCTATCTCGGAGTCATCCTCTATGACGCGGACCGGATCGAGGAGATCGCCTCGACCGAGGACGAACAGGACCTTTACGAAAAGCAGCTCGAGATCTTCCTCGACCCCAATGACCCGGCGGTGATCGCCCAGGCGAGCGCCGACGGAATTGCCGACAACTGGCTCGAGGCCGCCAAGCTGTCGCCGATCTGGAAAATGGCGATGGAGTGGAAGATCGCCTTCCCGCTCCACCCCGAATATCGCACGCTGCCGATGGTCTGGTACGTGCCGCCGCTGTCACCGATCCAGAATGTCGCCGAGCGCGGCCATATCGGGTTCGACGGCGAGATCCCCGACATCGAGTCCCTGCGAGTGCCGGTCAAATATCTCGCCAACCTGCTGACCGCCGGCAAGGAGCAACCCATCATCGAGGCGCTTCGAAAGATGTTCGCGATGCGCATTCACATGCGCGACCGCGAAGTCGAGGGCCTGGCCAACCTCGAGGTGCTCGAACAGGCCGGGCTGACGCAGGCCGAGGTCGACGAGATGTACCGCTACCTCGCGCTCGCCGATTACGAGGACCGGTTCGTGATCCCGACCTCGCACCGCGAGGTCAGCGAGAACGCCTACGAGATCAAGGGTGGCTGCGGCTTCAGCTTCGGAAACGGCTGCAGCGGCGGCGGGCGGACCGAGCCGAGCCTGTTCGGAAGCCCGAAGAAGGTCGGGCACGTGCCGATCCCGGGGAAGAGGAAGGCGGCATGATCACCTTCAAGGCATTGGGCGCTCTGCTCGACTATCCGACTCCTCAATTGCAGGAAGCCGCCGACGAGATCGAGCAGGCGCTCGGCGAGGAACGGGCGCTCGCGGCTCGGGAGTTAGAGGGCGTTCGAGCCTTCATCGACCGGCTCCGCTCCAATGACATCATGGACCTCGAGGAATATTGGACCGGCCTGTTCGACCGGTCGAAGCGCCTCGCCCTTCATCTCTACGAGCACAGCCATGGTGAAAGCCGCGACCGCGGCCAGGCGATGGTCAACCTGGCTCTCACCTACCGGATGAACGGGTTCGAGCTGAACGCGGCCGAGATGCCCGACTATCTGCCGCTGTTCCTCGAGTTCCTGAGCGTCATTCCGGAAGTGCACGCCCGGCGCTATCTCACCGACGCGCTCGAGATCATCGAGGCGCTTCGGATCCGCCTCGAAGAGCGGGATTCCACCTATGCGGCGCTGCTTTCGGCGATTGCATCGCTTGCGAACCGCGCCGCTGAAAATGACGAGGTCGAGGCCATCCTCGCCGGCGAGGAAGAGGACCCGAAGGACCTCGACGAGCTGGACAGGCAATGGGCCGAGGAGCCGGTCGATTTTACCGCTGGGTCCGCGCTCAAGGACTGCCCCTATGCACGCGCCGAGGCGCGGGGCCCGGCCGCCGAACGCGCAAGAGCGGGAGCTTGACCATGGGAAGTTTCGTTCACCAGGCCTTGTTCGGCATCTATCCGTACATCGCCCTCACGACATTCCTGATCGGGAGCCTCGTGCGCTTCGAGACCGATCAATATGGCTGGCGATCCAAGTCGAGCCAGCTCTTGCGCCGAAGGCAGCTGATCGCCGGCTCGGTGCTGTTCCACGTCGGCATCCTCGGGATCCTCGTCGGCCATGCAGTCGGGCTCCTGACGCCGGTCGCACTGTTCGAGTTCCTCGGGATCAGCCACGGCTTCAAGCAGCTGATGGCGATCGTCGTCGGCGGCCTCTTCGGCACTTCCTGCTTCGTCGGCCTCGTCATGCTGCTTCACCGCCGACTGTTCGACAGCCGGATCCGGAGAAGCTCCAGCGTCAGCGACATCGCCGTCCTTTTGATCCTCTTCGCCCAGCTTTCTCTCGGGATGCTGACCATCCCCCTGTCGCTCGGCCACCTCGACGGAACGATGATGGTCAAGTTCATGAACTATGTGCAGGGGATCGTCACTTTTCGGCCCGAGCCGTCGCTCATCGCGGGAGTGCCCCTGGTGTTCAAGCTGCACATGGTCCTCGGCTTCACGATTTCCTCATCTTCCCCTTCACCCGCCTGGTGCACGTCTGGAGTGCGCCGGTCGGCTATCTCTTCCGAAACTACCAGGTGGTTCGCACCAAGAGACGCGCCCCGCCCGTCGCCGAGGACGAGGACCTGCTCCCCTATGTCGCGCGTCGCAGTTTCCGTCCCGAACACCTCTCGCGCCCAGGCAGAAAGGAAGCAGCCTAGTGATCAGCGTCAACGGAGTAAGGATCGAGGAAGCCGCGATCGGCCGTGAGATGCAGCATCATCCAGCGCCGTCGCGCGACGATGCCGAGCGCGAGGCCGCGACCGCGCTCGTCATTCGCGAGCTGCTCATTCAGCGGGTGCAAGAGCGCGAGATCGCCGGAGCAACCGAGGACGAGCGGATCGCCAACCTGATCGATGCCGAAGTCCGCGTTCCCGAGCCGACCGAGGACGAGGTTGCGCGCTATTACCGCCGAAACGGGCTCCAGTTCACCTCGCCCGCGCTCTACCGCGCCGCGCATGTCTTCTTTCCCGCTCGCTCGAGCAACGAGGAAGCATGCGCCGAGGCAAAGCGGAAAGCCGAGGCGGTCCTCGAAGAGGTGATCAAGGACCCTGATCGCTTCGCCGAGCTCGCGCTAAGACATTCCGCCTGCTCGTCGAAGGAGCAGGGTGGATCGCTGGGGCTCGTGAGGAAGGGAGACACCAACGCCGAACTCGAGCGCGCCATGGCAACCATGGAGGTCGGCTCGATCAGCCTCGTCCGCTCGCGCCACGGCTATCACGTGCTCCGCCTCGACGACCGAGCCCCCGCGACCGTGCTTCCGCTGGAGAAGGCCCGGGGCTGGATCGCCGAGCATTTGCGGAAGACATCCAAGCGCCGCGCAATCGCGCAATATCTCCAGCTCCTGAGCGCCCGAGCGAGGATCGAAGGGATTGACCTCGCCGCCGCCGACACTCCCCTGGTGCAGTGATGCTCCTTGGCAAGGTCATCAAGCTCGCCATGACCGCGCAGAGCGACTTTCCACTCGACGTCCAGTCACTCGAGCCGGAGCTCGCGGAGCGCCTGGCCGCCGAGGCCGAGCGCACCGGCATGGACCTTCCAGGATTCGTCGCGGACACCGTCAGCAGGTTCATGGCCCACGAGGACGGCGAGAGCTGGACGACAATCGTCGGCAACATCCAGCGGACCGACGATCCCGGTTACGCCTTCATCTCGACGATCATGCACGCGAGGCTGGATCACAAGTGCGATTCGCACCCCTGATCAAAGGGGTAGCTCAGCCCGGATCGGGCTGGGGGCCGGAATCGGGCAGCCCGTACAGCCTTTTCCTTCGATGCCGCACGTGGCCCCTGGAGTGGAGCGGAAGAACGATGCTTCGGCACTCGAATGCGGCCGCGAGCAGTTCCAGCGATTCGTAGAGCGCGTGCCTCGCCGGAGCTCGGCGGCTGAGTTCGAAGCTGATCAGCGTGTCGACCGCGAGGACCCGTCCAAGGAGCGGTTTTCTTGCAATCGAATAGGTGGCGACGCCGTGGATGCTTTCATCGGGTGCGCGAGCGGCGAGAATCCCGCCTCCGCGCTCGATGAGCTCCCTCGCCTCCGACACCCACCAGTCGCAATTGGCATGGGCGTTGGCCATTCGAACGACCGGCCAGGCGTCGTGAAGCTGGTCGCCGCTTAGATGTTCGATCGCAAAGCGCGCCACGGGCAAAATCCCCTCCTCACCACGACTAAGGGACAATGCGTATCGGGCGATGAGCCAAATCACCGTATCGAATGATCCACATCAAAAGCATGGTCACGAAGGATCGACTCTCATGCTCGCATCGGCCCGTCGTATCGAACCCTTGCCTGCCGGGCATCCCTGCCAAGGGTGCGAGGTTCGCGACAAGGCCGTCTGCGGGGTCCTCGACTGCGCGAGGCTCGAGACGTTCAGGAATCTTGGATGGACCCTCAAGCTCGTGCCCGGCCAGTCCCTGTTCCACGAGGGCGATCCCGCAACGCGCGTCTTCACGCTGACGAAGGGCACGCTCAAGCTCTACAAGCTCCTCGCGGACGGGCGCCGGCAGGTCACCGGCTTCCTCCATCCGGGCGACTTCCTCGGGATCAGCATCGACGACGAGCATGCCTTCACAGCCGAGGCGGTCGAGCATTCCCAATTATGCTGGTTCCCGCGCGCTCGCTTTGACGATTTCGTCGAAGACGATTCGGCGATGGAACGCGAGCTCTACCGGATGGCCGCCCATGAGCTCGCTGCGGCCCAGCAGCAATTCGTGCTGCTCGGCCGAAAGAGTGCGAGCGAACGGATCGCGACCTTCCTCTTGCTTCTCGACGAACGCGCCGGGCAGTCGGCAAAGCGCCGCGATGGCCTCGTCCGGCTGCCGATGAGCCGATCGGACATCGCGGACTATCTTGGTCTTACCAAGGAAACCGTCAGCCGAGTGATCTCCGCCCTAAAACGCGATCGGGTCATACGGCTGGAAGCTCTCGACTCGGTCCAGATCCTCGACCGCCAGAAGCTCGAGCAGCTCGCCGAAGCGGGCGCTTGAGCTTTCGGACTAAACCCCATTAGGGCCGGGGGCATGGACCCGACCAGCCTCGCGGCGCCTGCCAATGTCGCCGTCGTTGTCCTTGCCGGGGGCGAAGGCAGCCGGATCGGTGGCAACAAGCCCATCCGGCGGCTCGCCGGCGAGCGGTTGATCGATCGCGCGCTCCGAGCTGCCCGGACCTGGTCGAACGAAGTTGCCGTCGCGGTTCGCGACCCTCGTCAGCTCGAAGATGTGGATGCCCAAATCATCACCGACGAGCCGCTCATCGCGGGCCCTCTCGCAGGGCTGGCGTCGGCATTAAGGTTCGGAGCGAGGTCTGGCCGCGAGTTCGTCCTCACCATTCCAGCCGACAGCCCGTTCCTGCCGGTCGATCTCCTCGACCGGCTCCTCGACGCCGTCGCTAAGAGCAATTGCGCCATGGCGAGCAGCAATGGGCGTTTGCACCCGGTTTGCGCCCTTTGGCGCACGTCCGCCAGGAGTGTGCTTCAGGACTATCTGGCAAGCGATCGAAGATCGCTGAAAGCGTTCGCGGCCGAGGTCGGTTTTTGCGAGGTCCAATGGGGCTCGGAGCCTGTCGACCCCTTCTTCAACATCAACACCAAGAGCGAGCTCTTGAGGGCCGAGGAACTCGCCGACAGCTAGAAGTCGAGTACCTCGACGAGCTCACCCGCTTCGACCGCCTGCGCGTTGGCGTGCTGGCGGACGAGGAGGTCGGCTTCAGAAAGCGCCTTCTGGGCGCTCGAATCCTGGAAGGCGAGGATTTCTGCTGCTCCGTCGCTCAGCCTGGCGCGGTGAAAGGTCTCGCGGGCGCCGCACCCACCGAGCGGCGCGGCGAGCGGCATGGTTCGCCAGTCGAGCGCGGCTTCGATCGGCCTGCCGCTCATTGCGCAAAGAAGGGGGGCGAGGAGCAGGCGCGCCGTCACGAGCGCCGATGTCGGGTTGCCAGGAAGCCCCATGACGAGCTTCTCGCGTGCGCGCCCAAGCCACACCGGCTTTCCCGGCTTGATCGATAGCTTGGAGAAAAGGAGCTCGAGGCCCAGAGGCTCGAACATGGCCTTTGCGAAATCCTTCTCTCCGACCGAGGCGCCGCCGGTGACAACCACAAGATCGGATTGGACAAGTGCGGCCTCGGCGGCCTTCAGCATCACCGGGAGGTCATCGCCCAAACGGCTTCGCCCGACACATTGGGCGCCCCACAGGCTGGCAAGGGCAGCGACCCCCAAAGAGACGCTCTCGGGAATGGTGTCGGCGTTGTCCCGGGCACTGCCCGGCTCGGCGAGTTCGTCGCCGGTGCCGAGGATCGTGACGAGCGGCCGGCGATGAACCTTTAGCTCCGCCACGTCCGCAGCTGCAGCGGCGACGATCCCTCGGGGGTCGAGGAGCCGGCCGGCGGGGAGCAGCTCGTCACCCGCGGCAAAGTCGCAAGCCCTTGCCCTTATGTGCCGGGCGGCCCCGGGATGTTCGTCGATGGTCGCCGAATTGCCGCTTGAGCGGACATTTTCCTGGATAA
>DASZYL010000195.1:0-5500 GCA_035545385.1 Sphingomicrobium sp. | reverse complement strand
GATCGTCCACGCAAGAAAGGCGAGCGCAAGAAGCGCCGCGACCGGGTCCCTTTGCCGGCGGTGAAGCAGGATCGCCGCGACGCTCACGAGAACCACGCTCTTGAGGAGCCTCAAGCCCGCGATCGCGGGGTGAGCAGAAATTTGGAGTCCGATGAGTATCGACTCGAGGACCGCTCCAATGGCGAGCGCGCCCCACGCCAGTCGGTAAGACCAAAGGAGCCTCCCGCTCAGCTGCGGAAGGCTCCCCTGGCTCGGATTGGCAGGGCTTGTCGTCATTGCATCCGGGCAGCGGCCGCAAGTCGGTCGAGGTGGATCTCCGGGCGCCCGAAACTCCCATCGACGCAGCCCTGGCTGCGTCCGCTCCGATTGACGTAATTGAGGATCGTAACGAGGTCCCTTCGCGCGATTGGGCCGAGCATGCGCTCTTGTGAGGGCATCGTCTTCATTGCTGTTTCCTTGCGGCTGAAGCGATCGAGGCAGCGACCTCGCTCGCCATCTTGATCTGGGGATCGCGGTCACGAAGCTGGTAGCGTCCCGCGACGAAGTTGAAGTCGGTCCAGCTCACCCAGACCGATCCGTCGTCGTCCTGCGTCACAAGCATGCGCACGGGCCAGTCGAGGCCGGCGACGGGGTTCGACTGGAGGAACTGGACTCCAAGCGGAGGATTTCCGAAGAGGAGGAGGGTCGAGCGGTTGATGGGAAGCTTGGCGCTGTCGCCGAGCCCAGCCTGGTCGATCTCGTCGAAGAAGCGGATGCCCTTCGCGTCGATGTCCGCCTTGATCCGGACGATCGTCTCCTCGAAGCCATAGTCGCTCTTCTGCTTGACCACCCCGTCGGCGTGGGCGGCGGCAACCGGCACCGCCGATTTCGCGGGAGCAGCGGCAGCCGAGAGCACGGTCGCGGGGCCCGCGAGCATGAGGACGGCGAGGAATTTCGATTCGAGCTTCTTCAGTCTCGGGCGCATCTGCCAATCTCCTTTTAAAGGTACCGGCGGATTGTCGCTGTTCGAGGGTCCGCTGAAAAATCGCGATTGGGCATGATCTCGATGCGCGGCGCGCATCGAGCAGTCAGTAAGGCGTTCCGCCAACCCGCGCCTCGGCAAGAGCTCCGGCGTACCAGAGGAACTCGTCCAAGAAGCGGTTCATCGAGCGGACGATGAACTCGGGGGCGCTCCCGTCCTCTGCGATCGTCTCGCCGATGCGCGGGATCGGAAGGATGCTTGGAACGCTCGGCATTCCAAGCTCCGCAAGCGTCATTCGAAGCTGCATCGCGGCTCGGACCCCGCCGAACGCGCCGGCCGAATAACAGACGATCCCCGACGGTCTCCAGAAATATTCCTCGAGGAAATGGTCGAGGAGGTTCTTGAGCGCCGGCGGAATGCCGTGATTATATTCGGCGCTGACGACGAGGAAGCCGTCGACGCTCCGGTAGAGCCCGGCAAGACGCTCGAGATCCTCTGGAGCCTCGCCCGGAGGATGCTCCTTGTACATCCGGTCGAGCAAGGGAAGCCGAAGCTCGAGCGGATCCACCAGCTCGACGTCGTGGCCTCGATCCTTGAGCTCGCGGACCACGAGCCGTGCCGCGCGCATTCCCATTCGCTCGCGCCTAACCGACCCCAGGATGACGGCGATGGAGCGCCTCGCATTGGTGAGCTGAAGCATCGCTGTTTCTCAACGCGAAGCGGCGGTCTCGACCATTCGGCCGCCGCTCGCTTCATGAAGGATGAAGCCCTCGATCTCGTCGACGGGAGCACGCCAGGGCGCGTTCTTCAACGTCTTCATCGTGTCGTCGTAGCCCGCCTCGCGGCGGCGGCGGATGCCGCCGGCGCTGAAGTCGATGTCCTTGCTGTGGTCCTCGTAGTCGAGGGCTGGAGCAAGGAGGCGTACGACATGCATCCGGGTAAGGCAGCCGTAGGACGCCATTTCGCCGAAGCGATTGTCGCGGCGCTTTTCGTCGGGGACCATCTTGCCGAGCTCGGCGATCACGTGGCGCATCCGGTGAAGCTGGCGCTGGCGCTTGATGTGCGCCGCCGCCCGGCTCGAATATTGGACGTCCTTCTGGCGGTTCATGACCTCCCACATCGTCTCGGGCTCGGGCCCGTGCGGGTTCCAGATGTGGACCGCGAAAACGAGCCCGCTCCGGCGCGGGTTGTCGTCGAAGACGACCTCGACGGGAGTGTTCGAAAGAATGCCTCCATCCCAGTAGAGCTCGCCATCGATCCTGACCGGCGGAAATCCCGGCGGAAGAGCGCCAGACGCGAGGACATGGTCGATCGAGAGCGGCATGTCGCGCGAATCGAAGTAGCGCATCTCGGCGGTCCGGACCGAGGAGGCCCCGACCGTGATCCTCGTCTTTCCGCTGTTGAGCTGGTCGACGTCGACCAGCTCCTCGAGCGTCCGGCGAAGCGGCGAGACCGAGTAATAGCCGGAGGATTCAGCGCCGAGATTGTAGTGCGGGCTCAGGAACGCGAGCGGGTTCGGGCTGAAGAAGGCCGGCACTCCGCTCGTGATCGCGAGCATGTTCCTCGTTGCCGTCGCGAGCCAGGCCGGGAGCCCTCCCGGCACGAACATGTCGTTCGTCACGCGCGACCAGAATTCGCAGAGCTTTCCGACCCGCTCATCGGGCTTGCTTCCCGCGATCAGCGCGGCGTTGATGGCGCCGATCGAGGTTCCGATCACCCATTGGGGGGCAATGCCAGCCTCGTGGAGCGCTTCATAGACTCCGACCTGGTAGGCGCCGAGCGCACCTCCGCCCTGGAGGACGAGCACGGTCTGGCCGAGCTCGGCCACTTCGCTCGCGAGCGATTTCATGCGCATTTCCTTTCGAGCCGGCGCGCGAGCGCCCGGGTCGGCGGAGCCGTGATTTCCCCGGTGATCAGCCGCGCGCTTCGTTGATAGGTGAGGTAATTCCAGAGCCAGTTGATGGTGACCGCGAGCCGGCTTCGAAAGCCGATCAGGAACCAGACGTGGGCGAACGACCAAAAGAGCCAGGCGATGAAGCCCGAGAGGCGAAGGTCGCCCAAGTCGATGACGGCGCGGCTTCGGCCGATCGTCGCGAGTTTCCCGAAGTCACGATAGTGGAAGGCGTCGGAACGGCGCCCCAAGATGAGATCGGCGATGAAGCGGCCCTGCTGCTTTGCTACCGGTGCAATCGCCGGGAGGGTCTCACCGACGCCTCCCGAAGCGCATGCGGTATCGCCGATCGCGAAGATGTTCGAATGCCCCGGAACGCGAAGATCAGGTTCGACATGGACCCGGCCGTTCCTGTCGGAGGCGGCCTCCAGCCACTCGGCCGCCGGCGATGCCATGACGCCCGCGGCCCAGACGATGGTGTCGGCGAAAATGATCTCGCTCAGGCATTCGACATGGCCCTCGCCGATGTCCTTGACCGGCGTTACGAGCCGGATCTCGACTCCGAGCTCTTCAAGCGATCTTCTTGCGACCTGGGATAATTGCGGTGGGAAGGCAGGAAGCAGGCGCTCGCCCGCTTCCACGAGAATGACCCTCGAGCAGCGAGGAGTGATGCTCCTGAAGTCGCGGGACACCGAGCGCCGGGCGAGCTCGGCGATCGAGCCCGCCATTTCCACCCCGGTCGGACCGCCGCCGATCACGACGAAGGTCAGCAGGGCCTCGCGTCGCCGAGGGTCCGTCTCGGTTTCGGCCCTTTCTAAAGCGAGAAGGATCCGTCGCCTTATCGCGAGCGCGTCCTCGATCGACTTCAGCCCAGGAGCACTGGCGCTCCATTCATCCTTCCCGAAATAGCTGTGCCTCGCGCCGGTCGCGAGGATGAGCCAGTCGTAGTCGAGCTTTCCACCGCTCTTGAGCTCGATCTCGTTCTCGCGGGGCCTGACACCCGTCACTTCATCGAGCAGCACTCGAACGTTCAGGGCTCGCGAGAAGATCGCCCGGATGGGCCCCGCGATATCCGCAGGCGAAAGCGCAGCAGTCGCGACCTGGTAGAGGAGCGGCTGGAAGAGATGGTGGTTGCGCCTGTCGACGATCGTCACGTCGACCTCTTTGTCCGCGAGCCGCTTGGCGGCCGAGAGGCCGCCAAAGCCGGCGCCGACGATCACGACGTGGGGGCGCTTCACGGTCTTCATCGAAAATCTCAGTGCGCCGTCCAGCCGCCGTCGACCGGCAGGGCAGCGCCGGTGATCGAGCGTCCGCCCGGCGTGCACAGGAACACGGCTAGGGCGCCGAGCTCGTCGACTTCGGCAAAGCGCTTGTTTGGCTGCGCTGCAAGGAGGACATCGCGGATGACCTCCTCGCGCGTGATGCCGCGCGCTCTTGCAGTGTCGTCGATCTGGTTCTCGACGAGCGGCGTCCAGACGTAGCCGGGGCAGATCGCGTTGCAGGTGACGTTGTGCTCGGCGCCTTCGAGCGCGATCGTCTTGGTGAGGCCGATGATCCCGTGCTTTGCAGCGACGTAGGCGCTCTTGAAGGGCGAAGCGACGAGGCCGTGCGCGGAAGCGACGTTGATGATCCGCCCGAACCCATTCGCCTTCATCGAGGCGAAGGCTGCCCGGCTCGTGTGCCAGGCGGCCGAGAGGTTCAGGGCGATGATCGCTTCATACTTTTCCGGCGGAAAGGTCTCGATGGGGCTCACGTGCTGGATGCCGGCATTGTTGACGAGGATGTCGACGCGCCCGAAGCCGGCGATCGTCTGCGTGACGAGGCCCGCGGCCTCCTCGCCGCTCATGAGGTTCGCATCATTATAGACGATGCGGCTCCCGGGGTGGTCGTTCTCGAGCCCGGCAAGCACCCGCTCGATGTCATCGGGCTTCCCAAGGCCGTTGATAACGACGTGAGCGCCCGCGGAAGCGAGCGCCCTTGCGATCCCGAGGCCGATGCCGCTCGTCGAGCCCGTCACGATCGCGACGCGGTGGGCGAGCGGCTTCGTGACATCCAAACGTTCCTGGACCTGCATGTCCATGCCTGCACTCCTTTGTCAGCGTTCGGCATAGGATGCGGATCGGGAGCGATTTGCGGAAATGCGTTTCGTGCATCGAACCCATGCCGACTTCTGATTTCCGCACAGCGCGAGGCTCCTTCATTTTGATGATGCGTCGCGAAGGCCGGCTCCTCAGCCGATGGCGCACGGGAAGAAACGAGACACCCTCGCATCCTGCAGCCCGGCCTTCCGCGACGAAGCAGATTTTTGAGAACGCTTCTTAGGAGACGGCAATGTTCAATTTCACGACCAAGCTTGCGACGGCCGCCATTGCCGTTGCCGCGGCTTCGGCTTTCGCTTCGCCCGCGATTGCCGGCCAGTGCCCGAGGCCTGGGTCCATGGATCTCGCCAATGCGCCGACCATGCCCAAGGGCGTCACCGACACGGTGATCTCCTCGGTCGACCTCGGCCCCGAAATCGGAGTCGATGGACGCGAGCTTCGTACCCGCCGCCTGGTGGTTCAGCCGGGCGGGATCGTTCCCCTCCACAGCCACAAGGACCGCCCGGCACTCATCTACACGCTGAGCGGCTCGATCACCGAATATAGCAG
>DASZYL010000194.1:0-6511 GCA_035545385.1 Sphingomicrobium sp. | reverse complement strand
GAGAGTATATAACTGACCGGTCAGTTATGACTCGCAAACAACCCCGCTGGCAACGACGCGCCGAGGACAGACCGCGCGAAATCTGCGCGGCGGCGCTCGAGGTCTTCGCCGAAAAAGGCTTTGCGGCGGCAAGGCTCGAGGAGATCGCCCGGCGGGCCGGGGTCTCCAAGGGAACGCTCTACCTCTATTTCGAGGACAAGGAGCAGCTGTTCCGGGCGGTGATCAGGGATTCGATCGCTCCCAACGTCGAGGCGATCACCTCGGCCGTCGCCTCCGCCGACATCCCTTTCGCGAAGGTCATCCCCGCCTTCCTCGCCGGCTTTGCCCAGAACATCGGGAAGGTCCCGGTCGGAGCGGTCGCCAAGATGGTGATCGGGGAATCGCGAAACTTCCCCGAGCTTGCCCGGGTCTGGCACGACGAAGTGGCTTCCAAGGCGATCGGAGCGATGGCGGCGCTTGTCGCCGGGGCGCAGGAACGCGGCGAGGTCCGCCCCGGGGACCCGAGGCTTTATGCCTTCACCCTCATGGGCCCGATGATCCTCGGGGCGCTGTGGAGCGCGACACTGGTGCCGGTGGGAGGAGAGCCGGTCGACCTGGAAAGGCTCGCAAGCCAGCATGCGGGTGCGGTACTCGAAGGCCTTCTCGTGCGGGGCGCGGGATGAAGAAGCCTTATCCAGCCCTTCTCGGAGCGCTCCTCTCCGCCTGCACGGCCGGACCCGATTATTCGCGCCCCGAGACGGCGGTTCCTTCCTCCTATGCCGAGCCCCACCTGGCCGCGGTTCCTTCAGAGGCCCAACTTGGCTCCTGGTGGACCGCCTTTGGCGATCCCGAGCTCGACCGGCTCATCGGCCGCGCCCTGGCACAGAACCTCGATATCGCTACCGCGGCCTCGCGGATCCGCGAAGCAAGGGCAGAGGAGCGCGTTGCCGGCGCCTCGGCGCTTCCCTCGGTGACGGCCGACAGCTCGATCACTCACCAGCGGATCAGCGAACATGCGATTCCCCTGCCGCCCACCTCGGGCGGAGGCGGGAACGGCGCGGGGTTCGGGCTCCCGGGTTCGGAATTCACGACCTTCCGGGTCGGCTTCGATGCGAGCTGGGAGCTCGACCTCTTCGGAAAGACCCGGCGCGAGATCGAAGCCGCACGGGCAAGGACGGGCGCCGCCATCTGGAGCCATCGCGACGCCGAGGTCTCGACCGCGGCCGAGGTCGCGAGCGCTTATCTCGCCTTGAGGTCGCTCCAGGAACAGATCGGGGTCGCCCAGAGCGAAGTCGAGCGGCAGGAAAGATCGCTCAAGCTGGTCTCGGCCCGGGTCCGCGGCGGGCTTGTGACCGGCCAGGACCTCGAGCAGCAGAGTGCCGAGCTTTCGAGCGCGAAGGCCGCGGTCCCCCCGCTTCGCGCCGAGGCCGAGGCCCAGATCCACAAGATCGCAGTCCTTACCGGCGATACGCCGCAGGCGCTCATCGCCGAGCTTGGACCAGCGGCCGCCTCGCTTCCCTCCCCTCCCGAGGTCCCCGCGGGCCTTCCTTCCGATCTCCTGAGGCGCAGGCCCGACATCAGGGCGGCCGAGCGCAACCTCGCAGCGGCGAGCGCCGAGATCGGGGTCGCGACCGCCGACCTCTATCCTCGATTCTCGCTGAGCGCGGCGCCCGCCCTCGTCAGCACGGCGCTCGCGACCCTCCTCGAATGGGGAAGCCGCAACTTCTCGGGCGGGGCAGCGGTCGACTGGCCGATTTTCAACGCCGGCCGGACTCGCGCGAGGATCGACGTCAGGACTGCCCAGCAGGAGCAGGCGCTCCTTTCCTATCGAAAGACCATCCTTTCCGCGCTGAAGGACGTCGAGGACTCGCTCGCAAGGATCGACAATGACCGAAGGGAGCTTGGCGAGCTTGAGGGAGCGCTCAAGTCCGCGAGCCGCGCCGAAGAGATCGCACGCACACGCTATTCGGGCGGGCTCGTCACCTATTCCGACGTCCTCCAGGCGCAGTCGAGGCGCATTGGACTGGAAATGAGGGCACTCGAGACGAGGGGCGCGGAGGCGCGCGACACGGTCGCGCTCTACAAGGCGCTTGGCGGCGGCTGGACCACCACCGCCCAGGAGGGGGCAGAGCCATGAAGCGACTTCGTCCGCTTCTCATCATCATCGTCATCGTCGCAGCGGCGGTGGTCGCCTGGAGATTGTTCGGGCCAAGGCCGCGAACCCCCTATCTCTCGGGCTATATCGTCGGGGACAATCTCGACCTCGCCGCACCCGTCGCGGGCACGCTCGAATCGGTCTGGCTGGTCGACGGGCAGCGGGTCTCTGCAGGCCAGCCGGCCTTCCGGATCGAGCCCGCGACTCTCGAAGCCGAAGGTGAGCAGGCGAGCGCGAACATCAGGGCGAACGAGACTCAGATCTCGACTGCCGAAGCCAATTTGAGGCAGGCGGAAGCGAATGTCGCGGCAAACCAGGCGGTCGCCGAAAATGCTCGGCAGAACCTCGCCCGGCTCGAATCGGTGAAGCGCGACGATCCCGCCGCAATTGCCAATACCGACCTCGACAAGGCCCGGGCGGCGCTTCGCGAAGCCAACGCCAATGTCGTTGCGGCCAAGAAGACCGCCGACGCTCGCCGCGCCGAGATCGCTGAGGCGAAGGCGAAGACCCGGCAGGCGGTCGGCGGCAAGCGGAGCGTCGACATCAAGGTCGGCCAGCTGTCGCCCGCCGTTCCGGCGGCAGGCCGGGTCGAGCAGGTCTATTTCCAGGTCGGCGAATGGGTGCCCGCGAACCAGGCGATCGTCAGCATCATTCCCGACCACAAGGTGAAGGTCCGGTTCTTCGTCCCCGAAGCGAAGGTCTCGCATTACCGGCCGGGCAAGACCGTCCGTTTCTCGTGCGACGGCTGCAAGGGCGGGCTCAATGCCCGGATCGGCTATGTCAGCCCGGATTCGGAGTTCACTCCCCCGATCATCTTCAGCCGCGACAGCAGGGACAGGATGGTCTTCATGGTCGAGGCCTATCCCACCAACCCCGACAATCTGAACCCCGGCCAGCCGGTCGAGGTCGAGCCGCTGCCGTGACTCTCGCGATCGACGTCTCGGGCCTCAACAAGAGCTTCGGGGGGCACCGCGTCGTCAGGGACGTCGCCTTGAAGATCGAGGAAGGGCATATCACCGGCTTCCTGGGGCCCAACGGCTCGGGAAAGACGACGACTCTGCGGATGCTCTGCGGGCTCTTGACGCCCGACAGCGGCACTGGAACGGTGCTCGGCCTCGACTTCCCGCGAGAAGCCGCGGCGATCAAGCGCCAGACCGGCTACATGACCCAGCGCTTCTCGCTCTACGAGGACCTGACGATCGAGGAGAATCTCGCCTTCATCGCCAGGGTCTACAGCCTCGACCGGGTCCACCAGCGGGTCGACGAGGCGCTCGAGAAGCTCGGCCTCAAGGACCGGCGAAAGCAGCTCGCGGGCCAGCTCTCGGGCGGCTGGAAGCAACGCCTCGCGCTCGCCGCCGCGACGCTCCATTCGCCAAGGCTCCTCCTTCTCGATGAACCGACCGCCGGCGTCGACCCTCAGGCGAGACGCGATTTCTGGGACGAGATCCACGCCCTTTCGGACACCGGGATCACCGTCCTCGTCTCGACCCATTACATGGACGAGGCCGAGCGCTGCCACGACATCGCCTACATCTTCAACGGCGACCTCATCGCTCGCGGGACCGCCGACCAGCTCATCGCCGATTCCCACCTCGTCACGTTCGAAGCCGAGGGTCCGCGCGCCGACCGCCTTGCCCGCGATCTCAAGGGCAAGAGCGGGATCGAGATGGTTTCACCCTTCGGGCCCGCGCTCCACGTCAGCGGGACCGACAGGAAGGCGCTCGAAAAAGCGATCGAGCCCTTCCGGCGCGAACCCTGGCACTGGGTCGAGGTCGAGCCGAGCCTCGAAGATGTCTTCATCCACCTGATGCGAAGCCAGGTCCGAGGCAGGGTGGACGAAGCGGCGTGACCGGGATTTCCCTATCGCGGATCCTCGCGGTCCTTTCGAAGGAATTCACCCAGCTCGTCCGCGACCGCCTCACCTACGCGATGATCATCGGGATCCCGATCCTCCAGCTCCTCCTCTTCGGCTATGCGATCAACACCGATCCCAAGCACTTGCCGACCGCGGTGCTGGTCCAGGACCAGGGCGATTTCTCAAGGTCCGTCCTCGCCTCGCTCAAGAACAGCGAATATTTCGACATCGTCGAGGCCGTCGCGACCCCGGCCGAGCTCAACCGGCTGATCGAACAGGGGAAGGTCCAGTTCGCGATCACCATCCCCGGCGATTTCACGCGCGACGTCGTGCGCGGCGAAAACCCGCAGATCCTCGTCGAAGCCGATGCGTCCGATCCCGCTGCGACGGGTCCCGCGGTCTCGGCGCTCGCCAACTTGCCGCGCTATGCGCTCCGCCACGACCTCAAGGGGCCGCTTGCGCAGCAGGGACAGTCGAAGAGGCCGTTCGAGGTCGTCGTCCAGGACCGCTACAACCCCGAGAACGAGACGTCCTACAATATCGTCCCGGGGCTCGTCGGAACGATCCTCACCATGACCCTCGTCATGATGACCGCGCTCGCGATGACCCGCGAGATCGAGCGGGGAACCATGGAGACCCTCCTTGCGACACCGCTCCGGCCGATCGAGGTGATGGTCGGAAAGCTCACCCCCTTCGTCCTCGTCGGGATCGTCCAGGCGACCCTGATCCTCGGCCTTGCCCGGATCCTCTTCGGAGTGCCGATGGCGGGCGGCTGGGCAGCGCTCATCCTCGGCCTCTTCCTGTTCATCGTCGGAAGCCTTGCCCTCGGCTTCCTCGTCTCGACGGTCGCCCGCAACCAGCTCCAGGCGATGCAGATGAGCTTCTTCTATTTCCTGCCCTCGATCCTCCTCTCGGGCTTCCTCTTCCCGTTCCGCGGAATGCCGCAATGGGCGCAATGGCTCGGGAGCCTCCTTCCGGTGACCTACATGCTCCGGGTGGTGAGGGGCGCGATGCTCAAAGGCGTCGGGATCAGCGAATCCTTCCAGAGCCTCGCGGCGCTCACCATCTTCATGCTGATCGTCGCCGGGCTCGCGATCCGCGCCTATCGCACCACGCTCGACTAACGGGTGAAGCTCTCGCCTTTCCCGGCCTTTTCGAGGAGCAGCTTCGAGAAGCTGAACTCGGGCTTCATCCGCTCTTCCTGGCGCTTCAGGCCGTCGACGATCTTTGGAAGGCCGACGCTGTCGGCCCAGAACATCGGGCCGCCGCGGTAGACCGGCCAGCCATAGCCATAGACCCACACGACATCGATGTCGGAGGCGCGCTGGGCAATCCCTTCCTCGAGGATCTTCGCGCCTTCGTTCACCATCGTGTAGAGGGTTCGCTCGACGATCTCCTCGTCGCTGATCTCGCGGCGCTCGACGCCCTTCTTCCTTGCGAAATCCTCGATGATCTCCTGCACCACGGGCGAGGGGCTCGGCCTTCGCTTTTCATCATAATCGTAAAAGCCCGCGCCCTTCTTCTGGCCCCAGCGGTCGATCGCGCAAAGCGCATCGCGCACCGTCTCGATCCGATTGGGATCGCGGTGCCAGCCGATGTCGACGCCCGCGAGATCCGCCATCTGGAAGGGTCCCATCGGCATTCCGAACTCGACATGGACCCGGTCGACCTGCTCGGGCGTCGCTCCTTCGAGGAGGAGCTTGGTCGCCTCGACCTGCCGCGGCATCAGCATCCGGTTGCCGATGAAGCCGTGGCAGACTCCGGCAATGACGGGGACCTTCTTGATCTTCTTCCCGAGCTGCATCGCGGTGAGGAGCACGTCGGGCGCGGTCGCCTTGCCGCGAACGACCTCGAGGAGCTTCATGATGTTGGCCGGCGAGAAGAAGTGCATCCCAAGAACGTCGGCCGGACGCGATATGCTCGACGCGATCTCGTCGATGTCGAGATAGGAGGTGTTGGAGGCAAGGATCGCTCCTGGCTTTGCGATCCGGTCGATCCTCGCGAAGACCTCCTTCTTCACGTCCATGTTCTCGTAGACCGCTTCGATGATGAGATCGCAGTCGGCGAGCTCGGCAAAATCGAGGGTCGGCTGGAGATAGCCCATCGCCTCTTCGACCTGCTCCGAGGTCAGCTTCCCCTTGGCTGCGCTCGCCTCGTAATTCTTGCGCATCACTCCTGTTCCGCGCTCGAGCGCTTCCTTGCTCATCTCGACGATCGTCACCGGGATCCCGGCCGAGAGGAAGTTCATCGAGATCCCGCCGCCCATGGTGCCGGCGCCGATCACCCCGACCTTCCGGACGGGGCGCGGCTCGGTGTTCTCGGGAAGTCCCTCGATCTTGTTGGCCTTGCGCTCGGCGAAGAAGAAATAACGCTGGGCAGCCGATTGCTCGCCGCTCATCAGTTCCATGAAGAGCTTGCGCTCCTCGATCACCCCTTCGCTGTAGGGCTTTTTCGTTGCGACCCTCACCGCCTCGATATTCTTGAGCGGCGCCTCGAAGCCGCGGAAGCGCTTCGCATTCTCC
>DASZYL010000193.1:0-16012 GCA_035545385.1 Sphingomicrobium sp. | reverse complement strand
GCACGTTCGGCGATTGCGACCGAAGGTGCGACCTCGAACGCCGTCGTCCGGCGTGCGGGCTCCGCCGACGGCAGGGGCGGAGCCTCGGCGCTCATGAGCGCGGCTTCGAGCGCCCTGGCGAGGCGCGCGCGCTGGCGACGGTCGCGATACGGCTGGCCGCGCCCATCGAGAACGAGGACGTTGTCGAGCGCCATCCCGTCGCGCGTCGTGTGGATCCTTGCATCGATGATGTTCGCTCCCGCTGAGGCGAGTCCCGCGCAAAGGCGGTAGAAGAGGCCTTCGCGGTCGGGCGTGAAGACGCTCACCCGGGTCGCTCCGCTTTCGGCATCGTCCTCGACGACGACGTCGGGAACTGCATCGCCGATACGGGCCTCGGCGGCTGCGACCTGCCTCGCGTTTGCGACCTGCCAGGCGAGCGGCTCTGCAACCCAGTAGCTGTCCGACAGGCGCTTCGCGTGCGCCTTAACGGCGCTCGACTTCCAGCCTAGCGCCTCGGCCAGCTCCTTCTGTCGCGCTTCGACGATTGCGCTTCGGCCGTGCTGCTTGTGGCCGAGTCGCAATCGCTCCTCGGCAGCCTCGAACAATGTTCTCAGAAGCGTCCGCTTCCATTCGTTCCAGATTCCGGGCCCCACCGCTCGAATGTCGACGACGGTAAGGATGAGGAGGAGCCGGAGCCGCTCGGGACTTTGCACCTGGCGTGCGAAATCCTCGATCGTCTTGGGATCGGCGAGGTCGCGCTTGAACGCGGTCGAGGAGAGGAGGAGATGGTATCGAACCAGCCATGAGACCGTCTCCGTCTCGGCCGGATCGAGGCCGAACCTCGGAGCGAGCTTGAGCGCGATTTCGGCGCCGATCACGCTGTGGTCGCCGCCCCGTCCCTTGGCGATGTCGTGGAGGAGGACCGCGACATAGAGGACCCGCCGGGACGCGATCTGCCTGAAGATCGCGGTCGAGATCGGATGATCCTTCTTGAGCTCGCCGCGCTCGATGGCGGCAAGGAGCCCGATCGCTCGGATCGAATGCTCGTCCACCGTATAATGGTGGTACATGTCGAACTGCATCTGGGCGACGACCCGGCCGAAATCGGGAACGAAGCGGCCGAACACCCCGGCTTCGTTCATCCACCTGAGGACGAGCTCGGGCCGGTTGATCGAGGTGAGGGCTTCAAGGAAGAGCGCGTTGGCACGAGGATCGTGCCGGACGCCTCGGTCGATCAGAACGGCATCCCTCGTCGCTGCCCGCATCGCCGTCGGATGGATTTCCAGCTGCTCGCGCGCGGCGAGCGCGAACAGCTCGAGCATGCGGACGGGATCGGAGCGAAAGAAATCGTCCGACGGAATGGAGATGCGTCCCCGGTCAAGCACGAAGCCGCCAAGCCTCTTGGGCCGGCGCCTGATGGTCGGAAGCGCGAAGCGGAAACCCTTCTTGCCGAGCTGCTCGTCGAGCTGGGCGAGGAACAGGCCCGTGAGGTCACCCACCGTCTTGGCGTTCAGGAAGTAGAATTG
Source organism: Sphingomicrobium sp. (assembly GCA_035545385.1). GTDB lineage: Bacteria > Pseudomonadota > Alphaproteobacteria > Sphingomonadales > Sphingomonadaceae > Sphingomicrobium. The sequence continues at coordinate 14,507 of DASZYL010000193.1, read as the reverse complement.
CATGAAGCGCTCGACCGCCGATTTTCCGGGCCGGTCCGCATAATTCATGATCTCGGCGATCTGGCGCTGGTAGTCGAAGCTCAGCCGCTCCTCGGCGCGACCCGCGAGGAGGTGAAGGTGGCAGCGCACGGCCCAGAAGAAGCGTTCCGCACGATCGAACCGGCGGAACTCGGCGGCGGTCAGAAGCCCCGCGCCGACGAGGTCGGCGGGCCTCTCGACTCCATGCACATATTTCCCGATCCAGTAGAGTGCGTGGAGGTCGCGAAGGCCGCCCTTGCCGTCCTTGACGTTGGGTTCCACGACATAGCGGCTGTCTCCCATTTTGACGTGCCGCTCGTCGCGCTCGGCGAGCTTGGCAGCGACGAATTCCGCGGCGCTTCCTGAAACCACTTCCTTCCTGAAACGCCGCATCGCGAGGTCGAACAATTTCTCGTCGCCCCACAGCCAGCGTGCTTCGAGGAACGCGGTCCGGACCGTCATGTCGCTCTTCGCGAGCGAGATCAGCTGCGGCGCCGAACGGACCGAGTGGCCGACCTTGAGCTTCAGGTCCCAGAGGAGGTGAAGGATCATCTCGGCAGCCTGCTCCTGGGCCGCGGTCGGTGCTTTTGCCGTGAGGAACATGAGATCGAGGTCGCTGAATGGCGCCATCTCGCCGCGTCCGGTGCCGCCCAGCCCGACGATCGCGAGGGCCTCGACGGGCTCCCCGACGAGCCGCCCGGTCACGAAATCGTAGGCGAGACGGACGAGCTGGTCGTGAAGAAACGCGGTCGCCTGCGCGGCCGAGCGGCCGTTGCCGGGCTCGAGAGCGAGGCGCCTTGCGACCTCGGCGCGGCCATGCTCAAGCGCGCTCCTCAGGATCGCTGTCGCCTCCGGGGCCAGTTTCCTGCCCGGCTTCAGCGCCGCCAGGCGGTCGCCAACCGAGCGGCGGTCGATGATCGCTCGCCGGTTGTCGATCTCGAGAAAGCTCATGACCCTTGCTCGGCTGCCAGTCTCTTGAGCCGATATAGATAGTCGAGGGCTTCGCGCGGAGTCAGGCTGTCGGGGTCGACGTCCTCGAGCGCTTCCCTAAGCGCATCGGCGACCTTCCCGGGAGCCGTCAGGGTTGCAGCGAAGAGCGGCAGGTCATCGAGCCCCGCCGCGATCCCGCCGGTCGCGTCCCGGCCCGCTTCGAGCTTCGCAAGCACCGATTTCGCGCGCTCGAGGACGAGCGGCGGGAGGCCCGCGAGCTTCGCCACGGCGATTCCGTAGCTTCGGTCCGCGGCCCCGTCCGCAACCTCGTGAAGGAGGACGAGGTCGCCCTTCCATTCCCGCGCGCGAACGTGATGAAGCGACAGACAGTCGAGCCTTCCGGCGAGCCTCGTCAGCTCATGATAGTGGGTCGCGAACAAGGTCCGGCACTTCACCTCGTCGTGCATCGCCTCGACCACAGCCCAGGCGATCGCGAGGCCATCGTAGGTCGAGGTACCGCGCCCGATCTCGTCGAGGATGACGAGGCTCATGGGACTCGCCTGGGCGAGGATTGCGGCGGTCTCGACCATCTCGACCATGAAGGTCGAGCGGCCGCGAGCGAGGTTGTCGGAGGCGCCGACCCGGCTGAACAGCCGGTCGACAATCCCGATCCTCGCTTTTTGCGCCGGCACGAAGCTCCCGGCCTGTGCGAGCACGGCAATGAGCGCGGCCTGGCGAAGGAAGGTCGACTTGCCGCCCATGTTGGGGCCGGTGATCAGCCACAGGCGGTCGTTCTGCCCGAGCGAAAGGTCGTTGGCGACAAAGCGCTCGCCGAGCTTGCCGAGCGCCGCCTCGACCACCGGGTGGCGCCCGGCCTCGATCTCGAGACAGGGCTCGTCGGCCAGCTGGGGAAGGGTCCATCTCCCTTCCGCCGCCCGATGGGCGTGGCTCGCAGCGACGTCGATCCGGGCGATGGCTTCGGCCGTCGCGGTGATTGCATGGGCTTGAGCGACCGACTCGAGCGTCAGCTCCTCGGCGTGCGCAGCCTCGGCGGCGAGGGCATGGGAACCGGCTTCGATGACCCGGCTCGCCTCTTCGTGGAGTTCCGTCGAATTGAAGCGCACGACTCCGGCAAGCGTCTGGCGATGGGTGAACCCGCTGTCGGCTGCCATCAGCCGGTCGGCGTGCTTGGCGGACACTTCGACATGGTAGCCAAGCACGGCGTTGTGGCGGATCTTGAGTGAGCTGATCCCGGTCAAATCGCGATAGCGAGCCTCGAGCTCGGCGATCGCTCGGCGCCCGTTCGAGGCTGCTTCGCGCAATCGGTCGAGCGCCGGATCATAGCCTTCGGCGATATAGCCGCCCTTCGACGGATCGATCGGTGGAGAGTCGATCACGGCGCGCCGGAGCCGGTCGACGAGCGCCTCGTGTCCACCGAGCCGGGGAAGGAGCTCGTTCAGCATTTCCGGCCGCTCCGGCTCGCCCTCGAGTTCGTCCCTCAGCTTCGCAGCGCCGGCAAGTCCGTCCCGGAGCAGCGCGAGGTCGCGGGGGCTGCCGCGGCCAGCGGCAAGCCGCGCAAGCGCCCGTGCAAAGTCGGGCATCGCTCTTAACGCCTGCCTCAAGCGCTCTCGCCGGATCGCGTCGTCGTTGAGCCAGGCGACCAGCGCGAGCCGCTCCTCGATCCTTCTCCGCTCGGTGAGCGGTGCCGAAATGTCCTCCGCGAGGAGTCGTCGTCCGGCGGCGGTCTGGCAGCGGTCGATCTCGCCGAGGAGGCTTCCCGCGACTCCACCTGCGACCGACCGCGTCAGCTCGAGACTGTCGCGGGTCGCGGCATCGATCGCCATGTGCTGGGCGCGGCCTATCCGCCGTGGAGGCTCGAGGAGGATTCCGGCGCCCTTCTGGGTCGCGTCGAGATAGGAAAGAAGGCCGCCCGCTGCAGCAACCTCCGAGCGCTCCGGCGCACCGAGACCATCGAGGGTCGAAAGTCCGAAGCGGCTCTTGAGGAGCCGTTCTCCGGCAAGGCTGTCGAACCCTCCCTTCCCGGGCGAGGTTGCGACTCCCGGAACAGGCGAATCGGCGATCGTTTCCGCAGGAGAAAGGCGCGCGAGCTCCGCCGCGAGCTCTCCTTCGCTGCAGCTTACCAGCTCGAAGCGCCCCGTCGAAATGTCGGCGGCGGCGATCGCCCATTCGTCGCCCGCCCGGGCTATCGCCGCGAGCCAGTTGGCCGAAGCGGATTCGAGCAGCGTCTCCTCGGTGAGAGTGCCGGGAGTGACGAGGCGGATGATGGCGCGCTCGACGAGCGCCTTCGATCCGCGCGCTTTTCGCGCTTCGGCGGGGCTCTCGATCTGCTCTGCGATCGCGACCCTGTGGCCCGCCTTGATCAGGCGTGCGAGGTAGGATTCGGCCGAGTGGGCCGGCACCCCGCACATCGGGATCGGCTCTCCCGCGTCCTCGCCGCGCTTGGTGAGTGCGATGTCAAGGCAGGCCGAGGCAAGCTTTGCGTCGTCGAAGAAGAGCTCGAAGAAATCACCCATCCGATAGAAGAGAAGCGCGTCCCCGGCTTCCTCCTTGAGGCGGCGGTACTGGGCCATCATGGGGGTCGGGGCATCGGCGCGAGCCATGGTTTCAGGGGTAACCAGAAAGGACCGGCTGGGCGAGCGATTCCTTCGGTCGCGGGCGAGCGCTGGTCAGCCTCTTGCCGTCGTCGCGTCGGGCCGCTCACGGAATTGCGTCCAGCCGGCCGGACACGCCTTCACCGGGTCCGGGCGGTTCCTCCGGCTGTCGAACACCCAGCAATCATCGAAGATCGAGCAGTAGCAGGTGCGAACGACGACCTTCCATCTCTCGGAGTTGAGGCGCTCCCAGATCGCCTCGTTCTCCGTGGTCCTCGCGAGACGGATGAAACTGCGCCTTTCGCCGGGCCTCAGGACTCCGCCGACATCGGCGGTCGTGAAGACGAGGTGCTGATGCCCTGTCGAGCAGCAGCCGACGACGAATTCGCGGGGATCCCTCATCGGCTTTCCGTCATAGAGGAACTCCGTCTCCTCGAGCCTCGCCGGGCCGACACCGTCGTTCGACAGGCTGAACGTGATCTCGTCCTTGCGATCGACCGAAGCATTGTCGGTGCTGTAGGAGACATAGGGCCAGGTCTCGGTGCGCTGCATCTTCCGGCTCGCGTCCGCCTGGACGAAACTGAAATAGGCAAGGGCGAGCGAGATCACGAGCGTCGTGATCGTCATGAGAAGCTGCGTATCGAGAAGCCAGCGCAACCTCGGTTGCGGCCGATCGGCTGCAGCTTCCCCTGGCGCTTCCGCATCGTCCATCTTCCAAGACTAGCAGCCTTGCGCGGAAAACAGGAAGGCTTGCGCGTGACTCCGCCGCGAACTCTCCGCTAAGGCGCGGCGGAAATGTCCGAAAGCAACGTTCGATATACCGAGGCCGAGGCCCTCGAATTCCACTCGCAGGGGCGCCCCGGCAAGCTCGAGATCATCGCTTCAAAGCCGATGGCGACGCAGCGCGATCTCAGCCTTGCCTACTCGCCGGGAGTCGCCGTTCCGGTGCTCGCGATCGCCAAGAATCCGACCTCGGCTTACGATTACACGACCAAGGGAAACCTCGTCGCCGTCATCTCGAACGGCACCGCGATCCTTGGTCTTGGAAACCTGGGGGCACTTGCGTCCAAGCCGGTGATGGAAGGCAAGGCGGTCCTCTTCAAGCGCTTCGCCGACGTCGACGCCATCGACATCGAGGTGAAGACCGAGGACGCGCAGCGGTTCATCGACGCTGTCGAGCTCCTCGAGCCGAGTTTTGGCGGCATCAATCTCGAGGATATCGCCGCGCCGGACTGCTTCATCATCGAGCAGACACTGCGCGAGCGGATGAACATCCCGGTTTTCCATGACGACCAGCACGGGACCGCGATCATCACCGCCGCGGGCCTCATCAACGCCTGCCTCCTCACCGATCGAAAGCTCTCGGACCTCAGGGTCGTCGTGAACGGCGCGGGTGCGGCGGCGATCGCCTGCACCGAGCTCATCAAGGCGATGGGAGTCAGAAGCGATCACGTCATCATGTGCGACCGCAAGGGCGTGATCTCGAAGGAGCGGACCGACCTCGACCAGTGGAAGTCGGCGCATGCGGTCGAGACCGACAGGAAGACTCTTGCCGAGGCCCTCGAGGGTGCCGACCTGTTCCTTGGCCTGTCGGCTGCCGGAGCGCTGAAGCCCGACATGGTGAAGAAGATGGCGAAGGACCCCATCATCTTCGCCATGGCGAACCCCGATCCCGAGATCTGGCCCCCTGACGCAATCGAGGCGAGGCCCGACGCGATCATCGCGACCGGCCGGTCGGACTTCCCGAACCAGGTCAACAACGTCCTTGGCTTCCCGTTCATCTTCCGCGGAGCGCTCGACGTTCGAGCGACAGCGATCAACGAGTCGATGAAGATCGCTGCGGCGGAAGCGCTAGCGGAGCTCGCGCGCGAGCCCGTGCCGGAGGAGGTCGCCGCGGCCTATGGCGGACGCTCGCAGAGCTTTGGCCGCGACTATATCATTCCCGCGCCCTTCGACCCGCGGCTGATGGAGGTCGTGGCTTCGGCGGTCGCGGAGGCCGCGGTCCAGTCCGGGGTCGCCCAGAAGCCGATCGCCAACATGGAGGCGTACCGACAGGAACTGCGGGCGCGCCTCAACCCCACCGTGTCGGTGATGAGCCTCGCCTACGAGAATGCGCGAGCCAACCCCAAGCGCGTCCTTTTCGCGGAAGGCGAGGAGCCCAACGTCCTTCGCGCAGCGATCGCGTTCAAGGAAGCGGGCTACGGGACGCCGGTCCTCGTCGGGCGCGAGGAGGTCTACGATCTCCTCAGGGAAATGGGCGTCGACGACCCCAAGGAATACGAGGTCCTGAACAGTCGCAACTCTCCGCTCGTCGGGCGCGCCGTGGATTTCATCTACGAGAAGCACCAGCGCCACGGAATGCTCCGGCGCGAGATCGAGCGGATGGTGAACCAGGACCGCAATTATTTCGCGGCGGCGATGCTCTCGCTGGGAGAAGCCGACGCGATGATCACCGGGACCACCCGTCCGTTCAGCCAGTCGCTGAAGCAGGTGAGGACGGTCATCGACGACGAGCCTGGAGCCACCCCGTTCGGGATCAACGTGATCGTCAGCCGCAGCCATACCATCCTCGTCGCGGATACGGCCGTCACCGAGCGCCCGACCGCCGAACAATATGCGGCAATTGCGATGCGTGCCTCGTCCTTCGCCCGGCGAATGGGGCTTGAGCCGAGGGTCGCCTTCATCAGCTACACGACCTTCGGCAACCCGCCGGGAATGCACATCGAGGGACTGCGCGAAGCCGTGAAGCTCCTCGACAGCTTCCACGTCGACTTTGAATATGAAGGCGAGATGGCGCCCGACGTCGCTCTGAATTACGACTACCAGCGCCAATATTATCCCTTCAGCCGGCTGTCCGGCCCGGCGAATATCCTCGTCATGCCCGGGCTCCAGTCCGCGAGCCTCTCGGCAAAGCTGCTCCGGGCAGTGGGCGGTGAGAGCGTGCTTGGACCCTATGTCCTCGGCCTCGAGCACCCGGTCCAGATCGCCCCGATGACCGCGAGCGCTTCCGACCTCGTCATGCTTGCGGTCCTTGCCGGCGGCGACGCGCATGTCCGCCAGCAGCGGGAATCAGCGCGCGTCTAGATCCGTTCGACGCTCGAAATCGGATCGGCATCGCGAAGCGCAGCGATGATCGCGTGAAGGTGCGCGAGGTCGTGAACCTCGATGTCGAGATGGAAGGTCTGGAAGCTCCCGTCACGGTGGACGAGTTGCAGGTTGATGATGTTGGCATGCTTTGCGCCGAGGATGCCCGACATCGTGCCCAGCGCTCCCGGGATGTCGCGAAGGATCACTGCGAGGCGCGCGGCTCCGCCGTCCGATCCCTCGCCCCACGCGAGATCGAGCCAGTCGGCATCGATTCCGCTCGCCAGCGTGTCGCAGCCGATCACATGGACCTCGATCTCCTCGTCCTCGCGTCTCAGTCCGACGATGCGGTCGCCGGGGATCGGGTGGCAGCACTGGGCCAGGTGATAGGCAACGCCCGGGGTCAGTCCCTTGATCGAAATTGCCTTCCTCTGCCCGATCGGGCGCGACGCGACGTCGCCGCCGGCTGACCCGGGCATCAGCGCCTCCATCAGCGCATCGTCGCTGACGCGCTTTCTTGCGATCGCGATCATCAGCTCGTCCTCGTTCTCGATCTTGAGCTTCTTCAGCGAGCGCTTCAGCGCATCCTTGTCGAGCTCGGCCGGCAGGCGCGCGACGATCTCGTCGTAGATCTTTCGCCCGAGCTCGATCGTCTCCTCGCGCTCCTTGTGCCGGACGAAACGGCGAACGCCCGCGCGCGCCTTGCCGGTCGCGACGAAGCGCAGCCAGCTCGGCTGCGGATGCTGCGCTTCCGAGGCGAGGATTTCGACCTGGTCGCCATTTTCGAGCATTGTCCGCAAGGGAACCACGCGTCCGTTGACCTTGGCCCCCACCGTCCTGTCTCCGAGATCGGTATGGACGGCGTAGGCGAAATCGACCGGAGTCGCGCCCTTGGGCAGCTGGATCAGCTCACCCTTGGGAGTGAAGGCGAAGATCCGGTCCTGGTACATCGCCATCCGGGTATGCTCGAGTAGCTCCTCGGGGCTCTCCGCGTGCTCGAGGATTTCGACGAGGTCGTCGACCCACGGGACATGGATGTCGGCGCGCTGGTCTTTGCCTGCCTTGTACGCCCAATGAGCGGCAAGTCCGCGCTCGGCCTGCTCGTGCATTTCGCGGCTTCGGATCTGGATTTCGATCCGCATCTTGGAGTCGTGGATGACGGACGTGTGAAGCGAGCGATAGCCGTTGCGCTTGGGGGTCGAGATATAATCCTTGAACCGGCCAGGAACCATCGGCCAGCGGCCGTGGATGAGCCCGAGCGCGCGGTAGCAGTCCGCTTCGTCATCGACGATGATCCTGAAGGCCATGACGTCGGACAGCTGCTCGAAGCTGATGTGGCGCTCGGCCATCTTCTTCCAGATGGAATAGGGGTGCTTCTGGCGTCCGGTGACCTCGGCTTCGAGGCCATTGTCGGCGAGGTAGAGCTGCAGGCCGAGGCCGATTCGGTTGACGAGATCGCCGCCCTGCTCGCTGAGCTGGTTCAGCCGCCGGGTCACCGACGCATAGGCGTCGGGCTCGAGCTCACGGAATGCGAGCGTCTGCATCTCGGTCATCATCTCGTACATGCCGATCCGCTCCGCGAGCGGCGCGTAGATGTCCATTGTCTCGCGGGCGATGCGCCGGCGCTTCTCCTCCGAAGGGATGTGATGGAGAGTCCGCATGTTGTGCAGGCGGTCGGCGAGCTTGACGAGGAGGACCCTGATGTCGTCGCTCAAGGCGAGCAGGAACTTGCGGAGGTTCTCGGCGGCGCGCTCGTTCTCGGACTGGGCCTCGATCTTGCTGAGCTTCGTCACTCCGTCGACGAGCCGGGCGACGTCCTTTCCGAAAAGCTTCTCGATCTCCTCGGGCGTTGCGACCGTGTCCTCGATCGTGTCGTGGAGGATCGCGGTCGCGATCGTCTGGTCGTCGAGCTTGAGGTCGGTGAGGATACCCGCGACTTCGATCGGGTGGCTGAAATAGGGATCGCCGGAGGCGCGCTGCTGGTCGCCATGCGCCTTCATCGAGAAGACATAGGCGCGGTTGATCAGTCCCTCGTCCGCGTCTGGATCGTAGGAACGGACCTTCTCAACGAGTTCGTACTGGCGCAGCACCCCCCTAAGATGGGCAGAGGGGGGCTCATTGTGCAAGCGCGAAAAGGAAGGGGCGCCCCCAAGGGAGGAAAAGGGCGCCCCGGGGGAGGTTATTGCTGCGCGAGCGACTTTGCCGGCTGCGGCTTTGCGGAGGCGTTGCACCGCTCGAGCTCGGTTGGAGTGAAGGCGCGCCCGTCGACGAGGAACGTCTCGATGCGCCCGACCTGCTTCGCGAGGCCCTGGCACAGAACCACGGGCCGGCTTTCAGCAGTCGCGCCCTGGCACGCCGCGGCGCCGCAGCTCCACGTAATGTCGCGGGCGATGAAGCGCCCCGACGCGGGCTGCGCGGGAGTCGCCGAATAATTTGCCGCAAGGGCTGGCGCCGTGATCGCGAGGCCGAGAAACAAGGAAACCGAACGTAGCATCGCATTCACCCCTGTGATAAAGTTGCGATTTGCAACTAGTATCTCGGAAAGTTTCGTATCGCAACTATTTTTTGGAACTGTTGTGTGCTTTCATGAGATTTAACAGGGGAGGAAAGCGGCCGTATGCCGGGAGACACGCTCACGTCGGATATCGACAGGTTCAAGAATGCGGCCTTGTCCTGTCCGATCCCCGCGGCCGTCGAGCTGATCGGCGAGAAATGGGCATTTCTCATCCTTCGTGGCGCCTTTAACGGGCTCCAGCATTTCGAGGAGTTCCAGGCCGGGCTCGGAATCGCCCGCAACATCCTTTCCGACCGGCTCTCGAAACTGGTCGCGGGCGGCATCCTCGCCCGTTCGTCCGACGCGGCGGACAAGCGCCGGGTGATCTATTCGCTGACGGACAAAGGGGCGGAGCTTCTTCCGGTGCTCCTGGCGCTTCGCCAGTGGGGCGAGGAATGGGGCTACGGCAAGATGGAGATCGTTCTTGCCGACAGGCGCGACCTCAAGCCCGTGCGCAAGATCTGCGTCCACGCCCATGACGGTCGCGAGCTGAAGCTCGGGGACCTCACGTGGATCGATCGCGAGGGCGCAAGTGCGGCCTTGAGGGCCGCCGCCGAATAAACGTCATTCCATCGCGAGGACGTGGTCGCGAAGCGCTCGCGCGTCGTGGAGCGCATTGTGCGGAACCTTGCTGTTCGCCGCCGTGCTGAAGTTGCTCATCGGGGTGAGCTGAAAGGCGACGTGGCGCGTGTCGATCATCTTGCCTGGGCCAATGATCATGAGGTTGCACAGGTGCGAGATGTCCTCGGGCCAGTCGGCGACGATCAGCGGTTCCTGGTCGTGCCTGAGGTATCGTTCGAGCGCATGCGCGGCGTCGGCGTGAGAGAGCCGGGGACAGGAGAGCTGCTCGGGGACGGTGTCGAGATAGGGAAGGACATGCCGCTCGACCCATTCGACCAGCGGCTCTGAAGTCTTCAGGGTGAGGTAGAGTTCGTCGCCATGGTCGGGGACGAGAGCGAGACTGAGAAGAACACCCCCGACTCCATTATATTCAGTGTCGAGGAAGTACCGCACCTCAGTGCTGCTGGAACGCCGCGCAATCGTCGGTCGGAAGCGGCTTGCCCTTGCGGCAGCGCTCGTAGGCGAGGCGCCACTGCCTTCCCCGCTCCTCGTCGCGCTTGCGCATTTCGCGCCCGAGCTTCTCGTCGCGCTCGGACTGGCTGGTCGTCACCGCATCGACTCCGGCCGAAGCCGCCCGCACCGGGAGCGTGACGACGTCGACCGCGGTGCTCGCGACGGTCCCGACAACGCAGCCGCAAAGGGTGAGCGGGAGAAGAAGGACAAGCTGGCGCATGGTCCAAGCCTCGCAGAAGCCTCGCGAACCCGCAATGAACAAGAATCACAAATGCATCGCTTCCTCGGCGAGCGCCTCGGCCTGGGTGAGAAGCGCTTCGTCCGCCTCGGCGCCCGGCGGCAGGGACTCGCGCCCGACGATCACCATGAGCGGGACCGCCATCGGCGTGATCCGACCCGTCTCGACGTGAAGCATGGTCGCCGAGGCCCGGTCGACGAGTCGGACGAGTCGGCCGAGCTCGGTCATTCGACGGCGCGCGTCGTCCCATGCGGCGCGAAGGAGGAGATGTTCCGGTTCGTAGCGGCGAAGCACGTCGTAGATGAGGTCGGTCGAGAAGCTGACCTGCCGACCTGACTTCTTCTTGCCTGGATGATGCCGCTCGACGAGGCCGCCAATGACCGCGACCTCGCGGAACGCCGTCTTGAGGAGATAGGAGCTTTCGACCCAGTCGATGAACTCCTGCTCGAGGATATCGGCAGAAAAGAGGGCTTTTGGATCCCTGATCGGCTCGAGGGCGTAGCAGGCGAGCGCATAATCATTGGCGACGAAGCCAAGCGGCTTCAGGCCCGCTTTTTCCATGCGCTTCGTCAGCAGCATTCCAAGCGACTGGTGAGCGTTCCAGCCCTCGAAGCTGTAGGCGACCATGAAATGCTGCCCCTCGTGAGGGAAGGTCTCGACGAGGAGCTGGTGCGGCTCGGGAAGGACGGACCGCTCGGACTGGACCTCGAGCCACTCGCGGACATCGTCGGGAAAGCGGGACCAGTCGTTCCGGTCGCACAGCATGTGCCGGACGCGGTTCGCGAGATGGGTCGACATCGACATGCGCTGCCCGCCGTAGGTCACGACCTGGCCGCGCCTGGCCGAGGCATGGACGATGATGTCGGTGTCCTTGAACTGCTCGACCTCGAGGCTCAGTCCCGCGAAGAAGAACCGGTCGCCGGGCGCGAGCGCGGAGGCGAACCCCTCCTCGACCGTCCCGAGCTTCCTTCCATTGCGGAACCGGACCGTCATCAATGGTTGCTCGACGATGACCCCGGCATTGAGGCGGTGCTGCTGGGCGACGCCGGGCCTCGCGATCCGCCACGTTCCACCGGCCTCGGGAACGAGCCGCCTGAACCGGTCATAGGCCTTCAGCGCATAGCCGCCGGTCGCGATGAAATTGAGGATTTCCCGGAACGTCTCGTGCCTGAGCCCGGCGTAGGGCGCTGCCGAACGCACCTCCTCGAGGAGCTCGTCCTCCTGGAAGGGGGCAGCGGCCGCGAGGCCAAGGACATGCTGGGCGAGGACATCGAGGGCGCCGGGGCGGAAGACCTCCGGATCCAGCTCTCCCTCTCCGATCGCATCGAGAGCGGCGCGCGCCTCGAGATATTCGAACCGGTTGCCCGGGACGATCGTGCCCCTGCTCGGCTCGTCGAGACGGTGGTTGGCCCGCCCGATGCGCTGCAGGAGGCGCGACGAGCCCTTGGGCGCTCCCATCTGGACGACGAGGTCGACATCGCCCCAGTCGATCCCGAGGTCGAGGCTCGCGGTCGCGACCAGCCCGCGAAGCTTGCCCGCGGCCATCGCGGCCTCGACCTTCCGGCGGGCTTCGACCGAGAGGCTGCCATGGTGGATTCCGATCGGAAGCCCATGCTCGTTCTCGTCCCACAATTTCTGGAAGATGAGCTCGGCGAGCCCCCGCGTGTTGCAGAAGACGAGCGTCGTCCGGTGCTGCTCGATGAGACGCATCACGTCGGCGATCGCGTGGTACCCCGAATGCCCGCCCCACGGGATCTTGTTTTCGGGGATGAGGATCGAGAGGTCCGGCTCTGCGCCTTCCTCGCCGGTGACGAGATCGACGAGCTCGAGATCGGCATCGGGAGCGAGCCAGGAGCGATAGGCATCGGGATCGCTGATCGTCGCCGAAAGCCCGACCCGCCTGAGGCCGGGCGCAAGCCTCTCGAGCCGCGACATGGAAAGCGACAGGAGGTCGCCGCGCTTCTCCCTCGCGAAACCGTGAAGCTCGTCGACGACGATGGTCTTCAGCCCCTCGAACATCTGCCGGGAATCGGGATAGCTGAGAAGGAGACTGAGCGATTCCGGAGTGGTGAGGAGGATCTGGGGCGGCTTTACTCGCTGCCGCGCCTTGCGGTCGGACGGCGTGTCCCCGGTCCGGGTCTCGACCCGGATTGGAAGGCCCATCTCCTCGACCGGGCCAATGAGGTTGCGCTGAACGTCGACTGCGAGCGCCTTCAGGGGCGAGACGTAGAGCGTGTGGAGGCCGTCCCTGGGCTCCTCGGCGAGCTCGCAGATGGTGGGAAGGAAGCCGGCGAGGGTCTTTCCGGCGCCCGTTGCCGCAACGAGCAGCCCGCTTCGATCGCGGCGCGCGAGCTCCAGCATCTCGAGCTGGTGCCGGCGCGGCCGCCAGCCCTTCGATTGAAACCAGGTTTGGACGACTGGCGGTAGGTCGGTCAGAGGTCGTCGGTCCCCTCGCGCCGGCGCTTCTCCTCCTCGCGGTACACGTCGCGCGCTCCTTCCTCGGCGCGCCGGTTGGCGGCACTGTCGCGGTTCGAGCGCACCCTGATCACGAGCCAGATCAGAACGATGAGCAGGATCGCAGGACCGATGACGTCCATGATCCAGGCCGTGGCATGTCCCATGCTTTTCCTCCCGCCCGGAGTCGAGGGAACTCCCGGGTCTTTCGTCCTATATAGCTATCAATGGCGCGATTGGGTTCCTGGATCGAGTCTCACCCGGAGGGAATCTACGTGCGTCCAGCCGACGCATGGATCGATCCGACGCAGCCAAAATCCCGAGCGATGGTCACGCACGGCCATTCCGACCACGCTCGAGGGGGCCACGAATCCGTCCTTGCGACGAGGGAGACCCTCGCGATCATGGAGTGCCGCTACGGGCCGCAGCACGGCCAGGCGATCGACTATGGTGAGAGCCTTCGGGTCGGTGATGTGGACGTGACCTTCGTCCCTGCCGGGCACGTGCTTGGCTCGGCGCAGATCGTGCTCGAGCATTCGGGCGAGAAGATCGTGGTTTCAGGCGATTACAAGCGCCGGCCCGATCCGACCTGCCCGTGCTTCGTTCCGGTGCCGTGCGACGTTTTCATCACCGAGGCGACGTTCGGGCTTCCGGTGTTCCGCCACCCTGAGACCGGGAGCGAGATCGACCGCCTGCTTCACCGCCTTCACTCCGATCCTGGGCGCTGCGTGCTGGTCGGCGCTTACGCGCTTGGAAAGGCGCAGCGGATCATTACCGAGCTGAGGGCGCGCGGCCACGAGGATCCCATCTATTTCCACGGCGCGATCGAGCGGCTCAACCAGCTTTACCAGGGCTTCGGGATCGAGCTCGGAGAGCTTCGCCACGCCGGCGGAGCGAGCAAGGAGGAGATGGCGGGCCACGTGGTCATCGCTCCGCCCGGGGCGCTCAACGACCGCTGGTCACGAAGGCTTCCCGATCCCGTGACCGCGATGGCGTCGGACTGGATGCGGATCCGCCAGCGCGCCCGACAGCGCAATGTCGAGCTTCCGCTCGTCATCTCCGACCATGCCGACTGGGACGAGCTTACCATGACCATCCGCGAGCTTGAGCCGAGGGAGGTGTGGATCACGCACGGGCGCGAGGAAGCCCTCAAGCACTGGTGCATGACCCACCAGATCAAGGCGTGCGAGCTGAACCTCGTCGGCTACGAAGACGAGGATGACTGAGGATAAGCTTGTCGGGAGGGTTTGAACGGCGCAAGGGCCGCTTCGTCACTTGGAGCAAGGAGGGGGCCATGTCCTATGCTGGTGGCTGTCATTGCGGCGAGGTCCGCTATCGGCTCGACTCCGAGCCGGTTCATGTCGATCTTTGTCACTGTGTCGACTGCAGGCGAAGCTCGGGCGCCCCGGTAGTCTGCTGGGCCGGCTTTCCCGAATCCGCGCTCGCGATCGAGAAGGGCAAGGCGAAGACCTTCAACTCGTCGGGCTCCGCGATGCGCGACTTCTGCGCGGATTGCGGCACGGGGCTCTTCTATCGAAACGAT
>DASZYL010000192.1:0-1901 GCA_035545385.1 Sphingomicrobium sp. | reverse complement strand
CATTTGTCGGGCGCGCCATTATGTGCCCCGCAATGGCCGAACCACAGCAGCGAGGCGTTTCGAAGACCCTTCTGGAACTCTTCGATTCCGAGCCGGACCGCCTCAGCCGACTGACCTTCGAGGCGGCGGGCATCTATTTCGACTGGACCAAGACCCACTTGCACCAGGAACTCATCGAGGAGTTCCTCGAACGGGCCGATCGCATGGGCTTTGCCGCCGCTCGAGACGCTCTTTTTGCCGGAGAGATCGTCAATCCGAGCGAGAACCGGCCGGCAACCCACGTCGCCGAGCGGGGCAGCGGCGCTCCCGACGAGGTCGATCTTGCGACCGCCCGGCGCCAGCGGATGCGTGCGCTTGTCGACGCCATCGAGGGCGGCGCCTTCGGTCCCTTGACCGGGATCCTCCATATCGGGATCGGAGGATCGGTGCTTGGCCCGGAGCTGCTCGTCGACGCGCTCGGCCGGCGATCGGCCAGTCTCGTCGTCCGGTTCCTGTCGAACATCGACGGCGCTGCGTTCGACGACGCGGTAAAGCCGCTCGACCCCGAGACGACGCTCGTGGTCGTCGCGTCCAAGACCTTCACGACGCTCGAGACCCTGACCAACCTCGAGGCGGCGCGCTCCTGGCTTCGGAGCGGCGGAGTTCCGGATCCCGACGGGCAGCTCATCGCGGTTACGGCGAGCCCCGAAGCAGCTCTTGCCCAGGGGATCGACGAAAGCCGGATCCTTCAGTTCGGAGAAGGGGTAGGCGGCCGCTATTCGCTGTGGAGCTCGGTCGGTCTCAGTGCTGCCCTCGCGCTCGGCTGGGACGCGTTCGAGGCGCTCCTCGAAGGGGCCGCGGAAATGGATCGCCACTTCCGCTTTGCCGCTCCGCTCGAGAATGTTCCCTTGATCGCGGCTTTTGCGGACCGCCTCTACGTCGAGAGCTTCGGCTGCGAGACCCGGGGCGTCTTCGCCTATGACGAGCGCCTGAGGATTCTTCCATTCTACCTCCAGCAGCTGGAGATGGAATCCAACGGCAAGCGCGTGACGAAGGAGGGAAAGCCGGTACTCTATCCCACCGCGCCGGTGACCTGGGGCGGCACCGGCACCGACGCGCAGCACGCCGTCTTCCAGCTCCTTCACCAGGGGAGCGTCCTTGTCCCCGTCGAGTTCGTCGCTGCGAGTCTTGGCGATGATTCTCAGGACCCTGAGCATCACCGATTGCTGCTTCTCAATGCCTTCGCCCAGGGCGCTGCGCTCATGCAGGGGAAGGAGAGCGAGGATCCCCAGCGAAGCTACCCCGGGAACCGGCCAAGCAGCACGATCCTACTTCACCGGCTCGATCCGAGAACGCTTGGAGCATTGATCGCCTTTTACGAGCACCGCACGTTCGCGAACGCGGTCCTGACGGATATCAATCCCTTCGACCAGTTCGGGGTTGAGCTTGGAAAACAGATCGCCCGCCAGCTCGCCGAGGAGGCGGACGAGGAGGCGCTCGATCCCTCGACCCGGGCACTGATCGAAAGGGCAAGGATCTGATGGCCGATTTCGACCTCTTCGTCATCGGCGCGGGGTCCGGCGGAGTGCGTGCTTCGCGGGCGGCCGCGGCTTATGGAGCGCGCGTCGCGGTCGCCGAAGAATATAAGGTCGGTGGGACCTGCGTCATTCGCGGCTGCGTCCCCAAGAAGCTCCTCGTCTACGGCGCGCATTTTGCCGAGGACCTCGATGACGCGGCGATGTTCGGCTGGAACGTGCCCGAGAAGGATTTCTGCTGGCCAGTCCTTCGCGACAACGTGCTTTCCGAGGTCTCGCGGCTGGAGGCGGCCTATAGCGAGACCCTCACCAACCATGACGTTACCATCTTCAACGAACGGGCAACCCTGACCGGCCCCAATTCGGTGAGGCTCGCTTCGGGCAAGG
>DASZYL010000191.1:0-5883 GCA_035545385.1 Sphingomicrobium sp. | reverse complement strand
CCGCCGCCATCCCTCGCGCCCGAGCCGCTCGAGCGGCTTGAATGCGGTCTTGTAGGCCATTCGGGTCGAGCCTTCGACCCAATAGCCGAGATAGACATAAGGCAGGTTCGCGCGCGCCGCGCGCACGATATGGTCGAGGATGATGTACGTCCCCAATCCCTTCCTCGAGTCGGGCCCGACGTCGAAGAAGCTGTAGATCATCGAGAGCCCGTCACATTGCTGGTCCGAGAGGCAGGCGCCGACAAGCTTTCCGGGCTCGCCGTCGATCGAGGGCTCGCGATATTCGATGACATAGGTCCTCACCGGCGTCTGCTCGACCATGTCGGCAAAATCGCTCTCGTCCATCTCGGCCATTCCGCCGCCCGGATGGCGGACCGCGAGATACTTGCGAAGCAGCTGATATTGCTCCTCGGTCGTCCACGGCTTGCACGCGCTGACCTCGAGGTCGGCATGGCGCCGAAGGACCTTGCGCTGGGTCGCGCTCGCCTCGAACTCCGACGCGAGGACCCGGACCGAGACGCAGGCCGAGCAATCGATGCAGCTCGGCCGGTAGGCGACCGACTGGCTTCGGCGGAAGCCGATTCGGCCGAGAGCCTCGTTCAGTTCGCTGGAGTGACGGCCGGTAAGTTCGGTGAAGACTTTTCGTTCGACCTTGCCCGGCAGATAGGGACACGGGCTCGGGTTCGTTACGAAGAATTTCGGGAAGCGAAATGGTGCGCTCACCCGCGGACCTCACTCTAATGGTTACACAGCCGTTTATGCGACTGGTAAACGCCGATGAAAAGAGTTTGGACGCGTCAAAATCGATCAAATATGCCTTCTGTCCCGTGGAGAGACACAGAAGTGTCGAGGAAACGACATCAATCAGTCGAGCTGGGCCCTCTCGACCCTGAACCCGGCAGCTTCGAGTCGCGCCACGACATCGTCGATCGATTGCGCGTCCCGCGCCTCGCATTCGACCTCGATCATCGTGTCCTTGGCGGGAAGTCGCGTGAAGATCCGGCTGTGGTTGATCTCGATGACATTGACGCCCGCCTCGAAGACCTTCGCGGTGATCGCCGCGAGCGCTCCCGGCTGGTCATGCGCCGCGATGTGGAGGCGCGCGATCCGGCCCTGCCGGACGAGGTCGCGGACAAGGACGTTGGCGAGGAGGTGCGTGTCGATATTGCCGCCGCAAAGCAGGGTCGCGACCTTCTTCCCCTTGTAGCGCTCGGGATCGGCGAGCATCGCCGCGAGGCCCGCGGCGCCCGCACCCTCGACAACCGTCTTCTCGATCCCGACGAGCATCGCGACCGACCGCTCGAGGTCGCGCTCGGAGACGAGGACGACATCGTTCGCATTCTCCTTGAGGATCCGCGACGTGAGCTCGCCCGGCTGCTTTACCGCGATGCCTTCGGCGAGCGTGTCGCCGCCAAGCGGCATGTGGCACCCTTCGATCGCGCATTTCATCGAGGGGTAGAGCTCGGCCTCGACCCCGATCAGCTCGATGCCCGGCTTGAGCGCGCGCGCCGCTATCGAGACTCCCGACATGAGGCCGCCACCGCCGATCGGAACGGTGATGACGTCGAGGTCGGGCGCGTCCTCGAGCATCTCGAGGCCAAGCGTCCCTGCGCCGGCGATGATCTGGGGATCGTCGAAGGCATGAACGAAGACATAGCCGTTCTCGAGCGCGAGCTCGCGCGCCTTGGCGAAGGCGTCGTCGACGATCTTGCCGTAGAGCACCACGGTCGCTCCATGGCCCGCCGTTTGGGTGACTTTCACCGTCGGCGTCGATTCCGGCATCACGATCGTCGCTGGGATTCCGAGACGCTTCGCATGGTAGGCGACGGCCTGGGCATGGTTGCCGGCCGACGCGGCAATGACTCCACGCTCGCGCTCGGCGGGCGACAATTGGAGAAGCTTGTTGAGCGCGCCGCGCTCCTTGTACGCCGCGGTGAACTGCAGGTTCTCGAACTTCAGCCAGACCTCCGCGCCGAGGATCTCGGACAATGTCCGGCTGACGAGCATGGGCGTTCGAATGACGGCGCCCCTGATCCTCTCGGCGGCGGCGCGGATGTCCTCGATGGTTGGCGGCTGCATGGACGCGGGCTGGAGCATTGACGGCGAGGCCTAGCGGTTCACTCCGGCTCGGACAATGCTAAGCATCGGCCATGAAGAAGACCCTCCTCGCGCTCGCCGCGATGTTCATCGCCTCGCCCGCTTTTGCCGACACGCTCATTTCCAACGTCAATGGCCTCAGCATCGATGGAAGCGGAAAGCTTCAGCATTTCAGGAGCCTGCTCATCGCCGGCGATGGCCGGGTGAAGGAGGTGCTCGCGGACCCTGACCCCAAGCTCGCGGGGGTCGACAGGCGCGTCGACGGCGAGGGCAGGACTCTCCTTCCAGGATTGATCGACGCTCATGGCCACGTCCTTGGCCTCGGCTTTTCGGCGCTTCAGCTCGATCTCGTCGGAACGAGCTCGCTCGACGACCTGAAAGCCCGGCTCGGCGCCTATGCGTCGAGCCACCCTCAGGCCCGCTGGATCGTCGGCCGCGGATGGAACCAGGAGCTCTGGCCCGACAAGAGGTTCCCGACTGCGGCCGACCTCGATTCCGTCGTTGGCGACCGGCCCGTCGTCCTCGAGCGCGTCGACGGCCACGCACTCGTCGTCAACAGCGCGGCGATGAAGGCGGCAGGAGTCACTCCGCAAACCCCGACGCCTCCGGGCGGGCGCATCGAAAACGGCCTGTTCGTCGACAATGCGAAGGAGCTGATCTCGAAGGCGGTTCCGCCCGCGACCGATGCGGAGACCGACCAGGCGCTCCAAAAGGCGCAGGACATCCTCCTCAGCGTCGGGGTGACCGGCGTCGGATCGATGAGCACCTCGCTCGCGGACTGGCAGGCGATGCGGCGCGCCGGCGAGGCCGGCCGGCTCAACGTCCGCTTCATGGTCTATGCCGACGAGCTCAACCTCCTCAAGGAAGTCCCTCATCCAACCTCCTGGCTCTACGGTGACCGGCTGCGGATGGTCGGCATCAAATTCTATGCCGATGGAGCGCTTGGCTCGAGGGGAGCCTGGCTGAAGCGCCCCTATGCCGACAAGCCCGACACGGTGGGCCTCCGGTTCCATTCCGAGGAAGAGATGCGCTCCCTCGCCGACTCCGCGGCCTCGCGCGGATTCCAGATCGCGACCCACGCGATCGGCGATGCCGCGAATGCCGAGGTCATCGGCACTTATGAATGGCTGAACAGCAGGTATGGGAAGGAGCGCCGCTGGCGCATCGAACATGCGCAGGTCGTCGACTGCTCCGACCTTCCACGGATCGGGCGGGCGAACATTATCGCCTCGATGCAGCCGACCCACCAGACGAGCGACCGGCTGATGGCCGAAAAGCGCCTCGACCCGGCGCGCCTCAAATGCGCCTACGCGTGGCAATCGATGCTGAGGACTGGAGCAAGGCTTGCCTTCGGAACCGACTTTCCGGTCGAATCTCCCAACCCCTTCCCGGGTCTCTCCGCCGCGATCAGCCGTGAGGACGTCGAGGGCCAGCCCCCCGGAGGCTGGTATCCGCAAGAACGGGTGAGCTTCGAGCAGGCGCTCGCGGCCTATACGCGCGGAGCCGCCTACGCCGGCTTTGCCGAGGACCGGATCGGCGCCATCGAGCCCGGTAAATGGGCCGACTTCGTGATTGTCGATCGCGACGTGACAAAGGTGAACCCGCAGGAACTCGCCCGAACCAGGGTTCTCGAGACCTGGATCGGCGGGAAGAAGGCCTGGAGCCTCGAACCTAGCGCTTCAGCTGCGCCTGAGCGCGGGAAATGAGCATCGCCGGGGTGAGGACCTGCGGCAATTGCTCGACCGGCTTTCCCGGCGCGTACCAGAGGTAGAGAGGGACGCCCGCACGGCCCTGGCTCTCAAGGAAGCGGGTGATCGTTGGATCGCCGTTGGTCCAGTCGGCTGCGAGCACCTTCACACCGGCCCTGGAGAAGGCGTCCCGAACCTCGTCGCGGTCGATCGAGGTCGCCTCGTTGACCTTGCAGCTGAGGCACCAGTCGGCGGTGAAATAGACGAAGACGGGTTTTTGCTCGCGGACGTAGAGGGCAGCGCGCGCTTCGCTCCAGGGCTCTGCCCCGGAGAGCGATGCAACATGCGTTCCCGGTGAAACCGGCGTCCGTCCGACCGCCGCAACCACGACGACGAGCGAGAAGAGCGCCGCCACCCAGGCTCGGGGGGTCCCCTGGCGCTGCATCCTTCCTGCGAAATAGAGGCAGGCAAGGAGCGCGAGAGAGGCGAAAATCCCGAACAGGAGAGCCGGTGCCGAAGCCTGGCGGTAGAGGAGCCAGAGCGCGGCGATCGTGCTCAGCGCCATCGGGATGGCGAGGAAGCGCTGGAGGCGGCGCATCCATGGGCCGGGCCTGGGGAGCCTGTTGCGAAGCGAAGGGATGAACGCGATCGCGACGAACGGGAGCCCGAGCCCGAGCCCGAGCGCTGCGAAGACGAGGATCGATCCCGCTGCGGGGAGAAGGAGCGCGGTTCCGAGCGCCGCGCCAAGGAACGGTCCTGCGCAGGGGGTCGCGACGAAGGCCGCGAGAGCGCCGGTCCCGAAGCTTCCCGCCGGGCGCGCGGCTCCCCCGAGAACCGGGAGTTCGAACAGGCCGACGAGGTTCGCGGTGATCGCGACGCCAAGCAGCAGGAGGAGCATGATCGTCCTCGGGTCCTGGAGCTGGAACGCCCATCCGGCCTCGGAGCCGGCGGCGCGAACGAGGAGGAGGACCGCTCCGAGCGCCCCGGTGCCGGCAATCGCCCCGGCCCAGTAAGCGAGAGCGTCGGAGCGGGCATGCGCCCCTTCCCCGCCCGCCCGTGAGATGTGGAGGGTCTTCAGGGCAAGGATCGGGAAGACGCAGGGCATCAGGTTGAGAAGGATCCCGCCCATGATGGCGCCGAGGACAGCCCATATGGCGGCCTTCCAGCCGAGCGAGCCAATCGGCTGGCCGCGGGGAACCGGGCCGGGCGAGGCCCGGAACTCGAGCCCCCGTCCATTGCCGAGCGCGATCACCGCTGGAAAGAAGGCGGGCGCCGGCCCCTTTCGCTGGAGCTCGGCGATCAGGGTATCGCCTTTTCGCTCGAAATCCTGCTTCGCGACATAATCGACCGGCCCGTCGCGCATCGGGAAGAGATAGGGCTTTTGGACATCGACGCTGGCGGGAAGCGGGATCGCGACCCGGAGCTTGTCGCCGCTCGTCTCGAAATGGGCGAGGCTTGCAAGGGGTTGCGGAAGCTTCTGCCGCCATGAATCGAACTGGGCCCGGTCGGTCACCCGGTTTCCGACCGGTAGGTCGAGCGAAAGCTCGCCTTCCTCGGGCACGCAGATCTTGTCGGTGCAGGCAAGCCAGTGCGCCTCGGCCCGGATGGGGATATTGCCGGCTGCATGTCCCGGAACCTTCAGTCGCACGAGGACGGCATAATCCTCCTCGTAGACGTAGTTCATGAGACCAGCGATCTCGAGCCGCGAGGGGACCGGGTAGCGAAGCGGCCCAACCGAGACGCCTGCCGGAAGCTGCCACTTCACGTCCATCGGAAGCCCGGCGTCACCGGGGTTGAGCCAATAGCCATGCCAGCCCGGCGAAGGGCGCATGTGGATCGCGAGCTCGACCTCGCCGCCGGGAGGAGCCTCACCCTCCGCGACGAGCTCCGGCTCGACCCCGCGCGCCTTGGCGGCCGCGGGCGCGAGAAGGAGGAAAAGCAAGACGATCAGCAGTCGTTTCACGGTGGTCCCGGCTAGTGAGTTCCCGACGTTGCGTCGAGGGTTGAACCTTTGTGTCTCTCGCGAGGCACTAGGGTGGTATAGAGTTGTCGACGCGAAAGGGGGTTTCCGATGAAATCAATGTTCGCCGCGCGCGCC
>DASZYL010000190.1:0-3249 GCA_035545385.1 Sphingomicrobium sp. | reverse complement strand
GGCCGAGCTCGCCAAGCCCGTCGTCGATTCGCTGATGCGCGGCCAGCGGCCACAGCGCGGCTATCTTGGAGTTGGGCTCCAGCCGGTCGACGAGGACCTCGCTCCTGCACTCGGCATTCCCAAGGACACCGGCGAGCTTGTCCGAACGGTCGTTCCCGACGGTCCAGCGTCGCGTGCCGGGGTCCAGCAGGGCGACGTGATCGTCAAGGTCAACGGACAGTCGGTCACTCCCGACCAGACCGTTTCCTATCTCGTCGCGAACAGCAAGGTCGGCTCGAAGATCCCCGTCGAGATCATCCGCAACGGCAAGCGCGGCACGGTCTACGTGACCCTCGCCGACCGCCCGACGGAAGAAGCGCTCAACAAGATCGCGGGCGGCGGGGACAGCGGCACCCGCGGCGGCAGCGGTCCCTCCGCCGCCACTCCCCAGAAGGCGCTTGGCCTTTCTCTCGCGACTCTGACGCCGGAGCTTGCTCGAGCGGCCAACCTTCCGGCGACGGCGCGAGGAGTGATCATCACGGGTGTCGACCCAAATTCCGACGCCGCCGAGCAGGGCCTCCAGCGGGGCGACCTCATCATGTCCGTCAACAACCAGCCGGTCACCAGCCCGGCCCAGGTCATTGCCGGCACCGAGGGCGCACGCAAGGCGGGTCGCTCGAGCGTGCTTCTCCTCGTCAAGCGCGGCAACTCGCCCGAGGCGTTCGTCGCCGTCAGCGTGAAGTAAGGCTCGCTCCTCCTTCGACTTGCGCTCCAGGAAGTCCTGGGCGAAGGCTTGGGAAGGAGGCGAGCCATGGTGGTGCGACGGCAAACTTCATCTCACGCCCGATCCGTCGACAGGCGGACGTGAGCTGACGCGCGCCTGATGCAGCTCCTCGCCGCTCTCCTCCTCGTCGGGCCTGCTCCCGCCGACCTCGTCGGCCTCTACCAGGCTCAGCAGATGGAGGTCGGAGCAGCTCTCCAGCTCGAGAAGAACGGCCGCTTTCGCTACCAGCTCGATTATGGTGCCGTTTCGGAAGAGGCCGAGGGCGACTGGACCTTTGACGGAAAGACGGTCCGACTGACCAGTAATCCGATGCCGAGACCTCCGAGTTATGAACTGGTCCGGGACGATCCTGCACCCGTGGGCGAACTCTCGATGACCGTCGAACCCCCAGGTTTCGGCGCCGATTACCGGATCGACGCGGTCGCGATCGATGCTTCGACCGGCGAGAAGGGCGTGGTCACGACCGACAGTGACGGCCGCGTTGACGCGGGTGGCCACAGCCTGAGCTCGGTGGACCCACTGGTCCCCGTCTATGGCAATATCGGAGGGCATTTTACGCTATCCCCCGACCGCGGGCACCATCTCGTCTTGCGCTTCCACGCCAATGACCTGGGGCACGCCGCCTTCGCCTCCGAGCCGCTTCAATTGACCGATCAGGGGCTCGTGTTTTCGCGCTACGATACCGAGATTCGCTTTGTCCGCGTTCGGCCTTAAAGAAGCTTCGGAAAGGAGAATCCGTGGCCGATAATCGCGAAGTGATCGCAACGCTCGAGCGCGAGTGGCGCGATGCCCTGTGCAGCAAGGACACGGAGCGCCTGGCTTCGCTGATGCATCCCGATTTCGTCCTTATCGGCACGAGGTCGACCGGTCCGTTCCTGATGCACCGCGACGAGTGGCTCGAAGCAATCCAGCGCCGCGAGGTCGACACCATCGAGTTCGACGTGAAGGATGCGACCGAGCTTGAAAATGTGATGATCGGGACGGTGCACGCGCGCTGGCGCCTCAAATATCTGGGGCGGATCATCGAGGACTGCGTCCTTTTGACCGACGTGTGGGTGAAGGAAGGGGGCCGCTGGGTCGCGATCAGGCGCCATTCGACCCCGGCGCCCGCCGGGCAATGCGACAATCTCAAGGGGACTTAAATGGCACGTGAAGAGGCGCTCCGCGCGAGCGACGATATCAAGGAACTGACGCTTCGCGGCATCATCTTGGGTGCCCTCATCACGGTCGTTTTCACAGCTGCCAACGTCTATCTTGGCCTCAAGATCGGACTGACGTTCGCGACGTCGATCCCGGCGGCAGTGATCTCGATGGCCGTGCTGAAGGCGTTCCGCGATTCGACGATCCAGGAAAACAACATCGTCCAGACCATCGCTTCGGCGGCTGGAACGCTCTCGGCGATCATCTTCGTCTTGCCCGGGCTCGTGATGGTCGGCTGGTGGACGGGATTCCCTTACTGGCTCTCCGTCGCTGTGATCGGCATCGGCGGAATCCTCGGCGTCATGTATTCCGTCCCGCTTCGGCGAGCCCTCGTGACTGGGACCGATCTCCCCTATCCGGAGGGAGTTGCCGCTGCCGAGGTCCTGAAGGTCGGCGCGGGAGTGGGCGGAGTCGAGGAGAACCGCCGCGGTCTCGTCATGATCATCTGGAGTTCGGTCGCGTCGGCCGGCTATGCACTCCTCGCCGCGCTCGGCCTCGTTGCCTCGGCCGCGTCCAAGAGCTTCAGGCTGGGCTCGGGAGCGACGCAGGTCTCGACAAGCTTTTCCCTCGCGCTGATCGGGGTCGGCCATCTCGTCGGTCTCGCCGTCGGCGCCGCCATGTTCGTCGGACTGCTGATCAGCTGGGCCTATCTCGTGCCGCACTATACGACCCTCGCGGGAGCCATTCCCGTGGGCACGAGCCTTGATGACTTCATCGGCGACGTGTTCGTCCACAAGGTGCGTTTCATCGGCGCGGGAACGATCGGGATCGCGGCGATCTGGACGCTGCTTCGGATCATCGGCCCGATCATTGCTGGAATCCGAGGAGCCCTTGCAGCGAATCGCGAGCGCAAGGCGGGCCGGGGCGAAGCCCTCCCCATCACCGAGCGTGACATCCCGATCGGGATCGTGACGGCCTGCATCCTCGTCTCGATGATTCCGATCGGGCTTCTGCTTTACGCTTTCGCCGATACCAACCCCATCGCCGCCAATCCGGGCGCGACGATCATCTTCAGTATCATCTACATCCTCATTGCCGGCGTCGTGATCGCAGCCGTCTGCGGCTATATGGCGGGCCTCATCGGAGCATCGAACAGCCCGATCTCGGGAGTCGGAATCCTCTCGGTGCTCGGGATCGCTCTCATCCTCGCGCTGCTGTTTCCGGGCGTTACCGGCGATGCCTCGAAGTCGCTCGTGGCGTTCGCGCTCTTCGTAACGGCGGTCGTGTTCGGGGTCGCGACCATCTCCAACAACAACCTCCAGGATTTGAAGACAGGCGAGCTCGTC
>DASZYL010000189.1:0-11730 GCA_035545385.1 Sphingomicrobium sp. | reverse complement strand
CACAGGCGGCCCCTGCCCCGCAGCCCACGTCGGCCACCGCCGAGGCTGGCACTGCGACAATCACGGCGCCGGCTCCGACCACCACTCAACCCGTCGATGTCGGAGCGGTGCTGAGCAACCTTGCGGCGCAAAAGGGCGGCGGTGGAAACTACCAGACCTCGATCGTCGATCTATTGAAGCTCCTCGACATGGATTCGAGCCTCGAGGCTCGAAGGCAGCTCGCGGTCGAACTCGACGTGCACGTCGGTGCCGACGGAAGCGCCGAGGAGAATATCGCGCTTCACAAGGCGGTGATGGAGAAGCTCGCCGAAAATGGCGGCGTGGTTCCTGCCGAGCTGCGCCACTAGTCGCGAGGATTGGGCCGTTGCGCTGACTGCGCCGGCGGCGTTGTTCCAGGAGGGCCCCCGCTGGTCCGAACTGCAGGGGGCCCTGGAGCGATCATTTGAACCGCCGGCATCATTCGTCAGGCGGTTCAGCGGGGTTCGTCGGCCTCGGGCTCGCCGGCCATGCGCTCGATAAGAGCGCCTCAGCTAAGGCCCAGGATCACCACCTTCGCGCTCGTGATCCTGGTCGGCCACAGGATTTCGGTGAGGCCGGTGGCGGCCGCGACGCGCTCACCTTCTCCTGTATCGTAAGTGATCACTCCACCACCGACAGCGCCGTCGATCTTCTTGCCCCAGAGCTTGTCGCCGTTGTTCGCGTCCAGTGCGTAGAGGTCGCCGCCCATGTCGCCGAAGAAGACGACGCCTCCCGCTGTCGGCGTGACGCCGCTCTGGATCGGGAAGTTGGTGTGCGCCCGCCAGCGCCATTTCCCGGTGTCGGCATCGACGGCATAGAGCCAGCCGCCCCAGTGGAAGACCGGGTCGGTCTTGCCCCAGGTGTCGTAGGGATTGACCGTGTCCTGCGCCGACCAGGCCTCGTAATCCTTGACGCTTAGGACCTTCCTCGCGCCGGCGACCTTGACCGTGGTGCACCAGTCGACCTGCCCGGTCATGACGAGATTGTTCATCGGATCGTAGGCGGGCCCGTTCCATTCCGATCCGCCTGTCGTCCCCGGGCAGAAATGGATCGAGACACCGGGCCGGAACGGAACCCTTGGGTTCTCGATCGTCGTGACCGGAAGCCGGTAGAGCAGCTTCCTCGCTGCGAGGTCGATACCGTAGAGATGACCGTCCTTGGGCGCGTCGATGAGGAGGTCGCGGCCTCCGGCGGTGTGGATCAGGACCGGTGCGCTCGAAACGTCATAATCGTGCCAGTCGATCGGCACGAGCTTGAAGTCGCCCCGATAGGCGCCCGTCTTCGCGTCGAGGATGACGATCGCGCCGGTGAGGAGGTTGCTGCCCTTGCGCAGCCCCTGCGCGAAGTCGGGCGCGGGGTTGCCGCCAGGGACGTAGAGCAGCCCCGACTTGGGATCGATCGTGAAGGAGGTCCACGTGCCGCCGCCGGTGATCGGCGCGCCCCTGACGTTGTGCCACGTCGAGCCGTCGAGCGGGGACGGCGGCTCGGGACCATATTGCGGATCCCCCGGCTGCTTCGGGACGAGGTAGAATTCCCAGTCGATTTTGCCGGTGGAAGCGTCGAGCCCGTACATCCGGGCGCGGACGTTCTTGAAGTCGCCGCCGGCGGTGCCGATGAAGACCATGCCGTTCCAGCCGATGGGCGCTGCGGGCGTGCTTTCGGCCTTCTTCGGGTCGGCGACCCTGGTCGCCCACAGCTTTCGGCCGGTCGCGAAATCATAGGCAAGGACCCGGCCGTCCTGCGTTCCACGGAAAACTCGGCCACCCATGACCGCGACCCCGCGATTGACGTCAGCCGGGGTTGCGAGGGCGTAATGTTCGTGGGCGTGCCAGATCGGACGACAATTGTTCGGGTCGATCGCATAGGTATCGAACGCCGTCGCGAAGAGCAGGTGTCCCTGGACTTCGACGAGCCCTGAGTTGAAGCCCGTGAACTTGCCGGTGTCGAAGGTGCAAAGGACCTTCAGCCTCGACGCGTTGGCCCGAGTGATCTCGGCGACCGGCGAGAAGCGGTCGGAGGTCAGAGTCTTGTTGTAGCTCGCCCAATCCTTCCCGGTGTCGCGGACGACGGCCTTGGATGCCAGTTCGTTCCCCGTCGCAGCGCCACTAGCCCTCTCGATTTCGATCGTGCCAGCCGGAGCGTTGAGGTAGCGGACCCAGTTGATGCCCATCGAGGCGTAGCGGATGGTCCAATTCTTGTTGAGCAGCGCAAGGAACCCCGCGGCCGCGATCACGACCACGACGATCGATGCGGCAATGGCAAGACGCTTCTTCTTCATCTGCTACTCTTCGGTAGCCGTGGTCCGCGACGATCGGGGACAGGTACGACAGCCGCCCGATGCGATCGCTCAACTCCGCTCCGTCTCGTGCTCTTCGGCGCCCTGCCGGGCGGGCTCTTCGACCGGCGTCGGCGGCCCGCTGCGCTTCTCTTGCCAGGCCTCGAAGTCGCGATCGAAGCGCTCCTGCTGGTCGCGGCAGTAATCGGCATATTCGCGGTCGAGCTCGGCCATCTTGCGCCGGCGATAGTCGGCATAGCCGGTGCCAGCGCCTCCGGGGCCGCTCGCGCCCCTCGCCCGTTGCAGCAGATAATATTCGCGGGCGGAGCTGTGCGGGCTGAACGGCCGCCTTTGCCCGCCGTAGAACGACGAGACAGGATCGACACCATGACTCCCGACGGCTCCGACGTCGATGCGGTCGAAGCGCGGACCTGCGAGGCTTGGGTCCCATCCCGGGGCATCGGCGCGCGGTCCCCCGAAAAAGCGGGGCGAAGGGTCTCCGGGGTCATAGTAGACGAATGGCGAGTCGAGCGGCGCCCAGCCACGCTCGTGCCAGTCATCGTCCCACCAGCCCAGGAGACGGTCGAGCTTCTCCTCGATCCGCCGCAGGATTGAGCCCCGATCCTCCTGGCGCCTTTCGTCCCGATCCGCCTTACGTCTGTGGCTGTCCATTCGCGCATCCTTCACATCGATCTACCCGTGCAAGGACCTTTCGAACGGCCGCTCCATGACAACGGTCAAGAAATTGGGGTTCCAGGCCCAGGGCGGGGTGGAGCGGAGCTCGAGATAATGCGGATCGAACTTGGCTAGCGCCTCCAGCTCGCGCTGGCTGCTCACCCGGAGGGTACCGCGATCAACTTCCGCGAGGCCCTGTTCGCGAAGCACCCGGAACGTGCGATTCACGTGGACGTAGGTGAGGCCGAGCGTTTCGCCGACCATCCGCTGCGAGAACGGGAACGGGCAACAGACCGGGCCCGAACTGGCCGCCCCCGAGCGGATGATCACCTCGCACAGGAAGTGGGCGAGTGAAGCAATGGCGGGCATGACGCTGTTCCGGGTCAGCCATTGGGACTGGACTCCGGTCTGAAACAGGGTCTCGATCGTCAGCAACCGAAAGATGCGTGGATTGTCGTCCAGCAGCTGGCGGATCTCGCGGCGGGGAACGAGCCGCACATCACTTCGAACGAGCGCGGCGATCTCGCCTTCGAGCGGCATGCCGAGGAACGCTTCGACGATTGCCCAGTCACCTGGAAAATAGAGCGCGACGACCTGCCGCTCGCCGTTGCGCATCTGCGTGTAGCGAAACAGCAGCCCGCTAAGGACGAGAAGCGCAAATTCCGGTTCCTTCCCCCGAATCCGGACATCGGCGCCCTTGGCGATTGTCCGGGTTTCGCCCGCAAGGTCGGGGACGAAGCGATCGGTCCCTGAAAGGCCGAGTGGACTTGCGACTGGACCATGAGCCTCGCTTTTCCGCCTCGTGGCCGTCGCCGCTCGTGGATGGCCGCCCATCGCCACGATTCTTGCCTGGAGCCCGAGGCTAGCCCGAGCGAGGGCTGCCCGATCCCGCGCGGGCGGTCCAGGCTTGGCCGTCAAACGAGGGGCCCGATTGCGCCAGGCACTCCACGGCCTCTGCGGGAAGGTCGACATCGAACGCTCGGCTCTTGGCGGCGGCCGAGCCGACCAGGGTGAAGAGATCGCGCCGCCGGCACTGCATCTCCACTCCGATCGCGACCAGGTCGACCCTTCCATCCTCCCACGCCCTGCGCGCATCGCGGAGGAATCCACGGTCTTCCTGGTCGATATGGCCGACCACCTTTTCACCGAGGGCGTGAACCCTCGCCCGGAGAAGCGATCCGGGGCCGGTCGTGTCCATGATCCGGGAGATCGTGCGCTTGGCGAGTTGATGCTCCACGAGGGCGCTGTCGATCTCGGCTGGCTCGATCACGCGGCCGAGCGAGGGGTAAAGCAATTCTTCCTCGATGTTCATGTGGATGGCGAGCCGGATGCAGATCTCTCCGGCAATCGGGAAGAGGACGTCCTCGTCGATGGTCTCGACGAGATCGAACAATGCCCGCAAGACCTGGTGATCTTCCTTGAGCAGGGCGATTGCCGGTGGGTCGCGATCATCGATCAGGTGCGGCGGCACGCTGGCATTCTTGACGTAGACCGTCATTGCCGGGTTCCTCGTTCGTGTGGATTGCACCTGCGCGGGTTTCAGGTCCGCCAGGACGTGTCGCTTCCACCCCGCCCGTTGCGGCGGCGCCGTTCAGGCCGTCGCGTCGGCCGTTTCGCGCTGTGGCTCGGCGCCCTGCTCACGAGCCGAGGACCCGGCACCGGTGGTCGATCCCTGTCCCTCGGCGGCGCCGCGCCCGCCTGTCGATGATCCGGAACTCGTGGTTGTAGATTCGCCCGACCCCGCTTGGGCATTGGCTGAACCACGCTTCAGCTCGATGTGCCTCTGCCTGCTCTGCTGCTCGGCGCTTTTGGGGACGGTGATCGTGAGAAGGCCATCCTTGAACTCGGCTTCGACACGGTCGGGATCGGGTGCGAACGGCAGCTGGATCGCCCGCCGGAACCGACCAAACGCCCGTTCGACAAGCCGCATGTCTCCCTCGTTCACCTCTTGCTCCTGCCTTTTCTCGCCCGCGATGATGAGCATGTCGTCGTCGAGCGTAACCTCGACGTCGTTTTCCGAAATGCCCGGCAGTTCGGCTGTCACCCGGACCTCGTTTCCCTTGTCCTCGATGTTCATCCGCGGCTGGGCAAGCAGCTCGCCGCCGTCGCCGCCTCGTGTTCCGGCGACATCGGAAAGGAGGCTGTCCATCAGCCGGAACGGATCCAGCAGCGATGGCAAGGCCGTCGTCCGGGGTGAGCGGAAAAGGGGTGCAAGCGCGCGCGAAGCCATCTTCAATCTCCTTCATCCATCCGGCGACCGCCGGCGGCTGAGACGGACCTGGCCCATCGGGGACAGCGATGCGTTGACGACGGTCAGGATTTCAGCGGCGACAAAACTGACGCCTGTCATGGCGCCCGGGGCGCTCCGAAGTGATGAGCCAGCTCCTTTGAAAGGAGACATGACATGCCTTCAAATGAGAATTGCGCAGGATCGAGGCGCATGGCGCTATTGCTTGCCCTCGCGATCGCGGTGCCCTCGAGCGCATTGACCCTCAGCACGCCCGCAGCGGCGCAAAAGCCGGTCATGCTCGCGGTGGTCGATGTGAAGCTGGTGGCGCTCGGATATCGCATCAGCGAGCTGATCGGAAAGCCGGTCTATA
Organism: Sphingomicrobium sp.; assembly: GCA_035545385.1. Lineage (GTDB taxonomy): Bacteria > Pseudomonadota > Alphaproteobacteria > Sphingomonadales > Sphingomonadaceae > Sphingomicrobium. The sequence goes on along the minus strand of DASZYL010000189.1, from coordinate 6,162 downwards.
ACCCGCAGGGGCAAAAGATCGGGCATGTCGACGACTTCATCATCCAGCGCGACAAGGTGCTTATGACCATCATCAACGTCGGCGGATTCCTCGGAATCGGCGGACGGCTGATCGCGGTTCCTTACTCGTCTATTCGGATGACTTCCAAGGGGATGGTTCTTCCAGGGGCGACCAAGCAGGCGGTCAACAAGCTCCCGCAGTTCCACTACCGCCGATAGCAAGGGGGTCTAGCGAACCCCTCCTAGTCCAGTTCATCGGCGCCGCTGCGGGTTTCAGGCTCGTCCTCGGTGACAAATTCCTGGTCCTCGTCGTCGGCATCGGCCCCGCCGGTCGTCCATGCCGGCGGGTCGCTCGCGGGGAAGGATTCGATATCGGCTTCCTCAACCGGGTCGATCTCGTTGGGCTCGATCTCCCTTTTCTCGCGTCCGTCGCTCATTCTGCTCCAATCCTTACGACATTGGTCGAAACATCGACTCTCGCCGCCTCGATCGCGGCTGCGAGAGTCGTCGCATCATAAGAGCCATCGTGCCGCTCGCCATTGATGAAGAAGCACGGTGTGCCGTTCACCCCGCTTCGGATCCCGCCGAAGAAATCGGACTCGACCTTGGCCGCATGCCTGCCTTGTTCGAGCGCGTCCCGAAGCTCGGCGCGGTCGAGCCCGAGTCGGCTTGCAAGCTCGAGCAGGGTGGCCACGGACAATTGGCGCGCGTTCGCATAGATCGCCGAGTGCATTTCCCAGAATAGTCCATGGGTCCCTGCGAATTCCGCCGTCTCCGCCGCGGTCTTGGCGAGGGGATGCACGGTCCACACCGGGAAGTGCCGGTAGGCATAGCAAAGATCGTCTCCAAAATAGGTCACGACCAGTTCAACCTGGGGCCAGGCAGCCTGGCAATGCGGACACTGATAGTCGCCATATTCGACGAGCGTCACCGGAGCGTCGATGGGTCCAATGATATGATCGTTCTCGTTGATCGGAAACCGAAGCTCAGGCATCGGCGCTCTCCAGTTTCGGCATGCGCTCGAGCGCGTCGAGAATTCCGTCGGCGCCGGGGTTGACCGCGATCGGCGAAAGATAGCTCCAGACGATGTGCCCGGTCTCGTCGAGGATGAACAAGGCGCGCTCGGCGATGCCCTCGCTTTCGCGATAGGCGCCGTAGGATTTCGCGATTTCTCCCTTCGGATGAAAATCGGCGAGGAGCGGAAAATGAAGCTGGTTCGCCCTGGCGTAAGCCTGGTGGCACCAGGCGCCGTCGACCGAGATGCCGAGCAATTCCGCGCCATGCTTGCGAAACTCCGGAAGGACCAGGTTGTAGAGGCTCATTTGATCGCCGCAGACCGGACTCCAGTCGGCCGGGTAGAATGCGAGAATCACCCGGCGGTTCCTGAGATCGCCCAGCGAAAGCTTCTGGTCCGGAGTGACGGGCGCAGTGAAGTCGGGAGCCTTGGCTCCGGGCTGAAGGATCTCACCCATGATGGGCCTCACTCGGGCGAGCGCCTGAAAATTCAGGGGCCGGCGCTGCCTTTTCGACGTCCTTGGCGTTGCGTTCGCGCAGCCGGTACGCAAGCGCGAGAAGCGCAAAGCCCGCGAACAAAGCCTGGAAGCCGACAAGGTAGGACAAAGCGAGCATCCCGACACCGATGTCCCACACTGCCCAGAAGCCGAAGAAGAGCGCGATGAGACCCGCGATGAAGAGCCACCAGCGGCCGTGGTCGTTGCTGAGCTGCAGCGCCGCGACGATCGACGTCACCCCGGAAATAAGCGCCCAGACTGCGAACAGGATCCCGAAAGCTATCGCGGTCAGTGCCGGATAGAATATCGCGACTGCCGCCGCAGCGATCGAGATCAGGCCGTTGAACGCGAGCCAGCCCCAGCGCTCGTGCCGCCTCGCTCCGCGGATCGCGAGGACGATGGCGAATATGCCGTCGACGAGCGAATATGCGGCGAAGATCATCACCAGGGCGACGAGCGTCACCGCCGGAGCGAAAATCGCGATTGATCCGATCAGGATCGCGCAGACGCCGCGCAGTGCGGCAGCCCACCAATTACTTGCCAGAAGCGCCTGCCTCGCGCGCCAATGCACGCTGTCGCGTCCAAATTTCGTCGCCATGTCATGCCTCCGATTTCTAGGCTCATTGCCTCTCATTTCACTGGCCGAGGCTCGTTGATGACCGTCAATTTCCAGGTTTGGAGGAAAATATGGCGGCGCCCCGGGGAGTGGGGGCGCCGCCATCGGACGCCTGAGCGGGGCTCAGGCCGGCCTTCTCATGCCTCCTCGAGTTCCCTGGTGTCCTGCAACGCCGGATCGACCTGGATCTCGTTCTTGACTTCGAAGACACCAGGCGCGCGCCACGCCGCCTTCTCCGCTTCTTCCTTCTCGGCGAAGGAACGCACTCGGCCGCGCAGCGTGACCGTGCTGCCTTCCGCAATGACGGTGATTCGGTTTGCGTCGACCTCGGCACTGCGCTTGAGGGCCGCTTCGATCTTCTGCTTGACGTCGATCGGGCTCACCCGTTCCTTGATATGGATCAGGTTGATCACGCCCTTGGCGCCCTTGACGTTTCGCACCGCGGCCTCCGCCGAGCGGCGCTGGAAATCCCAGTCGACATCGCCCTCGAGGGTGATCCAGGCCTGTCGCACGGTCACCTTGATGTTCTGGGAACTGTAGGGAAGATCCCGCTTCAGCTTCTCGACCGCGTCGCGGGCGATGTCGGGGTCGGGCCGCTCGGTCCCCGAGGCGAGCTTCACTTCAATATCGTTGGCAACGGCCCTTACTCCGCGCACGCGCTTGGCGACGCGCTCCGCTTCATATTTGTCGGAATAGCTCGGGACGAAACCGGCCAGGGTCACGACTCCGTCCACCACCTTTACAGCGATATTCTTCGCGTCGATGTCGGGCTCCCATTCGAGTTCGAGCTCAACGTCGCGCTTGATGTCATCGTCAGTCCGCATGGCTATCTCCATCCGCTCGTTCGTGGGAGGGAGTGCGTTGGCTCAACGCCAGTCGCGGTGCGTTGACGGTCGTCAAAAATCGCGGCGACTGTGAGGAACAAGCGGCGCATTCGAATGCGGCTTGCCCTTGGAACAACTCGTGCATCCAGCGCATTGCAACAGTTCCGGTGTTTTCGAAGGGGTTCCGCGCATCGGCTCCGGGGGCGGAGTTTCATGATCACACCGGCGATGAGGCGCTTCTATGCGGCCTACCGAAGATGCCGACCTTGGATCCCTGCTCGAGCCCGTGCTCGAAGCCGCGATGAAGTCGCAGGACGCCGACTTCGGCGACATCGCGCTTTATGACCCCGGCCGGCGCACGCTTCGGATCGTCGCGCATCGCGGGGTCGGCCGGGAGTTCCTCGACCATTTCGGATGCATCGACGCCAAGGATGCTGTCCCCTGCCTCGGCCCCACGAGCGACGGGCAGAACCTCGTCATCGCAGACGTCGAGGAATATGCTCCTTATGCCCCGCACCTCGCGGTCGCGGCTGCGACCGGCTATCGCGCCCTGAGCTGCACGCCGCTGAAAGAGCGTGGAACAGCGCTTGCGCTCGGCATGCTGACGACCTTGTTCCGCGAGCCGTACCGCCCCGACGGCGCGGGGTTGCAATTGTCGGAACGGTTCGCCGCCCAGGCCGCCGATCTCGTGAGTTCATGGCGCGCGCAGCAGGCCCTGCGCGCAAGCGAGGAGTTCTTCCGCCTCGCACTCGAAGGCGGGAGGATGGGGACCTGGGAATGGGACTGCGACACGCACCTCATCAAGGCCGACGGGGGCCACCAGGCGCTGTTCGGAATGCCTCCCCAGGAGCACCCCTTGCCGGTTGCGGCCTATTCGAAATTCATGGACCCCGAAGAGGGAACAACCGCCATCAAGCTCGCCCGGGAGGCGCTTCAACAGGGCAAGGACATCCAGCTCGAATTCCCAATCCATCTGCCCAACAGCGACATGCGCTGGATTGCCATTCGCGGCCGACGCCATCATGACGGTTCCGAAAGCATTATCGGGATCAGCTACGACATCACGGAGCGCAAGAACCAGGAAAAGGCACTGCGCCAGAACCAGGCTTGGCTCGCGGCGATTCTCGACCAGGTTCCGGGCGGGGTCGGCCTGTTCGACAACGGCGGCAAACTCCTGCTTCGCGGTGGGCCGCTCGGCAAGCTGTGGGGGGATGTCCTGGGCTCGCTCGATCCGGCGGTGAGAAAATCGTGGAAAGGCTATTATGCCGACGGCAGCCCCATCGAGAGCGCGGACTTTCCGGGCGAAAGGGCGCTTCGGGGCGAAATCGTCACCCCGGGCCTCGATTTCCTGCACACGGACGATGTCGGCGAGACGTGCTGGTACCGAGTGAGCTCAGCGCCTTTTCGCTCCGCCCAGGAAATTGTCGGAGCCGTGGTCTACATTGAGAATGTCGACAAGGAAAAGCGCAACGAGGAGCGCCTGCGACAAAGCGAGAAGAGGCTGAAATCAGCCGTCGAACTCGCCGGCCTCGGGCTTTACTCGATCGAGATCGAAGACGGGCAGGAGCGCCTCTCCTGGGACGACAGGGTCCGAAGGATGTGGGGACTGCCTTCCCATGCGAAGGTCGATCATCAGGTCTGGCTCGACGGCATTCACCCCGAGGACCGAGAGCGGGTCGAGGCGGCTGTCGAGCGCGCCTTCGATCCCATGGGGAGCGGCCTCTACGAGGCCGAGTATCGAGTGCTCGGCGCCGATGGGGTGGAGCGATGGGTCGCAACCCGGGGTCAAACCCGATTCGAGGACGGCCGGCCGGTTTCATTGCTCGGAGTCGCTCGCGACATAACCGGCCGCAAGGCGATCGAGCATGACCTCGAGCTCATGGTGGAGGTAAGAACGGGCCAGCTGATCGACGCGTCGGCGACACTGGAGGCTGAGCGGGAAACTCGGCGCCGGGCGGCCGAGCAACTGGAGCTTCTCCAGGCCCAGCTCTCCCGCGGACTTTTTTCGGCGATCGAAAGCCGTGAAGTGGGCCCTGCCCAGCCAGCCGAAGAGCGCGTGCTCGAGGCAGCTCACAAGATTGCTCAGCTCTCCCCTCGCGAACGGGAGGTGCTTGACGGCCTCGTCGCGGGCGAGCCGCACAAGACCATTGCTCACCAGCTCGGAATCAGCGTTCGGACCGTTGAGCTTCACCGGGCGAGGATGCTCCATCGTCTCGGAACACCCCATCTCGCCGACGCGATCCGCCTCGCCGTCCTCGCCGAGCTTGCTCCCGGTTGAACGTCGGGGTTCGTCCCCATCAACTGTCGGAGAGCATCGAGGGATCGCGGATCTCGATGTCGCGAGGAGTCTTCAGCCTGATCGACCCGCGGCGGCGAAGCCCCGTCATTGCGCGACTCACGGTCTCGACTGCGATCCCAAGATGATCGGCGATATCGTAGCGGGTGATCGGGAGCGTGATCGCTTTGGCGTGAGCGGTTTTCATCCGGCGGGCCATTTCCCCGAGATAAGCCCTGACCTTCTCGCGTGCAGTAACCCGGCTTTGAACGAGGAGGTGGTGCTCAAGCCGGCGGATCGCTTCGGCAGCGCAATTATCGATGAGCGCGGAAACAGCGGCGGAGCCAGCTGCAAGCGTCTCGACCTGGGCGCGCGTGAAGCAGGCGATCCGAGTATCGTTCGACACGGCTTCGAGGAAGAATGCTGGATCGGATGGCGCAAACCCGAGGAAGTCGCCGGGGACCGTGACGTCGATGATCTGTCTCTGGCCGTTTGGCCGAAGTGCAAACTTGCGGACGGCGCCCGAAAGCACGCAGGCGACTGCGCCGCCTGCGATTACGGCGTCACAGGGCTGGTTGCGGCGCCAGCGCGTCTCGCGCGCCGCAGCGATCATGGCCGCACCTGCACCGGCTTCGGCATCGGGATTGTTGGGCTTCAAGAGCCTTGTGAACAGCTCGGCGCACTGGGGGGTCTCTCGCATGATGCTCCTCGACCCCCCGGCGATGTGGCCTTCGCATGCATCGCGACCGCGGCGCCATTCGTGGGTTGTACTGTAGGGAATACCCCTAATCGCGAGGGGATATTCAGCAGCAGCAAGTCCGCTCGCCTTGACGGGCGTCAATGTGCAACGGCGAACGAGCTGCCACATGCGCACGATAAGTTGCGGAAGGATCATCGATGCCCGCGGAACAGATCGAGCGCACGCGGTGGACCGCGT
>DASZYL010000188.1:0-11774 GCA_035545385.1 Sphingomicrobium sp. | reverse complement strand
GAATAGGTCAGTGTCCCGCCGGGGGAATCAGCGGTCGTGAGACAAGGTGAAGCGTCCAAGTTCCTGTATCCGATCCTCGCCGGGCGGGCGCCGAGGCTCGCTTCCTCGATCCAGAAGAAGCTGAACGCGCAAGGGTCGCTCTACATTGCGCCGCGGCTTTCGACTGACGACTTCCGGGCCCGGCTCGCCGAACGGAAAATCTCGGCCGTCGAGCTGGAACCGTTCCAGGCCGAAGTCGAACTCGAGGTCCTCGTCTGTGACGACGATCTCGACCGCATCGGCGATCTCGTCAGCAAGTGGCCGGGCCGCCATTCGATCAAGCTCTATTCGGTGAGCGGCGGACGGCGCGAGCACAGGTTCAACCCGCCCGGCCCCCGCGCCCATTATGCGGTTTCGCTCTTCCCGCCGCATCTTGCTGAAACGCTGATCGGGCGCGCGGTCGTTGGCGCGAACGGTGCGAAGGTGCTCAATCCTTGCGACGCCTTCCTCGCCGCGGCTTACAGGGCGACCTATCTCGAAGCAGGCTGCTGGGAACGCTCCGGCACCGAATGGGTCGCCACTTCGCTGTGCGACGTCGAGCTCCTTCGCCTCGCGGGCGACGCCGGGGTCGCGCTTGAATTGCCGATCACCCCCGGCAAGCTCGATCACTTGCTCGGCGAGCATGGGTGGCGACCGACGATCGACCTCCTCGAACGCGCGGCGCACTGGATGGACTGGATCCGCGAAGCGCTTCCACCAGCGCAGGAGGAGCACGCACCGGGACTGACTGTTTTCTTTCTCCGGACCCGGGCAGTCGAGAGTGGATTGGCCCCGAAAATCCTCGAGTGCCTGCGCGAAAACGGCTTCGATGAACTCACGGTCGTCGAGCTTGATCCCCAGCAGGCCGAGCTCGCGGCACGAGAGTTTCGAGGAGGGAACTGGGGACGCGGTCCCTTCCGGGTGAGCGGCGGCCCTCCCGCCATGATCTGTGTCTCGCTCGACCTCATTCCATTGCCGGTCGACGACCGCCACCGCTCCACATTTCCTGATTGCGACAACCGCCGGATCGCCGACGCGAAATATGCAACCCGCGATCTCGTGAACGAGGGCGTTTCGAGGCCCGAACACTACAACCCGGTGCACTCGACCGACAACTCGCTCCAGGCCTGGCGGGTCATCCGAGCGGTTATCCCGAAAAGCGAACAGGCACTTCACGCGAAAGTCGAAGAGCGGCGCAGGCAATTCGCAACCGAGACCCCTCTCCTGGACCTCACGAAGCACGGCCGAAGGGCGAAGGTCGAGCTCGTCGAGTTCGCCGGGGAACTCGCGATCCGCAAGACGTTCCGCGACTCCGCGCTCGATTTCATGCGGCGCGAGATCGAGGTGATGGAGCGGCTTTCGCCGCTCTGCCCGGAAATCCCGCGCCTTCTCGACCGCGGCGGAAATTACATCGTGATGGAATATGTCGGCGGCGGCTCCTCGCCGCCGGCCAAGCGCCTCTCTGGCGCGCGCCCCGCTCCCCTTCCGCTCCGCCATGTCCGAAAACTCGCCGAGCTTATCCGGACAAGTGTCGCGAACGGCTTCGATCCCATCGATCTCAGGGCAGACGGGAACGTCATTTACGGTCCTGACGGACTGCACCTCATCGACTTCGAATTCTGGCGGCCGTGCGATCCCGCGACACGCCCGCAAGACAGCATGTGCCTTTCGGGGATTCCGGTCGACGACAGCGGCAAGAGCCCGCGCGCGCGCCAGAGGAACCTCGAACCTTACAGGATCGGCTGGTATCCCTATACGCTGCTGTCGCGAACGAGCTTCCTTTACGATCCCCCCTGGCTGCAGAGGGCGAAGCGCGCTCTCAACATCATCCTCGCCTATGCCGGATGGGCGTCACGCTCAGCGCTCGGCCTTGCACGGCGCGGGGCAAGGCGAGCATTGAATGTTGCCGCCGACGCCGCGGCCTTCGTCAGCGCTCCGTCGCTCAGGAAATCGCGGGCGCTTCCCTGATGTCGCCGCGCCCGCAGGTGATGAGGAGCGAGGGCCCTGGCCTGGCCGAGCCGCCCGGCATCTGTGTTTTCATCATTGCCGCGAAAGCCATCGAAGCGGGCCTCAAGGGGCCCCTTCTCGAACTCCTCGAGGACCAGGGCCACGAAGTCCTTCATAGTGTCGACCTCGACGAGGCCCAGCGCGCCGCCGCCGCCGGCCTCGTCCGGTCGCTCGAACCTCCCGGCGCCGCGGTCGTCGCCATCGACCTCCTGCCGATGAGCGTCGAGGGAAGATATCGCGGCTTCGACAATCCCAAGATCCCCAAGGCGCTCGAAAGGGCACGCCGGCTCGTTCGGGCTCTCCCTCCCGAGTTCCGTGGACTCGAGCCGCTCGCGTCCACCTGCAACAGTGACGAGGCATGGCAGGCGGTCGCCCTCCTGTTCGCCGGCGAGGAAGCGGGGCTCCGAGCGAAGGCGGAGAGGATGCGCGGCGATTTCGCAACCGCTGGAGCAATCCGCGACCTCACGAGGGAAGGCCGAAGAGCCAAGGTCGAACTCATCGAGTTCAAGGGCGAGATGGCGATCCGCAAGACCTATCGAGCCTCCGCGCTCTCCTACATGGAAAGGGAGATCGAGGTCCTGGAGCGAATGGGGCCGCTACGCCCCGAGCTTCCAAGACTCCTCTCGAGAGGCGCCAATCACATCATCCTGGACTTTGTCGGGCCCGGCCGGAACCTCGACCTCGAACATGGTGGAGGAAGACCCAAGGCCCTGCCGCTCGGTGTCGTCCGGCACCTCTCGGGCTTCATCAGGGATTGCATCGCCCAAGGGTTCGACCCCATCGACATCCGGGCGCCCGGAAACGTCATGGAGACCAGCGAGGGTCTCAAGGTCATCGACTTCGAGCTGTGGCGTCGGTGCCCGCCCGGCACCCGGCCCGAGGATGCCCTATGCCTTGTTGGAGTTCCCCAAGGCGACACCGGGCGGCCGCGCGGGGTTCCCGCGTTCAGCAAGTCATACGAGGAGGCATGGTACCCGATCACGCTTCTGTCGCTCGAAAGCTTCCTTCATGATCCGGCATGGCTTCAGCGATTGAAGCGAGGAGCGAACCTCGCTCGAAGCTGGGCGAGACGTGGAGCACGAGCACTTGGGCGGCGCATCCGCCCGCCCCGCGGCAACCCCCGCTACATTCCTGCGAACCTCGGCGTTGAGGGCGTGGTCCTCGAGCTCAACCGCCGCCAAGTCCGCTACGTGGTCCTCCGCTGGCACGAGGGGCTTCCCGATCTTCCGCCCGGCGGAGATCTCGATCTCCTGGTTCATGACGATGACATCGCCAAAGTCGACGAGGTGCTCGATGCCGCTGAAGGCACTGCCCAATGCGACGTCTACAGCGTCAGCGGACGTCCCGGCACCGCTTATTCGAATGTCCCTCACCTGCCTCCCGAAAGGGCGATCCAGGTCCTCGAAACGGCGGCGGCCCACGCCGGGATCTACAAGGTGCCGAGGACCGCGGAACATTTCCTGAGCCTTGCCTTCCATTGCGTCTATCACAAGGGCTTCAAGACGGGCCTTCCCTCTCTCCTCACCCCTCCGAATCCCTTTCCCCCGCCGAAGAACGATTATCTGGGAGCGCTCGAAAGACTTTCGAGCGAGCTTGGACTCGAGCTCGATCTCACCCTCGAAAGCCTTGATCGGTTCCTGGTCTCTCAAGGTTGGGGCGCGACGCCTCAAATGCTTCGCGCACTTCGCCGCCGGAACGCCTGGGTCGCCGCTCAGCTCGCTGAAGCGATCTCCTGAGTCCTGACGATAAGTTCGGCGGTCGCGAACCAGCGGACCCTGCGGAACGCGACGTGGCTCGGCTCCTTCATCATCGCGGCAAAGGCATCCTGCGCGGAAACCCCGAGGCCGTAACCCCTGCTGTCGAAGGACCGGCAGGCGTCCCCGAGCGCCGCGGCCATGCTCGCATTGTTTCTCGGGTCTCCACGGTAGACGCCGCGCCCGACGCGCCGGGCGCGCCACCGCTGGATCCGCGCCGCCAGCGGCTGGGGACCGAAGATGCGCGGGAAGGCTTTCGCGAGGAGATGGTCGTATCGCGGATAGTTGATCCGCACCTCCAGCGGCTGCGAGAACCAGTGGGCGATCCAGCGGCGGTCTTCGTAGGGGCGCACCGGTCTTGCGAACGATCCGGTGACGGACGAGCGGATGCGCAGGCGCTGCCGGAAGCCGAGGTCAAGGAGATCGAACTTGGCGAGGCCGGGCGAATGACGGCGCAATCCCTCATGGTCCCTGAGGAAGTCACGAAAAAGTTGCGGACGCTCGTCGAGGATCGCGCGGTTCTGCCTGAAGAAACGCTCGAGCACGGCCTCGTCCTCCTCGTTCGAGTGACCTCCCAGGTGCTTCCCCACGGCGATGATTCCAAGATAGCCCGAAAGCACCGGAACTTCGGGTGGAACGAGTTCGGAGAGCCTGCCGAAGACCACCATGCCATCGATCGGCGGGGTCCCCTGCCGGGCGCCGAGGCGGCGCCCCATTTCAGCGGTGAGCTCGTCGAGCTTCCACTCGATGGTGTCGGGATCGATGACCTCGTGGGAGACTCCCGCGCCCGCGCAGGCGACCCTCGCCCCCTCGACGTCCGCCGAGCGATCGGAGCCGAAGGTGATGCAGTGGATGTCGCTTGGGGCGAAGACCCTGAGAGCCGCTCCAAGCAGCGCCCTTGAATCCCTTCCTCCACTCAACGGGATGACGATATTGGGCGCGTCTTTGGTGAGGTCGGCGAGGATGTCGGTGAGGAGCGCCGCTGGATCGTCGCTTCCGGAAAGAGCCGGGCCAGCGAGGAGCTCTTTCACATAGTCGGATGCCAGTTCCGCATCGGGGATGAAGCCGAAGGAGAGATAATTGCTCAGCTTCTCCCCGGCCTGCCTCACCGGGACAGCCGTTCTTCTATCGCAGCGACGATCCTCGGCGATGCGGGACCGATCCATTCGCCCCAGAACTTCTTTCGGACGCCCCTGACGTCGGGGTGCTTTTCGAGCGCCTTTCCGCTGCCCATCAGTTCCAGCAGCTCATCGAAGCTTGCCGCGCGCCAGCCCGCGACATTCTCGTCGAAGGGATAAAGGAGGCTCCGGTCCTGCCGCTCATATTCCTGCCTGTCGAACGTGTAGAGCACCGCGCCACGGTCCGAATGATGGATCCAGTCATAGTGGAGCGAGGAATAGTCGGTGATCAAGCCGTCAATTACGGAAAAGGCGCTGTAGAGGTCCACGTCCTTGGGCCACAGGCGGATCCGCCGGTCCGACCAGTCGCCGTGAACGCTCGTGTGCGGATGAAGCTTCAGGTAGAGGATCGCATTTCGCTGCTCGAGGATCGCGGAAAGGCGCCCACGGTCGGGAATGGCCTCGACGAGGAAGTCACGGGCACTGTCACGATAGGTCGGCGCATAGACGTAGACTTCGTCGGGCGAACCCGACCGAAGAACCGCGACCTTGTCTCCGTCCAACTCCTCGACCAGGCTCGAGAGCAAGGGGTCGAGACCGGGATCGAGGCGCGGATATCCGCAAGGAGGACAGCGCTCGAGGGGAAGGCGGAACTGATCGGCGAAATGCGCCGACGTGAACTCGGACGTCGCGATGAGAAGGTCAGGGTCGAGCCGCGATCCAAGTCCGAGGGTGCGCCTTGCCCAGGAGATGTTGGGATCCGAATAGATGGATGCGTTGCTCCTCGGGTCACCGAAGTGCGTCGCCTTGAGCCCGATCCCGTGCCAGAGGTTGACGAGGAAGGCTCCGCCGCCGAGCGCGACGCTCACGTCTTCAGGCCCGTGGCAATAGAGATAGACGGCCGCCTTGAGGGCCGCGTCGAGGGCTCCTGGAGTCCCGCGCAGTCGAACCGGAAGATGATGGGCCTCGAGGTGCGCCGCGACGTCTTTCCGATGGGTGATCCAGACGGCCTCGATGTCGCTCCGGTGGCGGGCGAGCCAGAGATAGAGAAATTTAGAGTTGCCGGCGAAGGCCCCGCCCTGGTGACCGAACAGCCAGAGATTGCGCCTGCGCTTCGAATAGCCCGAGAGCGGTCGAACCACGAGATTCGCGGCGATCCGCGAGGCCTTGGCAAGCGCGGTGTCCACGGGGGGCCTTCTTAGACCTTCACGATGTCGTAGATGATCCCCGATGTGTTGCCGATCAGCACCGACAGGGCACGCCGCGCCACGTCCTCGGCGTCGAGCAGCGTCTCGGCGGGTTCGTTCCCGAAGGCCCTCACCCGCATCGGTGTCCGCGCGCGTTCGGGGTTGATGCAGTTGACGCGGATTCCGATCTCGCTCCACTCGTCGGCGAGCGCCTGCGTCAGGTTCACGACGGCGGCCTTGGACGCGCTGTAGGTCGAATAAAGGGCGCGGCCATAGGTATAGCTGCTCGACGCGAAGAACATGAGGTGGCCCTTCGTCTCCACGAGGTGGGGATGCGCGGCCCAGGCCACATTGGCGGCGCCAAGGAAGTTCGTTTCGATGCTCGCCCTGATCTGCTCCAGAGTCATCGACATGAGGGGCTGGCGGTCGAGGACCGCAGCGGCATTGACCACCGCGTCGATCGGCCCCCGTTCGTCGCGCGCCTCTTCCAGCCAGCGCTGGACCTTCTCGCCATCGCCAATGTCGAGCCCCGTGGAGCGACCCGCGGCGCTGACGCTCGCTCCATAGGCCCCGGCGAGCTCCGCCATCGCCTGGCCGATGCCGCTCGTCGCACCAACGATCGCAAGATGCCGTCCCTGCAGTCCCGAGAGCAGCAGAGTCTCGGCGTTCGCGTTGACCCGCCGCCCCGCGTTGCTCTGCATGAACTTGTCGATGATCATGAGGTCGGTCTGGAAGGTGAGCTTGAGGTTGGACGCATCCCCCTCGACAACGAACACCTTCGTTTCCGGCATGTACTTGACGACCACTCCGCAATCGTCGGTCGTCGTGAACTGCGGGTCCTTCAGCGCCCGCTCGTAGGCTTGCCTGATCGTCCCATATGCAAATCCCTGCGGAGTCTGGCCGAGGCGAAGAAGTCGCCGGTCAGGGATCGCTTCGATCGTGTTGGTCCTGGGACTGGCCTGGATGACCGTGTCGGCAACGCCGATCGCGACATCGACCGCGTCATAATGCTCGAGCGCGGTGATGACGTCGCTGATCACTCCATGGCTGACGAGCGGACGGACCGCATCGTGGAAGAGGAGCAGAAGTTCGGCTTCCCGGGCGTCGGCCTCGTAGGCGCGGATTGCCGCGAGCGAGGATTCATACCGTTCGGAACCGCCCAGAAGGACGCGCTTCACCTTGGTCAGCTGCTCGCGGCTGACAAGCTCCTCGATATCGCTTCGGCAAAGGTCGTTCGTGACGATGCAGATCTCGTCGATTCCGTCGTGCGTCTGGAAGCGTTCCAGCGCATGGGCAATGACCGGTCGCCCGGCGAGCTTCACCAGTTGCTTGGGCCGCGAGAACGCTCCGCGCTCGCCGATCCCGCCCGCAAGAATCACAGCAATGGTACGCGATGTCACTTCGATTGCCCCCGAGCGTCCATTGAAACGCACGACTTTCGCCGCCTTGCAAGCACCTCTTGGTAAATTCCCTCGAGCAGCCGGGCCTGTCGCTCGATGTCGAAATTCGCTTCGACGTTGCCTCGGCCCTTTTCTCCCATGCGCCGGCAGAGCTCGGGATCGTGGAGGAGCCGCGAGAGGCATGAAGCGAGATCCTCAGGGGAGCGGTCCTTCGCAAGGAGGCCCGTGACGCCGTCCTCGATCGATTCCGGGACCGGGCCCTGGTCGAAAGCGACGACCGGGCGCGATGCCGCCTGCGCTTCCAGCGACACGATCGGAAGGCCTTCGTTGTCGCCGTCGCTCGCCTCGATGCTCGGCATGCAGACGATCTGAGCGCTGGCGAGTTCGTCGCGCACGCGCTCCGGGGGCACTTTGCCGAGGAAAGCGACACGCTCGCCGATCACCCTCGCCTTTTCGCGGCATTGCTCGAGAAGGGGGCCTTCACCGATGACCCTCAGCTGGAAGTCGTGCCCGCTTGTTGCAAGGATCCGGCAGGCATCGAGAAGATAGGTCAGTCCCTTCTTCTCGACGATCCGTCCGATGAAAAGGATCGTCGGCGGGCTGTCGGTGTCCCGGGCTGGGCCCGGATCTCGAAAGATCGGGATCCCGAGATGGTGCCGCCTCAGCTTCTCGCGGGGGAATCCCCGCTCCTCCGCCTTTCTTGCAAGATGGTCCGAAACGGGTAGGAACAGCTCGGCGGAGCGCATCAGCCGCCGCCAAAGGACCCGCGTCAGAAGGTCGCGGGGCGATGAGCCGGGGCGCCTCAGGACGTCCGAGCCGTGGAGCGTGACGATGAGCGGAAGGCCGCGCCGCCGCGCGTATCGGGCAAGGCGGGCTCCCGCGTCCGCGAAATGGGCATGGATGAGGGTGATCGAGCGCTCTTTGACGAGGCGGTCGAGCTCCTGCGACTCTCCCATGAGCCAGAGCCGCAGCCGCGCCCAGCGGCTGTCGGGGAGAAGCGCGGTCTCGATTTCGTCGGTCGCGAGCCCCGGGACACACTTTGCTCCGACGAGGATCGCGCTTCCGACTGCGAGGCTCGCGACATGATCGCGAACGAAGGTCTCCGAATAAGGGAGGAGCTCGGCCGTATAGACGAGCACGCGCGCGCCCGGCGCCGCCGAGGCGAGCTCACGATCCGGCGATCGAACGGACGGTTGGCTAGCGGCGCGACTCATGTTCTGACCGCCGAAGAAGGTTCGGCAGCTGCCTGACGCCGAGCACCTCCTCGAACGTCCCCTGTTGCACGACCTCGCCGTTCGCGAGGCGGTAGATGATGTCGCAGCGCTGGAGGGTCGTCACCCGGTGAGCGATCATCATCACCGTATATTCTGCGCCGAGGCGGTGGACGGCATCGATGACGCTCGCTTCCGTGGCATCGTCGAGCGCGCTCGTCGCCTCGTCGAGAACGAGCACCGAGGCCTTCTTGTAGAGCGCTCGGGCGAGCCCGAGACGCTGGCGCTGGCCGCCGGAAAGCCGGACTCCCCGCTCGCCGACGAACGTCTCGTAACCGGCTGGAAGGCTCGCGACGAAATCATGCAGCTCCGCGCGCCGGCACGCCTCGACGACCCGTTCGAGGTCGACCTTCCTTGCGGGAAGGCCGAAGGCGACATTCTCGACGATCGTCCCGTCGGAGAGGAAGATATGTTGCGGAACGTGCGCGATCTGTCCCTGCCAGGATAGGAGGTTCTCCTCGGTCAGGGGAACGCCGTCGATCAGGATGGATCCCCCGGTCGGCTTGAGGAAGCCCATGAGAAGGTCGACGAGCGTGCTCTTCCCGGCCCCGCTTTCGCCGACGAAGCCGACGAACGCGCCCTTGGGGATCGTGATGTCGATTGCCTTGAGGACGTTGGCGGAGCCCGGCGAATAGTGGAAGCTGAGGTCCCTGACGCCGATCTCCTCGTTGAACTCGACGGGAACCGACCGGTCCTCGTCGAAACGCTCGGCGACGGGCTGCTGCAGGAGCTCGACGACGCTGAGGAGGATCGCCTCGCTCCCGCTGATGTTGGTCCAGCCGTTGTAGGTTTGCTGGAGAAGCGGGAGCAGCTTCTGGGCGCCGAGGGCAAGGGCGGCGAGCACCGGCAGGGATGTCTGGATCGAGCCCTCACCGGTGAGGAACAGGGCGAGGCCGACGATGACCACCATGCCGAGCGCCTCGACGATGAACCGCGGCGTTGCGCCGACCAGCGCGTTCTCGGCCTGAGCGTCGCGAAGCTGGCCCTCGATCTTCGAGAATTTCTTCACGTAGAGCGACTGGGTGTTGTCGAGAAGGACGTCGCGAATTCCGCCGAGGCCCTCCTGGACCGTCTTCACCCGGGCGCGGCTGGTCAACTTGATGAAGGTCCCGTTCCTCCTCAGCCGGGGCCGGGCCCACAGCGACACGACCGCGTAGATGCTGCCGATCCCGGCGAAGGCGATGAGGGCGGCCTGCGGATTGATCAGCAGCAACCCGGCGAGGATGAAAAGGCTGATGACGAAGGAGGAAACGCCCTGCATCAACGGCAGGATCATCCCCATGAGCAGCCGCTGGATCCCGGTCACGTCCGAGATGATGCGGCTGCTGTTCAGCTTGACGTGGAAGTCATAGGGCTGGTGGAGGACCCGCGAGTAGAGCGTGACGCTAAGGTCGTAGCCGATCCGGAACACCAGCTTCTGGCTCGACCAGGTGAGGACGATCCGGATCACGGCCGACCCGACCGCGCCAGCGCAGAAGATGGCGGCGAGAACCGCAAGCGGGAGACGAGAGACATCGAGCCCGGTTGCCTGGAGGATCTGTGTCACCTGGCTGTGCCCAGGGGCTCCGGAACCCGCGAGCACCGCAAGGAGTGGAACGACCGCGGCAATCGTGAAAAGCTCCGCGGCGCCGCCGGCGAGCATGACGCAGAATACGGCGAAGATCTGCCACCACCGCCGCGCGGACAGGAAGTCCACGGCGATCCAGCGCAGGCCCTGCCCCATCGTCATCGGCTCGCCAGTCACGATCAGGCTCTCCGAAGCACGCTTCGAAGCGGGCGGGACCGGGCTCGCTCGAAGGGATGTTCCGCTATCAACTTTTTGTTATATAACATGAAGTGAACTTTTCCCTATTTACGCGGAGTGCGCAACTGGCGATTGGCGTCGGTACCCCTGGTGCGGCTGGAGGAGCGTCCGAGGGGGCGCCGGCACCCCTGTCCCGCAACGGGACAGCGCCTCGTCGCGCGCCCAGGCCCTCGCCTCGCGCCGCGAACGAAATCCGCGCCCGGACGAGTTGCTCGCAAGGAGCGTCTCAGCGGGTCCTCATCGTCTCGGGCTACCATGACTATCGGACCGCCAAGCGCGCGAGCATCCACCAGATCGCCGATGGCCTCGTCCGCAAGGGCTTCGACGTCGCGTTCGTCTCGACCCGCTTCAGCCTTCTTTCGAAGCTGACCAGCGACTCCCGCCTGTTCCTCTGGGACAAGGCGAACAGGATCGAGCAGAAGGACGGGGTCGAGTGCCTGTTGTGGCGAACCCTCGTTCATCCCTTCAGCTCGCGCCTCGGGTTCCTCGAGCGGATGACCGGCAGGGCCTATGATTTCTACGCAGAGCTCGGCAACCCGCTGTTCGACGGGCTCGTGCGCAAAGCCGATTATGTCATCGTCGAATCCGGGACCGCCGCGATCTATATCCGTCGCATCCGAAGGACGAACCCCTCGGCGAAGATCATCTATTATGCGGCCGACCGGCTGGAGACGATCAACGCCCACCCGTTCGTCCGGAAAAGGCTCGTTGAGGACGATGCCCTCATCGACCATTTCAGTCTCCGCTCGGAGCAGCTCAGCGACGATTTCCCGAACGGCGCGGGGCGCATGTTCAAGGCGGGCTTCGGGATCAACTCAGGCGACTTTTCCAAGGTCGGCCCGAGCCCCTACGCGAAGGGGAAGAAGGTCGCCGTCTCGGTCGGGTCGATGCTGTTCGACGCCTCGGTCTTCCAGCTCGCGGCAGCCAATTTCCCGGAGCTCGAATTCCACGTGATCGGCTGCGGATCGCGTTTCGAAGCTCCCCCCAACGTTCATATCCACGACGAGATGCCGTTCGAGAGCACGCTTGCGTATGTGAAGCACGCGAAGATCGGGATCGCGGCCTATTCGCCGGTCGCGGGCGCCGAATATCTCGCCGACTCGAGCCTCAAGCTTGCCCAGTTCGACTATTGCGGGCTCCCTTCCGTCTGCCCCGACTTTGCTGTCGGTTCCTCATGCTCGAGGATCGGCTACGAGCCCGGGAACGAAGCCTCGA
>DASZYL010000187.1:0-20452 GCA_035545385.1 Sphingomicrobium sp. | reverse complement strand
CTCGTCGATCAGCTTCATCGCCTCGCCGGCGATCGCGTGCGTCAGGCTCTCGACGTAATAGCTGCCGCCGAGCGGGTCGACGACATGGGTGATGCCGCTCTCTTCGGCCAGGATGAGCTGGGTGTTGCGGGCGATCGCCATCGAGAACGGCGTCGGCAGCGCCAGCGCCTCGTCGAAGGAGTTAGTGTGGAGCGACTGCGTGCCGCCGAGCACCGCGGCCAAGGCCTCGATCGTGGTGCGGACGATGTTGTTGTAGGGATCCTGCTCGGTGAGGCTCACGCCGGAGGTCTGGCAGTGCGTTCGAAGGCGCTTCGAATTGTCGTTCCTCGCGCCGAGATCGGTCATGATCCGGTGCCAGAGTGTTCGCGCGGCCCTTAGTTTGGCGACCTCCATGAAGAGGTTCATGCCGATCCCGAAGAAGAAGCTGAGGCGCGGCGCGAAATCGTCGATGTCGAGCCCGTCCGCCATTGCGCAGCGGACATATTCCATGCCGTCGGCAAGCGTGTAGGCGAGCTCCTGGACCGCCGTCGCACCAGCCTCGTGCATGTGATAGCCCGAGATCGAGATCGAGTTGAACCTCGGCATCTCGGCCGCGCAAAAGGCGATGATGTCCGAGACGATCCGCATCGAGGGTTCGGGCGGGTAGATGTAGGTGTTCCGGACCGCGAACTCCTTCAGGATATCGTTCTGGATGGTTCCGGTGAGGCTGGAGTGCGGGACACCCTGCTCCTCGCCCGCGACGATGAAGAACGCCATGACCGGGAGCACCGCTCCGTTCATGGTCATGCTGACCGACATCTCGCCAAGCGGGATTCCGTCGAACAGGAGCTTCATGTCCTCGACCGTGTCGATCGCCACTCCCGCCATCCCGACGTCGCCCGCGACCCTCGGGTTGTCGCTGTCGTAGCCCCGGTGGGTGGCAAGGTCGAAGGCGACCGAGAGCCCCTTCTGCCCGGCAGCGAGATTGCGCCGGTAGAAGGCGTTCGATTCCTCCGCGGTCGAGAAGCCCGCATATTGGCGGATCGTCCAGGGCCGCCCGGCGTACATTGTCGCGTAGGGCCCGCGCGTGAACGGCGGGAGACCGGGGAAGCCACTGTCGATCCCAACGTCGTCGTCGGGGCCGTAGACGGTCTTCAGAGTGATGCCCTCGAATGTCGCGCGCGTAAGGTCCTTCCCGCGGGACTCCTTCTCGGCGAGCGCTTTCCAGTCGGACTTTGATGGCTTTTCGGTCACGGGGCGCGGGCTTAGCGCCTGCCCGGCCCAAATCCAATCAGTGAGCGGACCTGGGGGTTTCCATGATCTCGGTGAGGACTCCGCCCATGTCCCTGGGGTGGATGAAGAAGACGGGCGTCCCGTGCGCTCCGGTGCGCGTCGGACCGAGGATCCTTGCGCCCTTGCCTTCGAACCAGCTGCGCGCCTCCTCGATGTCCGCCGCCTCGAAACAGACGTGGTGCTGCCCCCCGGAAGGGTTCTTCTCGAGGAACTTCGCGATGGGTGACGTTTCGCCAAGGGGTTCGATCAATTCGATCTGGCTGTTGGGCGTATCGACGAAGCAGACCCGAACGCCCTGCGCGGGGAGGTCGAAGGGCTCGCCATTGGGCTCGGCTCCGAACATGGTCCGGTAGAGTTCGAGGCTCTGCTCGATCGAGGGCGTCGCCACGCCGACATGGTTCAGGCGACCAAGGTTCATTGCTCAATTCCTCCTCGGGGAGTTGAGCGCTGCACTTCACGAAAACCGGCTCTGAAACAAGCTCGTCAGCAGGTCTGCATCCGGCTCTTCCCACCCGAGGCGAGGACGTAGGCGCCGTCCCTGAAGACATAGCGGTCGGTGAAGTCCTTCAGCCCGAAGCCGATGTAGGCGACGTCGAACGACTTGCCGGGCTGGATATTGTCGATGCTGCCGGTGATCTGCGTCGCCTTCTTGCCGGCGGCGGCTCCGGAATCGTCGTAGGTCAGCGGGACCGTGACCAGCTCCTTGGGCCCCTGCGGAGTCAGCTCGACGAGCGTCGTCGTGCTGCACTGGTAGCCCTGCCAGTTGCCGGCGCCGTTGACGCTCACGACCGGATTCTCGCCGAAGCTCTTGCTGACGCTCCAGTCGACGATCTTCCCGAAGGAGCCCGTCTCCGTCGCTGGCACGAACTTCTTCACGACTTCGAACCCTTTATCGGAGTGCTTGAGATAGACGATCGCGAGCTTGCCCGAATTGACGTGGGAGGCATTCTGGACCTCGCCCGGGCTGAGCAGCACCGGCCCGAAAGGGGTCTCGACCAGGTTGCCGGGAGTATATTTCACGTCCTCCTTCAGCTGGCCCTGCTTCTTGAGGATGACGGCGTCGCCCTTGCCGAAGGCGGCGTGAAAGGCGGCGGCGGTGGGCTTCTCCGGAACGGCAGCCGAGCTCGGCGCCGCGGCCTTCGGTTTGCCCGCTGCAACCGAAGCGCCGGAGAGCAGAAGGAACGCGATGACAACTTTCTTCATGTCGGCCTCCCCTGTTGCGCGGGGCGAGTCGTGCGCGCGACCGTTACATCCGCATTCACGAAAGTTGCAATAAACCAAGGTTTATAAGTTGCGGCTAAGCCCGCGATTTCGCGAAAAAAAACCTCAGGCCGGTTCGATTCGAACCTCGGTGGTCACGCTGTTGGCGATGAAGCAGGCTTCATGGGCTCGATGATGGAGGTGATCGATCGCGGCGTCGTCCGGCCTGGCGGCGCCCCAGGTCACGCGCGGGTGAAGGATGACCCTGGTCATGGCGATCCTGCCGTCGGCGCGCTTCTCGAGAACGCCTTCGGCCTCGTCGACATAGCCGTCGAGAATGAAGCCGTCGCGCCTCGCGAAGTCGACGAAGAAGAGCATGTGGCACGAGGCGAGCGAGGCGACGAACGCCTCTTCGGGGTCGACGGCGCTTAGATCGCTCCACGGCTGCGGGACGACATGGGGGCTTGGGCTCGCGGGAACGGTCACTCCGCCATCGAACTCCCAGCTGTGCGCCCGGCTATATTGCCCTTTGGTGAAATCGCCTTCGCCGGTTCGCCTCCAGCGGATCGTCGCGGTGTAGGTGCTCATTTGCCTTCTCGTCCCGCTCCTGAAATTCACAACGGGATGTTGTCGTGCTTCTTCCAGGGATTCTCGAGCTGCTTGTTCCTGAGCTTCCTTAAGCCCATCGCAACTCGACGCCTCGTCGAATGCGGCATGATCACCTCGTCGATGAAGCCCTTGCTCGCCGCCACGAAGGGATTTGCGAACCGCTCCTCATATTCGGCAGTGCGCTTGGCGATCTCCTCCGCGTTTCCGGCGTCCTTCCGGAAGATGATCTCGACAGCCCCCTTGGCGCCCATCACCGCGATCTCCGCTGTCGGCCAGGCGTAGTTCAAATCGCCGCGAAGGTGCTTGGAGGCCATGACGTCATAGGCGCCGCCATAGGCCTTGCGCGTGATCACGGTGATCTTCGGAACGGTCGCCTCGGCATAGGCGAACAGGAGCTTCGCACCGTGCTTGATGATCCCGTGATGCTCCTGCCCGACCCCCGGAAGGAAGCCGGGAACGTCGACGAAGGTCAGGATCGGAATGTCGAAGGCGTCGCAGAAGCGCACGAACCGGGCCGCCTTTTTCGACGAGTTGATGTCGAGGACTCCGGCCAGCACCATCGGCTGGTTGGCGACGATCCCGACGGTCCTGCCCTCGATTCGGCAGAAGCCGATGATGATGTTCGCCGCGTGCGCCGGCTGAAGCTCGAAGAAGTCGCCCTCGTCCGCGACCTTCCGGATGAGCTCGTGCATGTCGTAGGGCGTGCTCGCGCTTGGCGGGACGAGCGTGTCGAGGCTCTCCTCCACCCGGTCGATCGGATCTTCCGAAGGCCTCTCGGGAAGATCGTGGCGGTTCGACAAGGGCAGGAAGTCGACGAACTCGCGCGTCGCGAGAAGCGCGTCGATGTCGTTCTCGAAGGCGACGTCGGCGACACCCGACTTGGTCGTGTGCGTGATCGCACCGCCCAGCTCCTCCTGGGTCACGATCTCGTTGGTGACGGTCTTCACGACGTCGGGACCGGTGACGAACATGTAGGAGCTGTCCTTCACCATGAAGATGAAGTCGGTCATCGCCGGCGAATAGACCGCGCCCCCGGCGCACGGTCCCATGATGAGGCTGACCTGAGGGATGACGCCAGAGGCAAGGACGTTGCGCTGGAACACCTCGGCGTAACCGGCAAGGCTCGCAACGCCTTCCTGGATTCGCGCTCCGCCAGAATCGTTGAGGCCGATGACCGGCGCACCGACCTTCATTGCCATGTCCATGATCTTGCAGATCTTCTGGGCGTGGCGCTCGGATAGCGAGCCGCCGAACACGGTGAAGTCCTGGGCGAAGACATAGACGAGGCGCCCGTGGATCGTCCCCGAGCCGGTGACGACGCCGTCCCCGGGGATCTTCTGATCGGCCATCCCGAAGTCCGTCGCATTGTGCTCGACGAACATGTCATATTCCTCGAAGCTCCCGGGATCGAGCAGCACCGAGAGCCGTTCGCGAGCGGTCAAACGTCCCTTCTGGTGCTGGGCCTCGATGCGCTTCGCGCCGCCGCCGATGCGCGCCAGCTCGCGCCTTTTCTCAAGCTCCTCGATCGTGGTCGCCAAGGCCTCTCTCCTTGCCGCCGGCTCTTTCACGCTCGCTCGTCCGCGGTCAACCGCGACTACCGTTTCGGAAGCGTAATGTTCCTGATTCAGAACGGCCTGGCGCACCCCGCCATCGAGCCGTCGATGCTGCACTGCACAACAGGAAAGATTTTAGCGCTAACATTAATCCAAGTTACGGAACCGCAACGCCTCCCGGCCCGTTCAACAACAAAAGGGCCAACCCAAAATACGGAGGATTAACAAGAAATGCTGACTCGCGTCGGGGTGCCAGTGGAGTTTGAAGCCGAGCACGCGGCGCCGGACTCCGAACCCACAACATTGATCTGTTTTTCGCACCTGCGATGGAATTTCGTGTTCCAGCGTCCGCAGCACCTCATGAGCCGCTTTGCCCGGGAGATGACCGTCATCTACTGGGAGGAGCCGGTCGAGGTCGCCGAGAACGAGACCGCGTTCCTGCAGGTGCGCGAGGCGAGTGATGCCGAGAACGTGCGTGTCGTCGTTCCGCACCTTCCCAAGGGAATCCCCGACGACGCCCGCGAAGCGACCTTGAAGCGCCTCCTCGATGCGCACCTCGCTTCCCTCAACGGCCCCATCGTCGCCTGGTACTACACCCCCATGATGCTGCCCTTCTCGAGGCACATCGAGCCCGACGCGCTCGTGTTCGACGCGATGGACGAGCTTTCCAAGTTCAAGTTCGCGCCCGAGAAGCTGCTCGACCTCGAGAAGGAGCTGATCGAGCGCGCCGACGTGGTCTTCACCGGCGGTTCGAGCCTCTACGAAGCGAAGAAGGACCGCCACCACAACGTCCACTGCTTCGCCTCCTCGGTCGACCGCGCGCATTTCGCGAAGGCCCGCTCGAAGCTGTTCGACCCCACCGACCAGGAAGACCTGCCGCGACCGCGGCTAGGCTTTTACGGAGTCATCGACGAGCGCTTCGACACGGAGCTCCTCGCAAAGGTCGCGCAAATGCGGCCCGACTGGTCGTTCGTGATGGTCGGACCTGTCGTGAAGATCAGCGAAGAGGAGCTGCCCAAGCGGCCCAACATCCATTATCTCGGCGGCAAGACCTACGCCGAGCTGCCGGCCTACCTCTCGGGCTGGGACGTCGCACTCATGCCGTTCGCGATGAACGAATCGACGCAGTTCATCTCACCGACGAAGACCCCGGAATATCTCGCCGGCGGCAAGCCCGTCGTCTCCACCCCGGTGAAGGACGTCGTTCGCCATTATGGGCACTTGGATGGCGTCAGGATCGCCGCCACCGCCGACGAGTTCGTCGCGGCCTGCGACGAAGCCATCGAGCTTTCGAGGAATCCCGAGAGCGGCTGGCTTGCCGAGGCCGATCTCATGCTTTCCGCCTCGAGCTGGGACACGACCCAGGCGCGAATGGCGGGCCTCATCGCCGACGTGCTCGGCACCCGTACGGGAGCAACATCGCCGGCGCTTCTGGTAGCTGCGGAATGAGTGCGCTCCCAAGGGCCGCGAACGGCGGCAAGTACGATTATCTGATCGTCGGGGCCGGCTTTGCCGGCTCCGTTCTCGCCGAGCGCCTCGCATCGCAGCATGGCGCAAGGGTGCTCATCATCGACCGGCGGCCGCATATCGGCGGCAATGCCTATGACGAGCCCAACGAGGCCGGAATCCTCTACCACAAATACGGGCCCCACATCTTCCACACCAACAGCGAGCAGGTGTGGAACTATCTTTCGCAATTCACGAAGTGGCGGCCGTACGAGCACCGGGTCCGGGCGATGGTCCGCGACAAGCTAGTTCCGATCCCGATCAACCGCACGACCCTGAACGAGCTCTTCGGGCTCAACCTTCGAACCGACGAGGAAGCCGCCGACTATCTCGCCTCGAGGGCCGAGCCTGTCGAAAACATCGAGACATCCGAGGACGTCGTCATCAATGCCGTCGGCCGCGAGCTCTACGAGCTCTTCTTCCGCGGCTACACGAGGAAGCAGTGGGGGCTCGACCCGAGCGAGCTCGACAAGCAGGTGACCTCGAGGATCCCGACCCGGACCAACACCGACGACCGCTATTTCGGCGACACCTACCAGGCGATGCCGCTCAACGGCTACACGGCGATGTTCGAGAAGATGCTCGACCACCCGCTGATCGAGGTCCGGACCGGTGTCGACTTCGCCGAGTTGAAGGGCGAGGCCCACGAGATCGCCGACCACATCATCTTTACGGGCCCGGTCGACGAATATTTCGACTTCCGCTTCGGCAAGCTCCCCTACCGCTCGCTGAAGTTCGACCACCAGACGCTCAACGAGGAGTGGCACCAGGGCGTCGCGGTCGTGAACTATCCCTCGCCGGACGTCCCCTACACGAGGATCAGCGAGTACAAGCACCTGACCGGCCAGGACGCGCCGGTGACGACGATCACCTACGAATATCCCTCAGCCACGGGCGATCCCTATTATCCGATCCCCCGCGCGGAGAACCAGGCGCTCTACAAGCGCTACGAGGCCCTCGCCGATGCGACCGAGGGCGTGACGTTCGTCGGCCGGCTCGCGACCTACAGATATTACAACATGGACCAGATCGTCGGCCAGGCGCTGGCGACGTTCCGGAGGATTTCCGACAAGCGAAAACGGCAGCGGCCGCAGCCGACGGCGGTTGCGGCCGAATAGACCCGGCACTGGCACAATCCTGACGCTCATGCTTTGAGCGGCGAGGAGGTGCGGCCGATGCGACAGAACTGGCCTGAACGGCTGTGGCTGCTCCGCCATGGCCAAAGCGAAGGCAATGTCGCTCGCGATGCCGCGGACGAATCGGGAAGCCACGAGATCGACATCGACGTGCGCGATGTCGACGTGCCGTTGTCGGCTCTCGGGAAGAAGCAGGCAGAGGCCGCAGGCCGATGGTTCGCCGCCCTCCCACGCAAGGACCGGCCCGAGCTCATCCTCTCCTCGCCTTACGTGCGCGCCAAGCAGACTGCCGAGATCATCTGTCGCGAAGGAGCCCTTTCCGGCGGACCCGCCCAGACTCTCGTCGACGAGCGCCTGCGCGAACGCGAGTTCGGGATCTTCGACCGGCTGACCACCGCCGGAATCCGGCACCGGTTCCCCGAGGAAGCGGCACACCGAAAGCGCCTCGGCAAATTCTACCACCGGCCGCCTGGAGGCGAGAGCTGGGCGGACGTCATCCTTCGGCTCCGCTCGATGCTGAACACCATCAACCTTCACTATTGCGACCGGCGAGTCCTCATCGTCTGCCACCAGGTCGTGGTGCTCTGCTTCCGCTACATCCTCGAAGGCCTCGACGAGGCCGCGATCCTCGACATCGACCGGCAGGCCGAAGTGCTCAATTGCGGGATCGCCGAATATCGCTTCGAGCCCGATCCACACGGCCTTTGCATCCCCGAGCTCCACCTCTGGAACTATGGCATTCCGCTCGAGGCCGAGGGTGCGCCCAAGACGTCCGCAAAGGACGCGGTCACGGGAACGCGATGAGATCGGCCGCGCTCGATATCTCCGTCCTCGAAGACCATCCCCTTCCTCCGATCGTCGACGGGGACAAGGAGACCAAGGGTCGGATCCTCGTCCTCGCCGGCAGCCGCGCCGTTCCCGGTGCGGCGCTTCTGACGGCCCTGGCGGCGATGCGCGCCGGCGCCGGGAAGCTGAGGATCGCGACGGTCGAAAGCGCTGCGCCCGCGCTTGGGCTGGCGATGCCCGAGGCCATGGTGATCGGCCTCGCGGAAGCCGATGACGGCGGTTTCGCGGCCTCGGAAGTTGAAGCGATCGGAGATCTCGCCCGAAAGGTCGACGCAGTCGTTGCCGGGCCGGGCGTCAGGACCTCGGATGCCTGCACGAGGATCGCGAACATGCTCATTGAAAGCGGCTCGAGGCTCGCGCTCGATGTCGCGCTCCTTCACAGCCTCGAGCCCGCTTCAGCCCGGAAGCACCAGCACGCCTCCATGCCCGTTCTCCTCCCGAACGCGGACGAGCTCGCCTCGCTCATCGATTCCGACCCCGGCGCAGTCGAACGCGAGCCGGTTCAATCGGGCCTTGAAGCGGCAAGGCTCCATTCCTCGGTGGTGCTGGTCAAGGGAGTGACCAGCCACGTCGTCACTCCGGACGGCAGCTGCTGGACCTATGACGGGGGCGCTCCGGGCCTCGGGGTGTCGGGAAGCGGTGACGTCCTTGCCGGCATTGTCGGTGGCCTTCTCGCCCGCGGTGCGGAGCCCCTCAATGCCCTGCTGTGGTCGGTCTGGCTTCACGGCGAGGCCGGCGCGCGGCTCGCGAAAAAGGTCGGTCCGATCGGCTTTCTCGCGCGCGAGATCGCAGGCGAGATCCCCGCCCTACTGCCCCGCTGAACCGCCGCTCGAATGATAGCGGTCGAGCTCGTCCCCGATGAGCCGGACGACGTGAAGAACGTTCGTCGACCCCGCGGTACCGAAGGGAATCCCCGCCATCAGCACGATCCGGTCGCCGCCCTTGGCGATCTGGTGGCGGAGCGCCATCCTCTTGCCCTTCTCCACCATCTCCTCGAAGCTCGAGACGTCGCGCGTGTGGACCGCGTGCGCGCCCCACAGGAGGCCGAGCCTTCGCGAGGTATGGAGCGACGCGCTCATCGCCAGAAGCGGAACCGGCGGACGCTCGCGCGCGATCCGCCGGGCCGTCGCACCCGAGCTGGAGTAGCAGACCATCGCCGTCGCCGAGACGGTCTGGGCGATCTGGCGGGCCGAGCCCGCGAGCGCGTCCGCGGTCGTCGGCTCGAGCCTCGTCTGGGTGAAATGGATCCGCGCCTGGTAGGAGGGGTCGCGCTCCACGCTGTTCGCGATCCGGTCCATCATCCTGACGGCCTCGATCGGATATTGGCCGGTCGCGCTCTCGGCTGAAAGCATGACGGCGTCGGCGCCGTCGTAGATGGCGGTCGCGACGTCGCTCACCTCGGCCCGGGTCGGGGTCGGCGAAGTCACCATCGATTCGAGCATCTGGGTCGCGACGACGACCGGCTTTCCGAACTGACGTGCGCAGGCGACGATCTTGTTCTGCAAGGGCGGCACGTCCTCGGGCGGAAGCTCGACACCGAGGTCCCCGCGGGCAACCATCACCGCGTCGCTGAGCGCGATGATGTCGTTCAGTCGGTCGATCGCCGCCGGTTTCTCGATCTTGGCGAGAAGGGCGGCCCGCTCGCCGATCAGCGAGCGCGCCTCGGCGACGTCCTCGGGCCGCTGGACGAAGGACAAGGCGATCCAGTCGGTGCGCTGGTCGAGCGCGAACTGGAGGTCGTCGCGGTCCTTGTCGGTCAGCGCGGGGATCGGGACCACGACGTCGGGCACATTGACGCCCTTGTTGTCCGAAACCGGCCCTCCGACCTTCACCTCGGAGACGATCCGGTCATCGTCCGCCTCGAGCACGTTCAGGCGCACTCGCCCGTCGTCGATCAGGATGTTGGTCCCGGGCTTCACCGCCTCGAACAATTCAGCGTGCGGGAGCTGGACCCGGCTGTTGTCACCCGCCTTCGGATCGCGGTCGAAGATGAAGCGCTTGCCCTTTTCGAGCACCGTCCGCCCGCCCTTGAAATGGCCGACCCTCAGCTTTGGCCCCTGGAGGTCGAACAGGATCGTCGTCGGACGGTGGAATTCCTTTTCGAGCGCCCGGATATGCTCGACGAGCTTGGCCTTCGTCTTCTGGTCGCCGTGGCTCATGTTGATTCGGAAAGCGTCTGCGCCGGCCAGCATCAGCTTTCGGATCGTCTTCGCATCGCTCGACGCCGGGCCGAGCGTTGCGAGGATCTTCACCTTTCGGGAGCGGGGTGGGAGAGTCTCGGTCACGCGGAACGCCTTAGCCGCTTGATAAGACCGTTCAACCCGCTAGAGCCGCGTCTCACACTTGGAAAAGCGGAGAATAGCAAGAATGGCGGAGGGTACCGTCGCGGCCGATCAGCTGCGCCTGTTCATCGAGCGAATCGAGCGACTGGAAGAAGAGAAGAAGGGGATCTCGGACGATATCCGCGATGTCTACGCCGAGGCGAAGGCCAACGGCTACGACCCGAAGATCATGCGGATGGTCGTCCGGCTGAGGAAGATGGAAACGCACACGAGGCAGGAGCAGGACGCGATCCTCGACACCTATCGCCAAGCCCTCGGGCTACAGTAAAGACAGGACCATGGCAGGTCATTCCAAGTTCAAGAACATCATGTACCGGAAGGGGGCGCAGGATAAGAAGCGCTCCGCCCTCTTCTCCAAGCTGTCGCGCGAGATCACGGTCGCGGCAAAGATGGGGCTGCCCGACCCCGACGCGAATGCGCGCCTCAGGGCCGCGATCATCGCGGCTCGCGCGCAGTCGATGCCCAAGGACAATATCCAGCGCTCGATCGACAAGGCGTCGGGCTCGGACGCCGAGAATTACGAGGAGATCCGCTACGAGGGCTTCGGCCCGGGCGGAGTCGCGATCATCGTCGAGGCGCTGACCGACAATCGCAACCGCACCGCGACGAACGTTCGAACCATCTTCTCGAAGAACGGCGGCAACCTCGGCGCCTCGGGCAGCGTCAGCCACGGTTTCGAGCGCCTCGGGCTCATCGAATATCCGCCGTCGGCGGGCGATTCCGACAAGGTGCTCGAAGCAGCGATCGAGGCGGGCGCTGACGATGTCGAGAGCGACGATGACGGACACCGCATCTGGACCAGCATCGAGAACCTCCACGAGGTCGCCCGCGCGCTGGAGCCGATGCTGGGCGAGGGCGAGGGCGCCAAGCTCGCGTGGAGGCCCTCGAGCGAGGTCGAGGTGCGCGGGGACGACGCTCAACTGCTCATGAAACTGATCGACGCCCTCGAGGAGGACGACGACGTCCAGACCGTCTGGGGCAACGAGAAGATCCCGGACGAGGAGCTGGAGAAGCTCGCCTGAGGATCCTCGGCCTCGATCCCGGCCTCGGAACGACGGGCTGGGGGCTGATCGAGGCTGAAGGCAATCGCCTCGTTCACGTCGCGAACGGCCAGCTCCGAACCGATTCTTCCGCTCCGCTCGCCAGCCGGCTCGCGGATCTTGCCGATCAGCTCGAATCGATCATCGCCGAGCAGCGCCCGCTAAGCGCCGCGGTCGAGGAAGTCTTCGTCAACAAGAACCCGCAATCGACACTGAAGCTCGGACAGGCGCGAGGGGTGGTCATCATGATCGCCGCGCGCTCGAACCTCGATGTCGGCGAATATGCCGCGCGGCTCGTGAAGAAGGCCGTCGTCGGCGTCGGAAACGCCGACAAGGCGCAGGTTCACGCGATGGTCGGCCGTCTGCTCCCGGGGGTGAAGGTCGCCGGCCCGGATGCCGCCGATGCGCTCGCCGTCGCAATCACCCACGCGCATCATCTGGCGACGAGCCGCCGCATCGCTTAAGCCTTGGCGCTGATGATCGCGCGCCTCTCCGGTATCCTTTCTGAAACTTCCGCCGACAGCGCGGTGATCGATGTCGGCGGAGTGGGATATCTCGTGCACCTCAGCGCAAAGACGCTTCAGTCGATCGGCCCCGCTGGAGGCGAGGTCATGATCCTCACCGAGCTGCAGGTCAGGGAGGATGCCTGGACTCTGTTCGGCTTCGGCTCGCAAGGAGAACGCGACGCCTTCCGAGCCCTCACCTCGATCCAGGGCGTCGGTGGGAAGCTCGCGCTCGCGATCCTTTCCGCGCTCTCCCCGGACGAGCTCGCTCGGGCGGTCGGCCAGGACGACAAGGCGATGATCGGCCGGGCGAACGGGGTCGGACCCAAGCTCGCCGCCCGGATCGCCAACGAGCTGCGCGGCAAGCTCGGGGTCGAAGGCCTTGCCGCGGCCGCCCCGCCGCCGCGTGCGGGAGCGGCGGCCGACGCGCTCTCGGCCCTTGCCAACCTCGGCTTCAAGCCGGCCGAGGCGAGCGCGGCGGTCAATGCCGCGCAGGACGAGCTCGGAGCCGACGCTTCGCTCGATGCGCTGGTGCGGCTCGCCCTGAGAAAGGCGGCGAAGTGACCGAGCGGACCGCCTCGTGCCGGTGCGGCCAGCTGAGGGCCGTGGTCACCGGGGACCCGGTGCGGGTCTCCGCCTGCCATTGCCTCAACTGCAAGAAGCGTTCGGGCAGCGCCTTCGCCGTCCAGGGCCGCTGGCCCTCGGCGCAAGTGAAGATCGAAGGACGATCGAACAGCTGGTCGCTTCTCGCCGACAGCGGCAATCGGGCGACCTTCCACTTCTGTCCCGATTGCGGGTCCGACGTCCATTACGAGGTCGACGGCAAGTTCGACGACCTGGTGGCGATTCCGCTGGGAGCGTTCGACGACCCCTATTTCGTTCGGCCGGACTTTTCGGTGTGGGAGGAACGAAAGCACGACTGGGTCGAGATCACGGGCGAAGGCGTTGAGCACTCCTTCTAGCTGAGCGGCCGCCCCGCTGTTGGAACAAATCACGCGCAAGGCGCGTGTACTCTCTCCCTTGAACCTGAAGGAGACAAGGCGATGGTTCGCCTACTTTGTGCAGTGGCGGCGATCGCGATGATCGCGCCAGGAGTCGCGACGGCGCAGCATCACCGGAACGACAGCAGCCGGTATGACAATCACCGGCGGGACAACGACCGAAAGGACAATCACCGGTACGACAACCGGCATAAGAGGTCTTACGGAACCTACCGGATCGGCCATCGCCCCTCGACGTTCCGCAGGGTCAAGGTCGGTTCCTACCACTATCCGCGCGGCCACCACTACCGCCGCTGGGTCGTTGGAGCGATCCTTCCCCGGCTGTTCCTCTCCAGCGTCTATTATTTCCCCAACTATACCCTGCTGGGGCTCGGCGCTCCGCCCCCGGGCTATGTCTGGGTGCGTTACGGTCCCGACCTCCTGCTCGTGAACAGGCGCAACGGCCGAATCGTCGACGTGATCTACGGTGCATTCTACTGATTCGAGGAAGGGGGGCGGCCGCGCAGGCTAGCCGCCCCACACCTCGGCGTAGAGCCGCATGAGGTTGGCACCAAGCAGCTTTTCGAGGCGGGCAGTGGACCAGCCGCGTTTCATGAGGTCGACGGACAATCGCTCCAGCTTGTCGATCGAATTATAATCCTCGACGACGGTGAACACGTCGGGCCCTTCGCCAGGAGCGGCGATGCCCGCGGCCTTCCGCTGCTCGTAATCCCGTCTCGCATCCTCGCGCGCTCTCGCGTCGATCACGAGCGGAAGGACCCCGCCGTCGGTCCCGATCGAGACATGGTCCTCGCCTGCGACGTTCGCGACATGGTCGATATGGTCGAGCAGCGTAGCGCCCGCCGGATGCATGTTCGCCGCAAGGTACGGCATGAAATAGACCCCGACGACTCCGCCCTTGTCGGCGACGGCCTTGATGGCAGAATCCGAGACGTTGCGCGGATGGTCGTAGAGCGCCCTCGCCCCGCTATGGCTGATCGTCAGCGGCCGGCTCGCGAAAGCCGTCGCTTCCTCGATTGTCCGGGCTCCGCCGTGGGCGAGGTCGAGGAGGAGCTTCTCGGATTCGATCCGCCGGATGGTGTCCCTGCCAAGATTGGTAAGGCCGGAATTGCGCGGTTCGATCGAGCCGTCGCCGCTCAGGTTCGCAAGGTTGTAAGTGAGCTGGACGGCGCGAATGCCCCCCTTCTTCATCTCCCCGATGCGGTCGAGGGCGGCCCCGACCATTGCCGTGTCCTGGGTGCCAAGAATGACGCCCAGCCGCCCATCGCGCTTGCAAGCGGCGATGTCAGCGGCTTTCTCGACCAGCCGCAGGCGCTCGGGATTGGCGCGAAAATAATCGTGGTAACCGGCAAGGATCTTCTGGAACTGTTCCCACGCGTCGACCTGGTTGCCGACGGGAACGATGGTGTCCCGAAACGCGGTGAGGCCGGTCTTTCGCATCTCGGCCCAGGCGCGATCGCTCAACCTCAGGTCATCTTCAGCGCCGTAGGGATCGTTGATTCCGCCGAGGCCATCGATGACGATCGCTTTCGAATACCAGGATGGCGCAGCCGCGCTCTTCGCGAGCGCCGGGCCGGCAAATGCGGCTCCCACGATCGTTCCAAGGACGGTTCGCCGGTCGACTTGCATGTCTCATCCCCCCAACAACCTTCTGGAGCAGGTTCCCGACGCTTGTCGTAGGACCATCCATCTGCGAATCAACGGTGAGATGGCGACGGACCCGGCCCGTATCACGACCCCAGAGCGGACGAGCGAGGACGCTGACGCGGCGCTTCGCCCGAAAAGCCTCGACGAGTTCATCGGCCAGCAGGCGGCCCGCGAGAACCTCAGGGTCTTCGTCCAGGCGGCGAGGAGCCGCAACGAGCCGCTCGACCACGTGCTGCTCCATGGCCCGCCGGGACTGGGCAAGACGACCCTCGCTGGGATTCTCGCACGCGAGATGGGCGTCGGCTTCCGCGCGACCTCGGGCCCGGTCATCGCCAAGTCGGGCGACCTCGCAGCGCTTCTCACCAACCTCGAAGACGGGGATGTCCTCTTCATCGACGAGATCCATCGCCTCAATCCCGCGGTCGAGGAAGTGCTCTATCCGGCGATGGAAGACCGCGCGCTCGACCTCATGATCGGCGAGGGACCCTCGGCACGCTCCGTGAGGATCGAACTCCCGCGATTCACGCTGATCGGAGCGACGACGAGGCAGGGTCTTCTCACCACCCCGCTGAGGGACCGGTTCGGGATCCCTGTCCGCCTCAACTTCTACACGGTGGAAGAGCTCGAGGCTGTCGTTCGCCGGGCCGGGCGGCTGCTCGGCGCCGATCTCACCGCTGAAGGCGCGCGCGAGATTGCCCGCCGGTCGCGTGGAACGCCGCGGATCGCGGGGCGCCTGCTCCGGCGGGTCCGCGACTTCGCTCATGCTTCGGGGTCGGACTCGATCACCGCCGAGGCGGCCGACCGGGCGCTGTCGCGGCTCGAAATCGACAGCCTCGGGCTCGACGCCATGGATCGTCGCTATCTCGGGATGATCGCGGACCTCTACGGCGGCGGGCCGGTCGGTGTGGAGACGCTCGCCGCCGGCCTTTCGGAACCCCGCGACACGATCGAAGACGTGATCGAGCCCTACCTCATTCAGCTTGGCCTCATCGCGAGGACGGCACGGGGACGCTGCCTCAACGGACGCGGCTATGCCCACCTTGGCCTGCCGGTGCCGCAAGGCAGCCAGGGCGGCCTGTTCGATAGTGGAGCGTCTTCGAAATAATGCGTCACTCAATGTTGCTGGCTTTCGCGGCGCTACTCTTCGCTTCGCCCCTCGCCGCGCAGACGACGGCGGCAAAGGCCGGCCTTCCGGACTATTCGAAGGATTTAAGCTGGCTCTGCCTCCCCGGTCGGGCCGACACCTGCTCGGCGGAACTTCCGACCACCGACCTCGGCCCCGGGGGTCTTGGCGAAGTCCGCTCGAGAAAGGTCGCCAGGGATCCGCCGCTCGACTGTTTCTACGTCTATCCGACGGTCTCGACCGACCGGGGGCTGAACAGCGACCTGGCTCCGGGGCGGGAGGAAAGGCTCGTGACCGAGGCCCAGTTCGCGCGGTTTGCGTCGGTCTGCCGGCCGTTCGTGCCGCTGTACCGGCAGATGACCCTGGGAGCAGTCGCCGCTTACTCGGCAGGCGCCGACATCACGGGCGCGGCAGACCAGGCCTATTCGGACGTGCTCGCCGCGTGGCGCAACTATATCCGGACGCGTAATGGCGGACGCCCGTTCGTCCTCGTCGGTCACAGCCAGGGCAGCCTCATGCTCGAGCAGCTGATCCAGCGCGAAATCGAGACGAACCCGGCGCTCGCTGCGAGGATGAAGCTTGCGATCCTCCCCGGCTTCAACGTTCTCGTTCCCGAAGGGAAGCTCGTCGGCGGGACCTTCAAGAGGATTCCGCTGTGCAGCCACCGCGGCGAGACCGGCTGCATAATCAGCTGGACCAGCTTCCGGGAGAAGAACGCTCCCCCGGTGGGCGCGATGTTCGGCTATTCGGACCAGCCCGGAATGACGGTCGGATGCGTGAACCCCGCGCTTCCCGGCTCGTCCGACTGGGTGAAGCTCGAGAGCTACTGGTTCACCCGTTCGACCCTTCCAGTACCCGGCGGCCCAATCCAATGGTCAAGCGATGGCCAGCCATCGACGCCCTACGTCCGGACGCATGGGCTGGTGTCGGCGAGGTGCGTCAATGACGGTCCGCGAGGTTACCTCTCGATCCGGACCAACCATGCGCCAGGCGAGAAGTGGACCGACCGCATCGGCGGCGAGGTCGCGGTGCTTGGGATGTTCCTTCCGGGCTGGGGAATGCACCTTGCCGATGTCGCCGAGGCCCAGGGAGACCTGGTGGCCGCGGTGGGCGCGATCAGTGCTCGATCCAGAACAGCTCCTCGACACTGAGGCCGAGCGCGGACGCGAGCTTCAGCGCAAGAAGGGTCGAGGGGACGAAAACCCCGTTTTCGACCGTGTTGATCGTCTTTCGTGACACCGTGCAGAGGTCCGCGAGCTCGCTTTGCGTGAGCCCGAGCTCGGCTCTCCGCTCCTTCAGCCGATTGGCGAGCCGGTCATTCATCCTCGCCGGGCTCGGCGCGGTTGAGCCAGCCGTAGCGCAGGATGGCGACGATTAGGGCGCTATTGACGAGGCCGTAGATCGCGATCCCGGGATCGAGTGGCACGAAGAGACGGGCGATCATCATTGCGGAAGCGATGAGGATCAGGGCTGCCATCCCCCAGGCGGCGGCGTCTCTCCCGACGGACTTGCTGCGTTCATCGTTTACGATCGCCTGGTCCCGCTCGGAGAGCCAACGCATCGGCAGGCCGAGCAATATCCAGAGCATTGCGAGCGATACGGTGATCCAGGCGATTGTCGCGAGCAGCTGGGTCAGCCTGTCGGAATGTTGGCCAAAGATCACCGTCCCCTGCTGGACGACAATCAGCGGAATGAGCCAAGTCGCCATTCGCCGCGATCGCTGGACGCTCTGTGCGTCAGGCCGGTCGAAGTCGGGCGCAGGTCGATATCCCATCCAATGCTCTCCGCAACAATAATGGTGTCGAAAATCAAGAAGACGGTCAGGCATCGCGAAGCGCGCGGCGCTCGAGCATCCCGAAATTGAGAAGGGCGGTTGCGACCGCGACCGTGACGATGATGTGGACGGCATCCCTTCCGCTCACCACCTCGAACATGTTGACGACGTAAATGCCAAGGGCGGTGCCCATCGCGGCCCAGAAGCCATAGACGTAAGCCAGCTGGCGGTGGGCCCTCGTGCTCTCGTCGTTGACGAGCTCGCGGACCGCGCGCGGACGGAACCACGCGCCCCCGGTCGCAAGCCCGGCGAGGAGCACGATGGTGAGGACGAGCCAGGCGCTGATCTTCAGATGGTCGACCGGCCGCGACGCATCCCCGGGCATGCTCAGGAAGCTCGCCTGCTGGGCGAGAAAGATGATCCCGAGCACGGGAAGCGCACGCGCACGCCGTCTGCTCAATTGCTCGGCCTTTTCGGACATGGAACGCTGGTTCATCTCGCGGCCCCCTTTGTAACTCATAGGTTACATGTAACCTTCGCGTTACATCGAAGTCAAGCGGGGTTTACGTAAGGACTCGGCTCGCTAGAGCGGTCCCCGATGGCGCCAAACGATCTCGACACGCCCTATCGCGGGGGCTTTGCCGGGCCCGAGCACCACTTCGCGCTCACCGTCTATTTCGAGGACACCGACACCGCCGGGGTCGTCTATTACGCGAACTACCTCAAGTTCATGGAACGCGCCCGCTCGGACATGATCCGGTGCGTCGGGATCGACCAGTCCGAAGTTCTGCGCGACGACGGCAGCGCCTATTTCGTGGTCCGCTGCGACATCCGTTATCGCCGGCCCGCGAAGCTCGGCGACGACCTTCAGGTCATCAGCACGGTCGAACAGGTCCGCGCGTCATCGGTCAATATTCATCAGCGAGTCATGCGCGGGCAGGAACTGTTGGCCGACGCATCCGTCACAGCCGCATTCCTGGACCGAGAGGGCCGGCCGCGGCGTCAGCCAAGAGAGTGGGTCGAGATTTTCCGTCAGATCGGCACGAAGGGGCAATGAGAGCAATTCGAGTTGGACTATTCGCCGCGCTGCTCGCAGCGACGGCCTCGCAGGCGACAGCCGCGGCAGTGCAGGCGGGAACGCCCGCGGCGACGGTCATCGCCCTTCCGCCGATGACCACGCCGGATTCGGGATCGAAGGGCAATGAATCGCTCGCGATCGCGTGGCAGGCGACGCAGCTCATTGAAACAGACCTTCGGCAGACCGCCGAGCTCATGCCGCTCGCTTCGAACCGGAAGGATTATTATTCCTACCCCGAGGTCACTGCTCCGACCTTTTCCAAGTGGCGCGACAGGGGTGCGAAGGCGCTCATCACCGGCTTCGTCCAGCAGCGTTCCGATGGCCGGTTGACGGTCGGCTGCTACATTTACGACGTCGAGAAGGGACGCGAGCTGGGCCGGATCGGCTTCGTCGCGGCTCCGAGCGACCTGAGGCGAGCCGCGCACAAATGCTCCGGGCTTGCCTACAAGGCGATCACCGGTTCGCCCGGCATGTTCGACACGCGAATGGCCTATGTCGCCGAGACGGGCCCCGCGGAGGCGAGGGTGAAGCGCATCGCCGTCATGGACAGCGACGGCTACAACCACAGCTATCTCACCCCGGGCGGGACGACCGTTCTTACTCCGCGGCTTTCGCCGCGTGGCGCCCGCCTTGCCTACGTCAGCTTCGAGGGCGGCGTCCCGCAGGTCCGGATCATCGACCTCGATTCGAAGGAGCAGAGACCGCTTCTTCCGGGCAACGCCATGACCTTTGCCCCGCGCTATTCTCCCGACGGCTCGAAGATCGTCTTCTCGATGATGCTCGGAGCGAACAGTGACATCTATGTCGTGAACGCCAACGGGGGCATGCCGCGGCGCCTGACGACGTCGCCCGGAATCGATACCGACCCGAGCTTTTCTCCCGACGGGAGCAGGATCGTCTTCGAAAGCGACCGCGCCGGGACGCAGCAGCTTTATGTCATGAACGCCGATGGCTCGAACGAGCGCCGGATCACCTTCTCGACCGCGGCCTACAGCTCCCCCGAATGGAGCCCCGACGGGAACCTCATCGCCTTCACCTGGCGGTTTGGCGACACTCGCCGGATCGGGATCATCAACCCCGACGGGACGGGCGAGAGAGTGCTGACGTCAGGTCCGGCGGACGAGACGCCGAGCTGGGCTGCGAGCAGCCGCGAACTCGTCTTCCAGCGCATGGAGGCGAACCGGCGTCCCGCCATCTACCGCGTCAACCTCGACGGAAGCAGTCCGCGAAAGATGACGATCCCACAGGACGGCTCCGACCCCAATTGGTCGGGATCGATGGATTAGGGCCGATGCGCAGACTCCTCCTCCTAATCATGCTCCTCATCGCCGTCCCGGCGGCGGCGCAGCTTCCGGGCCTCAGGCGGCGCGCTCCCCAGCCGCCGCCACCGGTCATGAGCACGATCGACGCGCTTCGCGCGGATTTCGCGGCCCGCTCGGGAGGCGCGACCATCTACTTCGCGCCGGGAAGCGCCCAGCTGACGCAGCAGGCGCGGATGATCCTCAGTGCGCAGGCGATGTGGTTGAGAGAGCATCCCGAAGTGGCCGCCAGGATCGAAGGCCATGGCGATCCCACCGATACGCGCGATCACGCGCTTGCTCTCGGAGCGGAGCGCGCGGCCCAGGCCCGCGACTATCTCCTATTGCTTGCGGTGCCCTCGGCGCAGGTCAGCGCAATGACATGGGGCAAGGAGCGCCCGGACCCTCCGAGCGCAACGACGATCCTCCAGGAATTAAGCGGCCCGCCGCTGGTACCCACAGCCGGCTAGCCAGGCGCGCGCCTGGCGCTGCGCTTCGGCAATCTCGCGAGCGGTCATCTCGAG
>DASZYL010000186.1:0-6518 GCA_035545385.1 Sphingomicrobium sp. | reverse complement strand
TGCCCTTGGACGCGAGATTGGCGAAGGCCGCGGCGTTCTGCACGATCGCGGAAAGCGCCTCCGGATGGGAGGCGAGCGCTGTCATTGCCGCCGGGTGATTGGCGACAACGCCCATCAGCGCAGCGTTGGCGTTATGCGCATTGGGCGCAAGCGAAGAGGCCTTCAGCGCCGCATTGGCGAGCCCTTCGAAAGCCTTCGGGTTGCTTGCAAGCGCGCTGAATGCCTTCGGGTTCGCCATGAGAGCCGCCATGACCTGCGGCTGACCCGCAAGCGCCTTGAAGCCCGGGCTCGAAGCGAGCGCCCTGAAGTCGGGATCATGGACCATCAGCTCGAACGCGTCGGTCTGCATGAGCTCCGGGACCGACGTGTCGCCGAGCGTCACGTCGCCTTCGCCGACCTGGGCGGAGACGTAGCGTTCGGCGGGCGCGATCGTGCCCTCGCTGGGCCCCATCGGCGGGTATACCCGGCCGAGCCCATAGGCTGCGACTCCGAAGGCGAGGACGCCCGCGGTGGTCAGAATCATCTTACGGTTGTTTTTCGTTGAAACGGCAGTTGCCATCATTGCCCCCTTGACTGAGTCAAGACGTCCAATTTGCGCCGCGATTAATGCAAAGTCAATGAAAGTCGAGGTTCCGACAGTCAGGCTAAGGTCCTGTGGCGACTTGAAAAAATGCGACAATACAACATTCCCCATACGTCGCGTTTGGACAAATATTCCAGTAGTCTTAACCAGTTATCGAAGGGCAGCCGAAAGGATGATGGGCCTAATTCCGGTGCGAGTTGGAAAGGGTGCCGGTCATGCTTGCCCGCTTCGTCCTGATTGCCGCTGCAGCTCTTGCGAGCGCAACCGCCTTCGCAGCGGAGCCCTCCAAGGCCCCTGCGCCTGCCAGCACGCAGCCCCGGCATCCGGCCCCGCCGCAGGTCGTGCTTGCGTCCGCCGAGGACGTTCACTCGCCCCCTAGCGCCGACCAGCAATCGCCCCCTGCAGCCAAGCGGCGAGTCGCCCGAGTGACGACCTGCCGCTGCGGCGACCAGCAGGCGCAGCCGCAGCAGTAGCCGGTTCAGGGCGGCAGGCGCCGGTTCCGGAATTGGCCGGCACCGCAAGCGATCTCGGCTGCCTCTTCCTTCCGCACCCTTAGGATTTCCCAGCGCATAACTCTCTAGGGGATCGGCGATTTCAACGGTACATTCGTGTGGCCGCGGGGGGTCTCGCGGGCGATCAGGTTCCGGTTGAAGTGGTGAGCGGCGAGAAATCCTTCGATCTTAGATGTTACATCCACCCGTCGTGGAAACCCAGGATCCGGGCGGCTTCGCCGCGCCGCGACTGGATGGACGAGACGCCGGAATCCTTTGCCTATCGCTGCCTTCCGCTCAACATCGCGAATGCCCACGGCTGGGAAATCCTAAGTCCCTGCGGCTTCGAGGCCGAATGGAACGGCGGGCCAGCGGTCAGCGATGTCGTCGTCCGACCCGACGAGGGGGCACGACAGGAGCAGGTCCCGGTCGCCCTGTTCGGCCACGGAACGGTCACCTTTCACGTCGAGGGGCTGTTCCGGACGCCGCCTGGATACAATTTGTGGATCTCTGGGCCGCCCAACAGCGCGAAGGATGGAATTGCGCCCTTGAACGGCATCGTCGAGACCGACTGGTCGCCGTTTACGTTCACGATGAACTGGCGGTTCACACGTCCCCACCACCCCATAAGGTTCGAGGCCAACGAGCCCTTCTGCTTCTTCTTCCCGCTCGAGCGCGGACTGATCGAATCCGTTTCGCCGCGGATCCTTCCGATGGAGGAGGACGAGGGCCTGAAGCGCCGTTTCGAGGAATGGAGCGCCGCAAGGGACAGGTTCCAGGCCGAGGTAGAGGTCTCGCAGCCTGAAAAGCCGAGCAAGAGATGGCAGAAATTCTATTATCGGGGAACCGATGCCTGCGGCGCTCCAGGGGCTCCTGACCATCAATCGAAGTTGCGCGTTCCCGAATTCGAAGGGGCGGAGCGGTTTCACCAGCCTTCGACTGCTTCGCCCCCCGCGAGGAGTGCGAGCGCTCCGGCGCGAGTGGATGACCAGCGATCGTCGGGGAAGTCCGACTGGATCCTCTCGTCTCTCGAAGCGCTCGCCCGCCAGGCGCCGCGCAAGATCCCCAACAAGTCCTCGATCACCGCCCAGGAGTTTCTCGAGGAACATTATGCCGCGAACTGGCCGGTTCTGCTCTCGGGCGAACTTGAAGGCTGGCCAGCGCTTAAGAGATGGAAGCCCGATTATCTGAGCTCGAAGATCGGCAAGGCCGAGGTCGAGGTGCAGGCCCGGCGTTCGGAAGATCCCGATTTCGAGCGGAGGATGGGCGCTCATCGCGAAAGGCTGCCCTTCGCCGAGTTCATCGAGAGGGTGGCAAGCGAGGGCGGGAACGATCTTTATCTGACCGCCTACAACAGCGCCTCCAACGAGGCCGCGCTGGCGCCGCTCAACGAGGATCTGGGAAGCCTCGACAAGCTCCTGGATCCTTCCGACCCGCGCGCCCGGGGAATGATGTGGATCGGCGGTCGAGGAACGTTCACTCCGCTTCACCACGACCTCACCAACAACCTCCTCTTGCAGATCGTCGGAAGGAAGAGGCTTCTGATGGTCGCTCCCTTGGCAACTCCTCGCCTCTACAACGACCACCATGTCTACAGCGAGATCCGCGACCTCCTCGAACCGGGGATCCTTTCGCGTTATCCGATGCTCGAGGGCCTTTACGTCCATCAACTCATCCTCAACCCCGGCGATGCCCTCTTCATTCCGCTCGGCTGGTGGCACCAGGTGAGCTCGCTCGATTTCAGCGTGACGATCACGCACACGAATTTCAGGTGGCCGAACGACTTCCACGCTGCGCATCCGAGCTGATTTGCCCAGGGACGAAGGCCCCGCGGCCCGCTTCGTTGAGCGGTTATTTCGAGACCGCTGCGATCTCCCGCTTGGTCCGGATGACGGGGATTTCGCCGTCGCCGACCGCCGCGAACGCCGACCAGTAGAAGGGGTGCGACGTATTGACGTCATCCATCAGCTGGCGCTGCGACATTCGCAGCGCCGTCACTGTCGGGGTCCCGGGCGGCGCCGAAAAGAGGCCGGTCATGAGGCGCTGGGTCGCGTTGTAGTCGTCGGGGATCGGCCAGTGGCTCGCGATCACGAGCCGGCCGCCTGCGCCGACGAACGCCCGGACGAGACCATCGAGTGCGACGTCGCCGCCGGTTGCAAGGCCCGCCTGCTGGGTCGCTGCGCTGCTCGCCTGCGCAGCCGTGTCGCAGGCCGACAGGATCACGAGATCTGCGTCGAGACGAAGGTCGAACACTTCCTTGAACGTGAGGAGGCCGTCTGAACCGCTTCCTCCGAAACTCGTGAGGAGCGCGGGCTGTGCCGGGCATTTCGCGGCCCGCGAAGTCACCACTCCATGGGTTGCGAAATGGATGATCCGGTACTGGTCGAGGTCGGACCGGCCCTCGAGCGCAGTGTCGGTGAAGGCGTCGCCGGTGATCAGCTGCACTCCCGAAGGGTCATAAGACTGGAGGATCGAGCTTGCGACCTGGAGCTCCTTCGCCGAGATCGGATGCTCCCAGTTGCCGATGGGAAGCGAGCAGTCGCGGTCGGCCGCTGCCGGTATGAGCGCAGCCGCCGCCGCGGCCGGCGGCGTATTCT
The DNA here is from genome assembly GCA_035545385.1 of Sphingomicrobium sp. Classification (GTDB taxonomy): domain Bacteria; phylum Pseudomonadota; class Alphaproteobacteria; order Sphingomonadales; family Sphingomonadaceae; genus Sphingomicrobium. The sequence goes on along the minus strand of DASZYL010000186.1, from coordinate 2,847 downwards.
GGCCAAGGCCGAGATATTCCTTCTTGCCGTTTGAAGGAGGAGCGCTTCGAAGCTGGGCGAAGGACCGTGGGCTGACGGACGTGCTGACGTCGCGGTCGCGGCCGAGCCAGGCGATTCCGCGGAAATCGAACGCCGCATCGTCGCTCGTCTTGGCGCGCTGGTCATAGGCATCGACCGATGCCTGGTCCATGACGAGGAGGTTGGGCGGGAGGCGCAGCATCGCACCGTCGGGCTCGAAGATCAGGTGCTTGGTCGCGCCGATTTCGCCCTCGAACGGACCGAACAGTTCCTTGTACATCTGGTGGGAGAGGGCGACATCGAACGCATAGGTGACGCGCTGGCCGTTCTCCACGGTCGAGATCGTTTCGCGAAGCGCTTTGACCTGGTCCGAGAGCTGCCTGGCGCTCACCCCGAGCCGTGCCGCCCGCGCGGTCGCCGGAGTGACGAGGGTTGCGTAGACGTCGTTACCGACGGTCGTCATCCGGTAGTAGGATTCGCCTGGCCGAAGCGATTTCTGGAGTTCGGCGAGCGAGATGACTTCCTCCGAAACGGCTCGGTAGCGAGGGAAGCCCGCGAGCGCCGACTGGGTCGCGAGCTGCTCTTTTTCAGAGACCTCGAGGGCAGATTTGAGGGCCCTGGCCCGGGCCTGTTCGGCCGGTGAGGGATTGGCGAGATCGGTGAGCCGCGCAAGCTCGATCCGGGCGCGCTCGGCCTGGCGGGTCAAGGTCACCGACTGGCGGAACAGCCGCGAGGCGTCATCCGTGCCGCCGCTCAGCTCGCGCGCGAGCACGGCCTGGGTCTGGGCAAGCCCGGGGCGGACCATCAGCTGTGTCGCCGAGAAGATCTCCTCGACAGCGGTTGGATCGCCGGTCTTCTGAAGAAGCAGGTCGACGTAAGGCCGAAGAACGTTCGCGAACGAGGGCGGAAGGTTGCTCGTGTCGGGCTGCGAATGGACGATCTCCTTGAACATCGCTTCGGCCGGAGCCTGCTGGCCCGTTCGCGAGAGATATCCGGCGAGACGTGCCTTGGCATTCAGGAGCGCCGCGGAATCGGGATAGTTGGCAGCAAGCAGGGTAACGCCCTCGCGATAGAGCCGGTCGGCCTCCGCGGAGTTCTTCTGGTCCTCGGCGATCGCTCCGAGGTCGCCGAGAATCTGGGCGCGCATCCACATCACCGAAGCGACCCGTCCATCGCGGATGGACTGGAGCTTGGCATCCGCGGACTGGAGCGCCGCCGTGGCCTCGGCAAGATCGTCCTTCAGCCTCAGCGAGGTCCCGCGAAGCTGAAGCGCCTGTCCATCGAGGATCTCGGCCTTCTCGGAAGGAAGCAGCTCGTCAGACTGGGAAGTCAGTTGCTGGCCGAGCTTGCTTTCCGAGTTGAGCCTCTTTGCGACGATCGAGTTGATGACCGGACCGTTGGAAGTGTCGCCGCTTTCCTCCGCGGCCTTCGGAACGGGCCTGTCGAGCTCCTTGAGGGCGCCGTCGGGGTCACCCTGGTTGAGCTCGTGGATGGCTCGGTAATTCCTCAGCCGGCGAGCGACCAGGGGGTCGTTCCCGAGCTGTTCGGCGGCGCGGGCGAAGAGCGAATCCGCCTCGGCGTAGCGGCCGAGGTTCGACTTCTGCAGCGCTTCGTTGGCAAGGGCCTCGGAACGACTGAGAGGACCTTCGCCGATATTGCTGACGGCGGCGAAAAACTCGGCTGCCTCGGCGTAGCTCCCTGCATTGTTTCGACGATAGGCCTCGGCGAGCGCCCGGCTGGGGTCGAGTGTTCCGGCCTGGACGCGGGCGAAGGCTGCAGGATCGCCCACTCCGGTTGTCGCGATCGAGATTTCGCCCGGGATTCGGCGATCGCTGACGACGCTCCTCAAGCCAAGCTTGAGGGCGCTGTCATAGCCAGCGAGGCCCTCGGCCGCATATAGAGTGTCGCCCTTGACGAACTGGTACGCACGATAGGCGACGTCTGCGTCCTTCATTCGGCAATCGATCACGTCGATCGATCCTAAGTCCGCGACTTCGTCGCGCCGCGAGGCCGTGCAATCCACCGCGTTATTGCGGATCGCCTGGAGGCGGCGCGCCGCATCTTCGGGCGCGCGCAGCTTGTAGATCTTGCCGACGGGAAGCGCCGCGTCCCGGCAAGTCACCGAATAGCCGACGTCGAACATTCCGCTGAGGGCCTTGTCGGTCGATACGCTCTGGGCCGAGCAGTAGACGCTCCCGGAATTCCCGATTCGGAAGCTATCGAGGACGCTGAGCGGGGCTGCGGGCGCCGGAGCCTGGCCGGCGAGGGATGCCAGCGCCGCTGCAGCCGCAATGAGCCTCTTGCGCATCTCAATCTCCGATCATTGGTCGGGCCTGTTGCCGAGGTTGTCGCCGCCACTCGTGACGGGCTGGTCGACCGGCTTGTCGACAATGCCGCCGTTATCCTGGTCGACGATGTCGCTTCCGCTTGTCACCGGGTCGTCGACGGACTTGTCGTTCGAAAGCGGACCCGTGTTGATCGGCCCAAGCCAGAAGTTGGGCGGCGAGTTGGCGTCCCCGCTGTCTTCGTCCTGATCTTCCGAACCACCTTCGCCAAGCAGCTCGTCCACGAGCTGGTCAAGGAACTCGTGCGGATCGTCCTTCTCCGCGATCGCCTTGGGATCCGTCATCAATCCCACCGGGCCAAGAATGGATTCCGGCCCGCCAACCGAGGTTGGCGTCGGCGTTGGCGTTGGAGTTGGCGTCGGGGTTGGCGTTGGCGTCGGCGTCGGCGTCGGGGTGGGTGTCGGCGTCGGCGTCGGCGTCGGAGTTGGGGTCGGAGTAGGCGTCGGCGTCGGCGTCGGCGTCGGCGTCGGGGTTGGCGTTGGAG
>DASZYL010000185.1:0-22184 GCA_035545385.1 Sphingomicrobium sp. | reverse complement strand
ACCGGAAGGCTCGACGAGGCCAAGCTCGAGGCCGCGAAGGCGCAAAAGCTCGTATCCGAAGCATCAGCCGAGGCGACGCAGGGGAATAACGAGGCAAGGCCATTGTACGAGATCGGCCAGTTGAAGGCGGAGGCTCGGATTGCCGTCGCCGAAGGAAGGGTCGAGGAAGCGATTAGGCTTCTTCGAGAGGCCGTCTCTGCCGAGGACAAGCTCGCCTACAATGAGCCGAGCGACATGATCTTCCCGACCCGCCATCTCCTCGGTGCTGCGTTGCTCGACGCGGGAAAGGCGGCCGAAGCCGAGGCAGTCTATCGCGAAGACCTGAAGCAGCACCCCAATAATGGCTGGTCCTATTTCGGTCTCGCCCAGGCTCTTTCGGCGCAGAAGCGCGATTCCGAAGCTGCATCCGCGAACAAGAAGTTCGAGGAGGCCTGGGGCAGGGCGGACATCAAGCTCCAGTCGAGCGCCTTCTAGGAGAGGCGAGAGCGCATTGCGTTAGCGACTTGTTAGTCCTGGAAGGCGCAAAGCTCCTGCCAAGTAGGATGAGCAATGGCTGACGCGCCTTCGGTCACAACCGTTGTCCTGGGAGACCGTCTCCCGTGGCCCGATGATTCGTGGCCATCCGAGGAGAAGGGCCCCCTCGATTCGGGCGCCATCTACGTCGCGGGCTCACGTCAGCCCTGCTCGATCCGGAAAATCAGTGCGCTTGGAGTGACGGTCACCAGCGACCTCACGCCCGCGCTCGGCGACCGTGCGTCGGTGGAGCTCGAATCGGGCCAGCGGGCGGCGGGAAGGATCGCCTTTACCGGGCGTCACGAGCTTGGCGTCAGGTTCGACGATACCATCGACGTCATCGCTCTTCTCAATCGCAAGCTCGTCAGCCAGGTGCGCGAACGACGGACGATGCCGCGCGTGGAGGCGCGCTGCGCAGTCCACGTCAAGTGCGGCGGCCAGTTCTGGCTCGGGACGCTTCGCAACATCTCGGCCCGCGGACTGCAGATCGAAGGCGATGACCTTCCTGCCGTCGGCTCTTATGTCTCGGTCCTCGTGGAGGGCCTCAACATCCCCCCGGGCGAGGTCGTGTGGAGGCGGGGCAAGCTCGCGGGCATCGAAGTGATGGAGGAGCTGAGCTGGACCTCGATCATCCCGTGGATCAGGGCGCTGGTCAAACTTGGGGCGAACTGAGCTCCTTCCGGGCCTTCGGCCGATCCAGCTTCAAATCGCGCCCTCCAAGCGTCAGGCGGCGCTGACGAAACTGTCGAGGACCTTCTTTCGACCTGCCTTCTCGAAATCGATTTCGAGCTTGTTGCCTTCGATCTCGGCGATGGTGCCGTAGCCGAACTTCCCATGGAAAACCCGCTGGCCGAGCGAGAGATCGCTCCGGCCCTGGTTGCCGAGGCTGACGGCAGAGGCACGTGCTTCGATGACCCGCTGCGGATCGGGGTTGAAATTCCCGCGAGAGGCGCGTTGCCAGCCGGGCCCCCTCGTGCTCGCGCGCATCGCTTGCGCCGGGCCGAGATGGGCGAAGGGATCGGCGCGTTCCGACCATTGTGCACGCCACAGGCTTTCGCCTCCCGTCATCGTCGTTTCCTCTTCGATGTCGGCCTTTGGCAATTCCGCGAGGAAGCGGCTCGGGATGGAACTCGTCCACTGGCCGTAGATCCGGCGGTTGGCGGCATGAAGGATCGTGCAGCGGCGGCGGGCCCTCGTGATCGCCACATAGGCGAGCCGCCGCTCTTCCTCGAGCGATGCGAGACCTCCCTCGTCGAGCGAGCGCTGGGAGGGGAACACGCCTTCTTCCCAGCCGGGGAGGAAAAGCGTGTCGAACTCCAGCCCCTTTGCGGCATGGATGGTCATGATCGTCACCTTCTCGCCGGTGCGGGCTTCGTCATTGTCCATGACGAGGCTGACATGCTCGAGGAAGGCGCCGAGCGTTTCATATTCTTCCATCGCGCGGGTAAGCTCGGCGAGGTTTTCGAGGCGCCCGGCTGCCTCGGCCGAGCGATCGGCCTGAAGCATGGCCGTATAGCCCGATTCCTCGAGGATGATGCGCGCGAGCTCAGGGTGGGAGAGGGTGCCCGCCATCTCGCGCCAGCGCCCGAGGTCGGCGACGAAATTGCCGAGCGAGCGGCGCGCCTGCGCGGTCAGCTCGTCACTGTCGAGGAGGTGCGCTGCAGCGATGAGAAGCGGCTCCTCGGCCTGTCGAGCCTGGCGGTGAATCGAGGATTGGGCCTTGTCGCCGAGGCCGCGCTTGGGAGTGTTGACGATCCGCTCGAAGGCAAGGTCGTCGGCGGGTGACTGCACGAGCCTGAGGTAGGCGATCGCATCGCGGATCTCGGCACGCTCGTAGAATCTGAAACCGCCGATGATCTGGTAGGGAAGGCCGATCGCGATGAATCGCTCTTCGAACTCCCTCGTCTGGAACTGCGCCCGAACAAGGATTCCGATGTCGTCGAGCGAGCCGCCCGAGCGCATGTGGGCCTCGGCGTCCTCGCCCACCCGGCGCGCTTCTTCCGGACCGTCCCAGACTCCGATGACGCGGACCTTCTGACCATCGCCCGAATTCGTCCAGAGCGTTTTTCCAAGGCGCCCGGCATTGTGCGAGATGAGACCATCGGCCGCTGCCAGGATGTGGGATGTCGAGCGATAGTTCTGCTCGAGCCGGATGATCCTCGCACCCGGAAAATCCTCCTCGAAGCGAAGGATGTTGGCGACCTCGGCGCCGCGCCACGAGTAGATCGACTGGTCATCGTCACCGACGACGCAAAGGTTGCGCCGCGGCTCGGCAAGAAGCTTCAGCCACTCGTACTGGGCCTGGTTCGTGTCCTGATATTCGTCGACGAGGATGTAGCGGAAGCGCTCGCGATAGGCGGCGAGCACGTCCGCGTGGTCGCGGAAGATGACCAGCATGTGAAGCAGAAGGTCGCCGAAATCGCATGCATTGAGGGTTCGCAACCTCGCCTGGTACTGTTCGTAGAGTTCCGCGCCGAGGCCCGAGGCGAAGCCATGGGCCTCGCCGGCGTCGACCTGCCGCGCAGTCCAGCCGCGATTCTTCCAGCGGTCGATGAGGGAGGCGAGCTGGCGCGCGGGCCAGCGCTTCTCGTCGATGTTGGCGGCCTGGATCAGTTGCTTGAGGACTCGCAATTGATCGTCCGTGTCGAGGATCGTGAAATTGGACTGGAGGCCGACCAGCTCCGCATGGCTTCTCAGCATCCTTGCAGCGACCGAGTGAAACGTGCCGAGCCAGGGCATGGTCTCGAGCAGCCCGCCGGAAAGCGCCCCGACGCGCTCGCGCATCTCGCGCGCCGCCTTGTTGGTGAACGTGACCGCGAGAATCTGGCTCGGCCACGCCTTTCGGCTGGCGATGAGATGGGCAAGGCGCGCAGTGAGTGCCGCGGTTTTTCCAGTGCCCGCCCCGGCAAGCACCAGGACCGGCCCCTCGGTCGAAAGGACTGCCTCGCGCTGTGGCGGATTGAGGCCCTCGAGATAAGGGGGTTCGGGCGACAAGGCAGGGGATTCAGGCACGTCGCCGAGTTAGGCGGAGGGGAACGAAACGGCAACCGAGGCGCCGCTGATTCGACGAATCAGAAAAGGTTCCGGCAGATTTGCCCGATATCCCCGTTATCCACAGGGTCAAGTCCGCATTTTTCGCTTTTGCGACTCGGGGCAGGTGTGCATTGTGGACAGGTGATCGGGACGGCGGTCCCGGCCTCTCCAGGAGCCGGCAACGGCAAGCGGATGCGGCAGGTGACCAAAGGTCCGATCTCCGCCGGCAGGATTGGGAGGAGCCTTCGGGTTCTTACCGGGCCAGCCGGGAAGAGGCGCCGGAAGAGTCAGTCTTCTCTAGCGCGACGCGGCTCCCGACCTCCTCGTGGGGAAGGTGAGCGAAGCGGGACGCAAGAGGGATCGACCCAAGAAGGGCCGCGGAACACTGGACGGTTTTGGCTTCGAGGGACCTCGGTTCCAGACGCCGGGCCGGAAAGATCGAAAGACCAGCGAACCTTCGGGCCGCGCAGTCTGGTAGATTGATCGGGCTCCTCGCAAGAGGGAGTTGTTCGGTGGAAAGCGACGCCTGAGCTGGTGAGCCAGGATCGAGAGCGGGTCGTTAGGGCGAAAGCTTCTATCAACCAGGTTACGAACACCGGCATATCCTTCGCTCGGCGCAGTGGGGGCTGGCAGCAATGCCGGCCCCCATTTCTTTTGGGGCGAGGCCCCCGTGGCAGGGGCGTTCGCCGAGGGGTCTGAGGCGAAGCCTCCCTCATCCTTCCGGCGCGTCCGAAGAGCGGCCCGCCTCAGCTTCAACGAGCGAAAACCACTCACCTCCAATCGGACGGAAACCAAATCCCCCCTGCGCGTTTGGGAGTGCAGGTAGGCGGCGGCAATAAGGTCGCCGGAGCGGTGGGCGCGAAGGAGTTTGAAGTGCTCAAGCTTGCCGCTCTGCTCGTGGCCTCGGCCGCAGCTGTCGCAGCCACCGGCGCGATGGCAACAACCTCAACGTCGTCTTCGAGCGATCCTTTGGTGTCCAGTGCTCCCTGGTGGGAGCGGGTGACCGTCACCCTCGATGGTGACGGGAAGCCCGAAGCCTGCCGGTATGAATCGAGCCTCAGCCCCGCGATCACGGAAGATTGCGACGTCGATTCAGGTCAGGCGGCGAGCGCGAGCCATGTGTCCTCGTCCAAGGGCGAAGTGACAAGGATCACGTTCGAGCGCCGGTTCAACCCTGGCAGTGCTCCCGCAAAGCCCCAGATGAAGACAGGCGACACCCTTCTTGGCGGCCAGATCATGTCGCTCGCCATCGATCCCCATGGCGCCGTCAAGAACTGCCGTGTGATCGCGGCCTCCGGCGAGATGCGACCGGAATATAGCTGCGACGATGCGCAGGCGGAGAAATTCCAGGCCAGCGTGGGCGGTGCGCAGAAGGAGCTCCACGAGGGCTATATGACGGTGCTCGTCTACGGGCATTCCGAACATATGGTCTGAAGAGGCAGGCCTCGTCTCGAGGCTCGCTTTCTAACCAGTCTGGCAAAAGATGGATCGTCCTCGATCGCCGTTCCGGCACGTCGGAGCCCGTCGCGCCGGACGGCACCCTATCGAAAGTGATCTGAAAGGACGCCCGCTGGCGTGCTAGCTCCCGGCTGAAACGGCGGCAGCTTGAAGGCGCGATGGCAACGGTCGCAAATCCGTTTTCGCTGAGGGACCGCAAGCCCGATCTCCTATCCGGGACGGAGCGAGCGCATGCGCTCGACCGCTGGATTTTCGTCTGCATGGCGGTGTGGTTCATTCTCATCGTCTTTACCGGGTTCATCCCGGATTCGATCATGAAGGTCGCCATGGTGAGGGGCGGGGAGCGGCCTCCGTTTCCGATCGTCATGCACATGCATGCAGCGCTCATGGGATCATTTCTCCTGCTGCTGCTTGCCCAGACGTGGCTGATGGCAACCGGACGGCGCGAACTCCACATGCGCCTTGGCGTCCTTGCTGCAATCGTCGCGGGGATGCTCGTCATCGTCGGCTTCATCCTCGTCCCCACCATGTATCACCAGACCATGGCGGGGCTCGAGGCCGGGCCTCCGGCGGAGGCTCGCGGCAAGCTCATGGACATCGCGGCCTTCCAGGAAAACGTGCTCCTGATGCAGCTCAGGATCGGGATCCTGTTCCCGCTCTTCCTTGGAATTGGCCTGCTTGCCCGCGGCCGCAATGCCGGGCTTCACAAGAGGATGATGATCCTCGGGACGGCGATTGCGCTTCCGGCGGCAATCGACCGCATCACCTGGCTGCCGACGACCTTGCCTTCGAGCCCCGCGGCGACCGACCTTTACACGCTGATTGCGGTCGCGCCGATGTTCGCCTGGGACACGATCCGGAACCGGAGCATCCATCCCGCTTATTGGATCTGGCTGGCTCTGAGCGCGCCGATCACGATATTCGTGCACAGCCAGTGGAACAGCCCGACATGGCATGATCTCGCCCGGCAGATCCTCGGGTCCTGAGTGGAATTTGAGTTCGGCGCGTCGTCGAGGAGCCGGGCCGCTGGAAGGCTTCGCTCCACCGGCTGAATCATGGGTGCGGCAGGCGCCTCGCAGATGGCCTCAAGACTCCCGGCGGATTCGATCCTGAGCATATTGCGTCAGCCCGGCTTGATCGGGGCTTCGAAAAAAGCCCCTGCTCTCAATCGCTTCCGGGATCAGCCCGAAATCAACTGAGGCTTTTTGGCAACAGATGAAGGGCAATGACGTGCTTGCACGGCAACCGGCCCTTTCATAAGGTGCCCCGGCAGTTCTATTTACCGGACGCATCTGAAAGGGGACAATTCTATGCGTAAGCTCGGCATTGCGGTGGCACTCGTGACCACGGCTATGGCGACGCCCGCGCTTGCTCGCGACCACAGCTTCTATGTGGGCGTCGAGGGCGGGGCCATGCTCGTCGAAGATCAGAGGGTCGACAATTTCGATCCTGGCGCACCCGAGACACCGGGTGGCGCAACGAACGGCGAATTCGCCGTCAAATATGGTGTCGGCTACGACATCGACCTCATCGGCGGTTACGACTTCGGTCTCGTCCGGCTCGAAGCCGAGCTTGGTTACAAGCATGCCGGAATCGATGGGCTCGAAACCCGCGACTTCCCGGCGACCGGCCTTCCGTTCGGCTCGTTCATCAACACCGGCGGCAACGGCCATGTCCTTTCCGGCATGATCAACGGCTTGCTCGACTTCGGCGACGAGAACGGCTGGAGCGGCTATGCTGGTCTCGGCATCGGTCTCGCCGACGTGAACGTCTCGATGAGCGACGATCCGGAGTTCCCGGGTCTCGTCGTCGACGGCTCGGACAGCCGCCCGGCGTGGCAGGCCATTCTTGGCGTCCGTACGGCCCTGTCGCCCAACATCGACCTCGGACTGAAGTATCGCTTCTTCAACGTCCCGAATCTGAAGTTCGACGACAGCACGGGCCTCGGCTTCAACACGCTGCGCTCGCGTTGGCGGTCGCACAGCTTGCTGCTGAGCCTCAACTACAACTTCGCGGCACCGCCGCCGCCTCCGCCCCCGCCGCCGCCGCCGCCGCCGCCGCCTCCGCCGCCTCCTGCGACGCAGACGTGCCCGGATGGCTCGGTGATCCTGGCGACCGACACCTGCCCGGCACCGCCTCCGCCGCCGCCTCCGCCGCCTCCGGCGCCAGAGCGCGGCCACTAAGGCTAGCCACGGCAAAAGAAATACCGGTCCGGACTACCAAGTCCGGGCCGGTTTTCTTTTGTGTCGCGGGCATTTCTTGTGCCCACTAAGTCAATCGGATTGCCTAGACTCCGACGGGCAATTCGCCGCCGCCTGAGAAAGGTTCGAGGAAGGGCTCCAGCAGTAGCGGCTTCCAGCCGGACGTCGCGACGAAGGCGCGGTTGAGAAAAGCCCGCTTTCCGTAGCGCAGGGGATCACCGTCCGGTCCATCGACCAATCCGCCGGCGGCCACCAGAACCGCGTGGCCTGCCGCCGTGTCCCATTCGCTGGTGGGGGCGGCTCGGGGATAGATGTCCGCCTTGCCCTCGGCGACGATGCAGAACTTGAGCGACGAGCCCACCGATACGAAGCCGCAATTGCCGACCGCGGCTTCGAGATAGTCGATCGTCGCCTGGTTGAGGTGGGATTTCGATGCCACCGCGGTCGTCACGTCACTGCGCGGCCGGGTTGCAATCGGAATGCGACCCGAGCCGTCGTCGAGCCACGCGCCTTCCCCGACAATGCCGCCGTGAAGTCGCCCGGTCGCAGGCGCGAACACGATTCCGAGCCTCGGAATACCTGCTTCGATCAACCCGATGTTGACCGTGTAATCATCGCCGCCGCGAATGAATTCCTTTGTTCCGTCGAGGGGATCGACGAGGAAATAGGTGTCGTCATGTGCCGGGATCCGCCCGGCGGCGACTTCTTCTTCGGCAATGACAGGAACGCCGGGCGCCGAGCGCGCAAGCGCGGCAAGGATGACGAGTTCCGCCGCCCGATCGGCCTCGGTGACGGGCGAAGTGTCGTGCTTCGATTCCACCTCGAAGCCGCGCCTCACGATGTGGAGGATTGCCTCGCCCGCCTCCTTCGCAGCCACCGAGAGCTCGTCAAGAAGGCGACCGTAGCCGGTGCTCAACGGGGCGCCATCCTGATTCCGCCGTCGAGGCGCACTGCCGCAGCGTTCATGTAGCTGTTCTCGATGAGGAAGCAGGCGAGACGCGCATATTCCTCGGGTTGGCCGAGCCGCTTGGGGAAGGGGACCTGCGCACCGAGCGCGTCCTGGACGTTCTGCGGCATCATCCCGACCATCGGGGTCTTGAACACTCCTGGAAGGATCGCGTTCACTCGAACGCCGTCGTTCATGAGGTCGCGCGCGATCGGGAGCGTCATTGCAAGAACGCCGCCCTTCGAGGCCGAATAGGCAGCCTGTCCGATCTGACCATCTTCCGCCGCCACCGATGCGGTGTTGATGATGACTCCCCTCTCGCCGTCGGCGAGAGGGTCGAGGTCGACCATTCCGAGCGCTGAATTGGCGATGCAGCGGAAGCTGCCGATGAGGTTGATCTGAATGGTGAGCTCGAACTGCTGCATCGGATAGGGCTTCGCCGCCTTCGTTTCCTTGTCGCGGGCGACGGTCTTCGCGGCAGTTGCGACGCCGGCGCAATTGACGAGGATCCGCTCCTGGCCATGCGCGTCGCGGGCCCTGGCGAAGGCGGCGGCAACCTTTTCGTCCGAGGTCACGTCGACCTCGCAGAAGATGCCGCCGATCTCGCCAGCGACCTTTTCGCCGCGCTCGGCGTCCCGATCGAAGACTGCGACCTTGGCGCCCCGTTCGGCGAGCGCCCTGGCGGTTGCTTCGCCGAGGCCCGACGCGGCGCCTGTCACCACCGCGGCCACTCCATTGATGTCCATTTCAGTCCCTCTGATAAGATTTGCGTCGCCTTGGCGGCGAACGCGACCATAGACAAGAGCAGCCTCCAGATGAGAAGCGATCTTGCAAGCAACGCTTTGTCACTGTTGGCGAGCGGTTCATCGCGAATGCATTTTGGCTGTTTAAGATAAGAGGCTAGAATCCATCGCATAATATTGGGTGGGGGTTGCGCCGTGAATAATCTGAAGATCTTTGCTCTGGGCGTTTCTGGCCTTGCGCTGGCGCTTGCCTGTGCGCCGCCGGTGTCGGCGGCTGTCGAGGGGCAGTCGGCCGCTGTTCCGGTCGCGGCCGCGGTCGCTTCCTTCTACGATACCTATAATGTGCAACCGATCTGGTTCCGCGGCGGCGCGAACACGGCGGCAATTGCGCAGTTGACGGCAATTCTCCAGCGTGCGCCTTTCGACGGCCTTCCCGAAGGGCCGCAACTCGCTGCGCAGGTCCAGGCCGCGGCGGCAGCGGCCGCCACCGGCAAGGCGGAAGACATCGCGAACGCGGAGCGAGTGCTTTCCTCGGCCTGGGTCCAGTACGTGCAGGCGGTGAAAAAGCCGACGGCCGGGATGATCTATGCCTATCCCGTGCTTCGGCCGCAGGGCGAACGAGCCGACCAGATCCTTCTCACGACCGCTTCGGCGCCCTCGTTGGCGTCCTATCTGGCGAGCACGTCGGACGTGAACGCGATCTACAAGCAGCTTCGCGACACGGCCTGGGCGGAAGCACAGGCGAGCGGCAATCTGACGCCCGACCCGCGCTTGCTCGCCAATCTCGACCGGGTCCGTTCACTTCCCGCAAAGGGACGATTCCTGCTCGTGGATTCGGGTGTTTCGATGCTCACGCTCTACCAGGACGGCCAGGTCGTGGACTCGATGAAGGTGATCACCGGCACCGACGAGCTGCCGACGCCGCTCATCGCGAGCTACATGTATTACATTACCTACAATCCCTATTGGCACGCGCCCGATCACCTGGTGCGCAAGACCATCGCTCCCAACATGCTTCGTCTCGGCGCAAGCTACCTCAAGTCCCACGGCTATCATGTCATCGAGGACTGGAGCGAGACCCCGACCATCATCGACCCGAGCAAGGTTGACTGGAAGGGCGCGGCAGCGGGCAAGGTCCATCTCAAGATCCAGCAGGATCCGGGCCCGCTGAACTCGATGGGAATCTTGAAATTCCCCTTCCCGAACCCGGAGGACATCTATCTTCACGACACCCCGGACCACGAGAAGTTCAAGCTGGCGAACCGTAACCTCAGCAATGGCTGTGTGCGCGTCGAGGATGCGAAGCGGCTTGGCACCTGGCTTCTTGGTCGTGAGCCCGTCTCGCCGGGCAACACTCCGGAGCTTCGCGTGCAGCTGCCGCGACCGACGCCCATCTACCTGACCTACATCACCGCGCAGGTCCGGGATGGCAAGCTCAGCTACCTGCCCGACCTCTATGGCTGGGATCGAAAGCCGCCGCAGTTCGCGTCGAACTAAGCGTCCTTCGAGCCGGCTCGAGCGATGTTCCGGCGCTTGCGGCCCGGGCCTTCGCGTGGCACCAGCGCCAAGCGGGCGGTTAGCTCAGCTGGTAGAGCATCTCGTTTACACCGAGAGGGTCGGCGGTTCGAGCCCGTCACCGCCCACCATGGAGTGGATTGTGTCTTTCACACACACGACCGTAGGCGGGCACAGCAAGGGCGACTAGTTGCGGTTCGTGTTCCCTCTGGCAGCTTCCGCATCGTATTCGATGCTCCTGAGACTGTCGTTAGCATCTGAGCGCTGCTCATTGCCGATCTCCAGCGATGGATGATCCGGTCTAGCCTCTGGCGAATGACACCCTATCCGTACCCTGCGAGCGCCACCACGAAGATCGCGAGCCAGTCCCATGCTTCACTCGGACTTCCCGGGTTTCGCCTTCGCGACCTTCTTGAGCCGCTTCTCCCAGCGCTTCTCGTCCTCGTCCGCTTCGATCTCGCGAGCGGCTTCTTTGAACTTGTCGGACCGGGATTTTTCTTTCGTCAGGACGCTAGATCGCCAGCGCAAGCTGGTCGGTTCCCGTCTTCGTAACCATAACGTATGGGTCCGGCGCGCGGGAATTGTCATACGTTCGCGCCGGAATTGCCAGTAGCTTCTCTGCCCCGACGTAATATCTTCCTCGTTTCTCGCCGACTGGTTTGAGAAAGCCGAGATCACAGAGCTTCTTTAGGTCGCGACTGGCAACAACGTCGGAGATGTCATTCTCCGCGCGGTATCGCGGATTCCGGACATGGTTTCCGAACGCGGCCTCCAGTAATGCGCCCTCTACCCGTTCTGGAAGTCCGTGCTGCTTAGCTAGCCGTGCGATCTCTTCCCATACGCGCCCGATATGCCCGTTCCGCTTCATCAGCGTCGCAGCCTGTTGGTAGTGTCCGCGAAGGCAGAATCGCACCCATGGCAACGCTGAGTTTTGTGGATGCCAGCTACCCTCTCCAACGAGTTTCAGAATTTCATAATAGGCGGGCGTGTTTCGGCCTAGCCATTCCTCGATGCTACAGAAGGTGGGCGAGCTTACGCCGTTTTGGGAAATAACCAGCGTTTGGAGCGCGCGGGCCATGCGTCCGTTGCCGTCCTTGAACGGATGAATCATGGCCAAGTTGAGATGTGCCATTGCCCCTAGGACAGTGGATGAATCCACTTGGTCCGCCGAGTTGATCTGCGCGACCAAATCATCAATGAGCTTGGGCACAAGATCGGCGTCGGGCCCCTCGTAAACCGTCTCTTTGGCTGGCTCATCGACGACGCAGATCGCACCTGGCCGCCATTGGCCCGGCAGCTTGGTCATGTCGTAGTTGAGCATCATGTAGTGAAGGCTGCGGATGAATTGCGCGTTGATCTGGGTGTAGGGGTCGTCGTGGACGCGAAGGATGTAGGTCATCGCCGCGCGATACCCTTCCAGTGCGCGCAGGGTTTCTTCCTCCAGCGTCTCGGGTCGCTCATCACCAATGATGGCGAAGGCTTCCTGGAGGTTAGCATTGATGCCTTCGATGCTGTTGGATCCACGCAGGGCACGAGCAAACGTGTTTTTCCTCAGGAACCCTCGCCAACGCAGAGAGGCTTGTCCGACTTGATATTTCAGGAGCTTGCGCTGCTCCCTTATCAAGCCAAGGACATCCTGATCGACGGCCTCCAGCTTTGGATAGTCATGAATCATAGTCGGTAATAAATTTCAAATCGTCGTAACGACGATATATAACCGACTTTTCGACGAATTCAAATTATATAACCGCCACTTATCCGCGGAATCCCCAACCGCGTTTTGCGCGGTTTTGCCAAGCGTAAGTTAGACGCTTTCCGACGATATTTTTGAGCGCCCGAGTGTTGCGCTGCCCCCCATGGAAATCACCCGTTCTTCGAACGTCTTCGAAGAGCGCCGGCCAGGCGGTTCCGTACTGAGCTGCTGCGCTCGTCGCCGACGTAAAGTGACAGCGCCGCGCCGTAAGGCACGAGGACGAAGATGATGAGCATGTCGAGGTAGCGACGAACAAATCCTGGCTCGCCAAGACGCGGCAAGAGCACTGGCATCGCGACGACGAGCGGCGCGATCACCAGCGCAGCGATGAGCTGCATCCGCTTGCGATAGGTCATCATCTTCAGGATGCGTCGAGCCCGGCTGCGGCGAAAGTATCGATCGCCCTTTCGACGACGTCCAAGGTCGGTCCCTCGGTCGCCTCAAGCTTGTAGTCGAGGCCCAATCGCTCCCATTTGTACCGGCCCATCTGGTGGAAGGGCAGGATCTCCGCACGTTCGACGACGCCGAGCGATGCTCCAAAGTCGGCGACGGCCTTCATTTCGTCGGGAATGTCCGTGAGGCCGGGGACAAGCACATAGCGTAGCCACATCGGCCGCTCGAGCTCGGCGAGCCGTCTGCAGAAGTCCAGCACGTCGTCATTACGCATTCCGCCCGTAACCCGTTCGTGCTGCCCGCTCGTGAAAGCCTTCATGTCGAGAATGACGAGATCGATGTCCTCTAGCTCTCCATCCGTCAGCCGCTCGCCGTAATAGCCGTTGGTCTCGATCGCCGTGTGGACGCCCATCCGCTTCACGGCCGAGAACAGCCGGGCAGCGAAGCGGTCCTGCATCAACGGCTCGCCACCGGAGAGCGTGAAGCCGCCCTGCATTGCGATCAGGCCGCGCGCGTACTTCTGCACCTCGTCGATCGCCCGGCTGAGCGGAACGGGGATTCCGTTCTTCAAGGTCCACGTATCGGGGTTATGGCAATACTGGCAGCGGAACATGCATGACGTCGTCCACGCCACCAGGCGAATGCCCGGACCGTCGACCGCCGAACCGGTGGTGAACGAATGAAGAAAGCCGAGATCGCCGGTTTTCAAAGCGGTTCTGACGTCGGTATCCGCAACGCTGTCGCCGAGGTGGATGCGCATCTCGAACGGCGATTTGGCTTCGAGGGAGACACTTTCCGGTGCCGGCGCCGGTGACGAGACGGCCTCCATCTCACTCTCCGTGGAAGGTACGGTTGATCACATCCATCTGCTGCTCGCGCGTGAGCCGGACGAAGTTCACGGCATAGCCCGAGACACGGATTGTGAGGCTCGGATATTTCTCCGGATGGTCCATGGCGTCCATCAGCGTCTCGCGGTTCAGGACGTTGACGTTCATGTGGTAGCCGGTGACTCCGAAAAAGCGGTCGAGGATGGCCGTGAGATTGGTGATTCGGTCCTTTTCGGTTCGGCCGAGCCCGGTCGGGACGATGGTGGTGGTCAGCGAGATCCCGTCCTCCGCGTCGCGATAAGGAATCTTGGCTACTGACGCTGCCGAGGCCTGGATTCCATGGCTATCGCGCCCGTGCATCGGGTTCGCTCCGGGCGCGAAGGGCTCGCCATGGCGCCGCCCGTCCGGAGTGTTGCCCGTGTTCTTCCCGTAGACGACGTTCGAGGTGATCGTCAGCACCGACTGCGTGTGCAGTGCGTTCCGGTAGGTTGGATATTTGCGCAGCTTCGACATCATCGTGCTCACAAGCCACGTCGCGAGATGGTCCACTCGGTTGTCGTTGTTGCCGAAGGTCGGGAACTCTCCCTCGGTCTCGTAATCGACGATCAGCCCGGTCTCGTCACGTATCACTTTGACCTTCGCGTATTTCATCGCCGAAAGGCTGTCGGCGACCACCGACATGCCCGCAATTCCGAACGCCATGGTCCTCAGCGGCGCATAATCGTGAAGCGCCATCTCGATGCGTTCATAGGCATATTTGTCGTGCATGAAGTGGATGCAGTTCATCGCCGTGACGTATGTGCCGGCGAGCCAGTCCATCATCTTCTCGTAGCGCTCGAGCACGTCGTCGAAGTCGAGATAGTCACCTTTCACAGGCTCTGATTTCGGCGCGACCTGTTCGCCGCTGATTTCATCGCGGCCGCCGTTGATGGCGTAGAGCAGGCATTTGGCGAGGTTCGCTCGAGCGCCGAAGAACTGCATCTGCTTGCCGACCGCCATCGGCGAGACGCAGCAGGCGATGGCGCCGTCGTCGCCCCATGCCATGCGCATGATCTCGTCGCTTTCGAACTGGATTGAGCTCGTGTCGATTGAGCATTTCGCAGCGAAGCGCCGAAACGGCTCCGGCAGTTCCGGACTATACCATATGGTGAGGTTCGGCTCCGGCGCCGGCCCGAGGTTGTAAAGCGTCTGGAGGAAGCGGAAACTCGTCTTCGTGACCAGCGGGCGCCCGTCGTCGCCCATGCCTCCAATGGACTCCGTCACCCAGGTCGGATCGCCGGCGAACAAGGCGTCATATTCCGGCGTGCGCAGGAACCGCACGATGCGCAGCTTGATGACGAAATCGTCGATCATCTCCTGCGCTTCGCTCTCGGTGATCAGGCCCGCCGCGAGGTCGCGCTCGAAATAGATGTCAAGGAAGGTCGACACCCGGCCGAGCGACATTGCCGCTCCGTTCTGCTCCTTCACGCTCGCGAGATAGGCGAAGTAGAGCCACTGGACCGCTTCCCTCGCGCTCGTCGCCGGAACCGAGATATCGAAGCCATATTTGGCTGCCATTTCCTTGAGCTCGCCGAGCGCCCGGACCTGTTCCGCCAGCTCCTCGCGGTCGCGGATGACCGTTTCGGTCGACCAGGCGTCGTCGAGCGCTTCTTTTTCAGCCTTCTTGTGCTCGATGAGACGATCGACTCCGTAAAGCGCGACACGGCGATAATCGCCGATGATGCGGCCGCGACCGTAGGCGTCAGGCAAGCCAGTCAGGATATGAGAGGAACGGCAGCGCCTGACATCCGCCGTGTAGGCATCGAACACGCCGTCATTGTGCGTCCTGCGGTACTTGGAGAAGATCTCGACGACCGTCGGATCGGGCTCGTAGCCGTAGGCCTCCAAGGCGCCCAGCACCATTCGAAGCCCGCCGTTGGGCATGATCGCGCGCCTCAGCGGCGCTTCGGTCTGAAGCCCGACGATAACCTCGTTGGACTTGTCGATGTAACCGGCGTCGTGCGCGGTGATCGAGCTGGGAATCTGCGAGATGTCGAGAACGCCCTTCCTGCGCTCCTCGGGAAAGAGATCGGTCAGCTTCTTCCAGATTCCGAGCGTGCGCTTCGTCGGCCCCGCGAGGAAGCTCTCGTTGCCGTGATAGGGCGTGTAATTCTGCTGGATGAAGTCGCGGACGTTGATGTCTTTCGTCCACAGGCCGGCTTGGAATTGGCCGCGCTTCCCCTTCGCCTTCGCCTTCGCTTTGGTCTTTGGGCTTCGTTCGAGGACCGTCGTGGACATGGAGGTTCTCCGTCGGGACTAGGGAGTGACGAGCGTGGCCGGTTGGGAAGCGACGCGAGCGCGCGCCTTCGGCCCGGTTTCGCGCAGGACCAGCGTGAGGACGATCGCAAGGGCGACGCCGTAAAGCAGCGGGGTGAAGGTCGACTGGTAGTGGCCGATCTCGCGCTCACCGCCCTGGCTCGCGGCGACGAGCTTGCTCGCGAAGATCGGGCCAAGGAGCGCCGTCACTCCGAAGTTGAGGAAGTTCACGACACCCGTGGCAGTGCCGGCATGATCTGGCCGGTTGGCTTCCTTGATGACCGTGTAGGGGATCATCGCGGCGCCCGAGGCGATGCCGGCGAGGAGGCCCAGGCTGTAGGGCGGAAAGGTGCCGGCTGGCACGAACAGGATCAGCGCAAGCAGGCCGAGGAGGGTCGCAGCAGCGGCGATGATCACGGGCTTGCGGCGGCCGATCTTGTCTGTGAGCCAGCCGAGCAGGGGACAGCCGATGATCCAGCCGAACGGCACAGAAGCCGACCGCAACACGGCGAGCGAATAGGGGATGTCGTGCGCTTCCTGCAGGTAGCGAACGCCCCACACCATGTCGAAGATCGTCGTTGGTACGAACAGCAGGCCGGCGATCAGGCCGCAGAGGATCGATTGCGGGTTCGCGAATACCGCGGCCGTCGCCTTCAGCGCAGGGATCAAGCCCTTCGGGCTCCCGGCTCCGGGCGTCGAAGGGGGAATGAGGAAAAGGAGCAGGGCTGCGAGCGGCAAGCCCGCTATGCCGAGTGAAAACCAGAGGACATTCCAGCTGACGCCTCCGGCAATGACCGGTCCGACGATGAACTGGCCGGCTGAACCGCCCGCCATTCCGAACATCTGTGTCGCTCCGATCAAGGTCGCCGCTCGTGAAGCGGGCATGGAGCTGGTGGCAATTGCAACTGCGCCGATGAGGGCGAAGACGCCTCCGGCACCCTGCATGAACCGCCCGACGCTTCCGAGCGTCGGGTCCGCGGTCGAAAAGAAGAGCGCGCCGATCGCTACGGTGGCGGCGCCGAGCGGCACCACTTTGCGGGGGCCAAGCTGGTCCATGGCAACACCGGCGACGAGGCTGAACGGTGCATAGGCCCAGTAGAAGAGGCCGAGGAGCGAAGCGAGGCCGACGGCGCTCATCCCGAACGCCCGCGTCAGCTCCGGCATCATCACGGCTGGCGCCGAACGCATGAGGTACTGGTAGAAATAGAAGACCGCGGTCAGCAGCCAGGCGATCGCGGCGACCTTGCCAACGCGCGTCGCCGCCGACTGCTGCGCGGTTTCGGGCACCTCTTGCGGCCTCAACAGAGAACGAGAGATTTTGCGAGGCCGGCTTCCGACGTTTCCTTGTACTTCGGGTTCATGTCCTTGGCGGTCTGCGCCATTGCGGTGATCACGGCATCGAGATCGACGCGGTGATTGGCAGGGATCTCGTTGTTCGCGATGAGATAGCCGGTCCAGGACTTGACCGCGCCGAACGCGCAGCGCTCGATGCAGGGCACCTGCACGAATCCGGCGACTGGGTCGCAGGTCATTCCAAGATGATGCTCGAGAGCCGCCGCGGCCCCGTTCGCGGCAATGACCGGATCGGCATCATGGGCCTGCGCAATTGCCGCCGCGCCCATGGCCGAAGCCACTCCGATCTCCGCCTGGCACCCGCCCTCTGCGGCAGCGAGAGTCGCATTGTGCTTGCACAGATAACCCACGATCGCGCCGGCAAGCAGCGCCTCGCGAAGCTTCTGGTCGGGGAGCTTGGCGCCTTCTGCGTCGAGTGAATAGATGACTGCCGGCATCACCCCCGCAGAACCGCCGGTCGGCGCGGTGATGACGAGGTGGCCGCGCGCATTCTCTTCCGACCCCGCGAGCGCCGCCGCCGAGACCAGGCCGATTGCCTTGCGCGCCGGTTCCTGGATCGATTGCGCGTTTCGATAGACCTCGCCTGCCTTGGTCTTGAGCTTGATCGGCCCGGGAAGCGTGCCTTCAGGAGCGTTGAGACCCGTTTTTACGGTTGCACGCATCGCGCCGAGGATCTTGTCGAGGAACGCGTCGACCTGCGCCTTGTCGCGACCGGAGATCGCCAACTCATTGGCGTAGGCAAGCTCGGCCAGCGAAATCTTGTCTCGACCGACATGCTCCAGCACCTGCGCCATGTTCGAATATGGATATTTGGGGGGATTCTTCTTCGGCGGCTGGTAGCCCTTCCACTCGATGAACCCGCCACCCACGGAATAATATTCCTGCTCGAGGAGGACCTTGTCGCCCGCGAGGAGGTACGCGCGAAGGGTGTTCGGATGGTGGAAGTCTCCCTTTTCGGCATCGTAGATGATGTCCTTCAGGGAGACGTTGATCGTCTTGCTGCCGAGCTTGACCGGATAGGCCTTGTCAGGTTCTGATGCCATTTTGTCGAGGACTGCCACCGGGTCGATCGTTGCGGGTTCGTGGCCGATGAGCCCGGCAAGCGCCGCTCGCTCGGTGCCGTGACCCTTGCCGGTCGCACTGAGACTTCCGAACAGGTTGACCCTCATCGCCGTGGCCTGCGCCAGCTGCTCCGGAGGCAGCTTCGCCGCACGCTGGTAGAAATCGTAGGTGATCCGCATCGGTCCGATCGTGTGCGACGAGGAGGGGCCCGGGCCGACCTTGTAGAACTCGTCGACCAAGGTCATGACCGGGCCCTTCGTGTCCTTGATGACCGTAAGATTGGGATCGACATCTCCCCCGCCGAGCGGCTTGCCAGTCGGTGCTTGCGCCCATAGCGGGTTCACCTTGCCGCCCAGCGCCACGATCGCCGCCGCCATTGCGCTTCGCATCATGAAGCTGCGGCGGTCGGAGCCAGCGGGAGGTTCCGAGAAATCGAGTTCCGGAAGAGCATTTGGTTCGGTTGGATCGAATGGCGAGTCCATGGCCCTGCTCCGCTTGAAGGGGGTGCGAAGACCGGCCGCAGCCGTGCGCGATGACCGCAGTCCCCCAGGGTTGCGTCCGATCGGTGACTAGGGCGGGCGCGAAGGTCGCGTTATCGGGTGAACCCCGAGAATGCGGATGGCAAACTACCCCCGCCTTCTCAGCGTAATCACGCATTGCTTGGGCCGCCGAGCATCCTCGTATCTGCCCTCCTGAACTGCGGGCTAACCCCGATGTGGGCCCTCGCGCGCCGAATTTATTGCTGCTCCCGATCGCCCCCAACATCGCGGGGGAAGGAGGCGCTCACATGTCCAGGCGCATGCTCATCATCATCGCTGTCGTCGCCGTTGCCGCGGCGTTCATCGGATGGAAGGTCCTGTCGAAGCCCAGCCTTCCTGACGGCATCGCTGCCGGGAACGGAAGACTTGAAGCGAACGAGCTCTTCATCTCCTCCAAATACCCCGGCCGAATCAAGGAAGTGCTGGTGAACGAGGGCGACACGGTAAGCCCCGGACAAGTCGTCGCGCGCCTGGATACCGAAGAGCTGGAAGCGAACCTGCGCCAGGCCGAGGCCCAGATCGCAGAGGCGCAGGAAACCCGGCGTGCCGCGGCGGCCGACATCGGCACCAAGCGGGCGCAGGTCAACCAGAGGATCGCCCAGATCGACGCGAAGCAGGCGGACTTCAACTATGCCGCCCAGCAATATGCACGCTCACAGGGGCTGGTGAAGACGGGCGCAGTGAGCCAGCAGGAGGCCCAGCTCGACAATTCCACGATGCTTTCGACGCGTGCCCAGGTCGCCAGTTCTCGGGCCGACCTTGCGGCCGCTCAAGCCGACCTCGCCCAGGCGCAGGCGACCGCCGGGCGCACGACATCGACGATCGAGGCGGCAAGGGCGGACGCCGACCGAATCCGCGCCCAGATCAAGGATGCCGTCCTTGTCGCTCCGATGCGCGGTCGGATCGAACGCCGCCTCGCGGAAGCCGGCGAGGTCGTCGGAGCGGGCGGTCGTGTCTATTCCCTCGTCGATCTCAGCGACGTCTACATGTACATCTTCCTGCCCGAGAAGGTGACGGGCAAGCTGCGGATGGGGTCCGAGGCACGCATCGTGCTGGACGCAGCGCCGCAATATCCGATCAGGGCCTATGTCTCGTACGTGTCACCCACGGCGCAATTCACTCCGAAGACGGTGGAGACCGCCGAGGAGCGGCACAACCTCACCTTCCGGGTGAAGCTTCAGATCCCGAAGGAGCGGCTGCAGCAATATGAAGCGCTCGTGAAGGCGGGCGTCCCGGGGGTCGGCTACGTGCGCTTCAGCGACGGCACAGAGTGGCCGGTCAACCTTCAGCCGCCGGCGAAGATTCCGAGCAACATGTGGAACGCTAGCGCTCCGTAATGGACGCCTACGGCACCACATTCTGCGCCAGCGTCCGCGGCGCCACCCACCGCTATCGGAACGTGGTCGCGCTCGATAATGTCAGCATCGAGATTCCCGCAAACAAGATGATCGGGATCATCGGTCCGGACGGCGTCGGCAAGTCGACGCTGCTCGGATTGCTCGCGGGTGTCCGCAAGATCCAGGAAGGCGACGTCGAGGTCCTAGGCGGTCCGATCGGCGACTCGAAATTCCGCACCATGACCGCCGAGCGGATCGCCTACCTTCCTCAAGGCCTGGGCAAGAATCTTTATCCGACGTTGTCGATTACCGAGAATGTCGATTTCTTCGGGCGTCTCTTCGGCCAGGCCGCGGACGAGCGCGAGTGGCGGATCAAGGACCTCTTCGACAGCACCGACCTCTCGCCGTTCCGCGAACGGCCTGCCGGCAAGCTGTCGGGCGGGATGAAGCAGAAGCTGGGCCTCTGCTGCTCGTTGATCCACGACCCGGACCTCCTGATCCTCGACGAGCCGACGACCGGCGTCGACCCACTCGCACGACGGCAATTCTGGGACCTCATCGACCGCATTCGCGAGCGGCGCCCGACGATGAGCGTGCTGGTCGCCACCGCCTACATGGACGAGGCCGAGCGGTTCGACTGGTTGATGGTCATGAACGCGGGCCAGATCCTCGACACCGGGCCCCCCGAGGAGGTCAAGAGCAAGACCAACTCCAAGACCCTCGAAGAAGCCTTCATCAAGCTCCTCCCGGAGGAGGCGAAGAAGGGCCACCACGAGCCCGTAATCACCCCGATGAAGCCGTCGGAAGGACCGCCCGCGATCGAGGCGCACGGCCTGACGCAACGCTTCGGGACCTTCACCGCGGTCGACCATGTGAACTTCCGCATCGAGCGGGGCGAGATCTTCGGATTTCTCGGCTCGAACGGATGCGGGAAGACGACCACGATGAAGATGCTGACAGGGCTCCTCGAGCCGACGGAAGGCACGGCGCTGTTGTTCGGCAAGGAGATGAAGGGCGGCGACATCGAGGCGCGACGGCGCGTCGGGTTCATGAGCCAGGCCTTCTCGCTCTACACGGAGCTGACGGTCCGCCAAAACCTGGTCCTCCATGCGCGGCTGTTCGATCTCCCGGCCGAGCAGGGGCAGGCAAGGGTGGCCGAGCTCATCACGAAATTCGGCCTGGAGCCCGTCGCCGACACGCTGGCGGAGGACATACCGCTCGGTATCCGGCAGCGACTTTCGCTCGCAGTTGCGGTGCTTCACGAACCCGAGGTCCTCATCCTCGACGAACCGACGTCGGGCGTCGACCCGGTTGCTCGCGACGGCTTTTGGGAATTGATGATCCGGCTGTCGCGCGACGAGGGCGTGACGATCTTCCTGTCGACGCACTTCATGAACGAGGCTGCGCGCTGCGACCGAATGTCGATGATGCATCGCGGCAAGGTGCTGGCCGTGGGAAAGCCGGCTGATCTCGTCACCGAGCGCAAGGCGCCGAACCTCGAGAGCGCGTTCATCGGCTATCTCGAGGACGAAGCGAAGAAGGAGAAAGAGGCGAGCGGCGAAGTCGTCGACGAGGCCTATGCCGAGCAAACGGCGGCGGATGTGCAGACGTTCGAAAAGGGACATGGTCCCGAGCCCGGGAAGTTCAGCATCGCCCGGGTCTGGGCGTTCGCTCGCCGCGAAGCGATCGAAATCAGGCACGACACGGTGCGGCTCACCTTCGCCGTGCTCGGCCCGCTGCTGCTGATGATCGTTTTCGGTTACGGCATCTCGCTCGACGTCAATCACCTCACCTTCGCGATGTTCGACGAGGACCAGACCGCGGCAAGCCGTTCCTACGGCGACGCGTTCCGGGGCTCCGAATATTATGACGAGCGAGCGCCCATCCTCAACGAC
This sequence comes from Sphingomicrobium sp., assembly GCA_035545385.1. Taxonomy (GTDB): domain Bacteria; phylum Pseudomonadota; class Alphaproteobacteria; order Sphingomonadales; family Sphingomonadaceae; genus Sphingomicrobium. The sequence continues at coordinate 321 of DASZYL010000185.1, read as the reverse complement.
ACGGAGCTCGATCGTCGTCTCCGAAATGGCGAATTGCGCTTCGCCATCGATATTCCACCCGGGTTCGAACGCGATGTCGCTCAAGGGCGTCAGCCCACCGTCAGCGCCTATATCGACGCCGCGGTCCCGTTCCGCGCCGAGACGGCGCGCGGCTACGTCGAAGCAACCAATGCCCAGTACAATTCGGAACTGCGGGACACGAAGGGGCTCCCTCCCGCCCAGACACCCGTCATGATCGAACCGAGAGCGCTCTACAACCAGTCGTTCGAGAGCGTGTACGCCATGGTTCCCGGTGACATCATGCTCCTCCTGATGCTGATC
>DASZYL010000184.1:0-3082 GCA_035545385.1 Sphingomicrobium sp. | reverse complement strand
AATAGGGTTCCTGGGTAACATAGCCGGGGAAGGTGGGCGCACCGTCGCGATAGGTGATGACGCCGGTGGTCGTCTGAGTGTTGTGCTCGCCCTTGCCGATCCCGCGGACGTTGAAGTCGTTCCCCTGGCCGAAGTTGTTGACGGTGATGCTTGGAGCCGCGAACTGCAGCGCGTCGACCGTCACCACGCCCTTGTTGGCGAGATCGGTTCCGGTGAGGACGGTTCCCGAGATCGCGGTCTTCATCAGGTTTTCCGAGCGGCGCCGCGCAGTGATGACGATTTCTTCGCCCTCTGACTGGGTGCCGGCGCTCGGGTTGGCCGGCTCGGCCTGAGTGGTTTGCGGCGCCTGCGCCTCGGCCCCCGTGCACCACGCCAATGCGGCCGCAGAAGCGCCCGCCCAAAGAATCGCTGTCCTCATAATGTCTCCCCTCCAGATCGCTGACCTGGAGCTCCATGTTGCAGCAGACGGAGACGAGATTCAACGCTCATTCTCACGCGAGTGAATTTTATTCGAACGCAGTTCTCAAATGTGTCCGCGGGGCCGTCCAGCCACTGGGAACGGTCAGCAGTTGCTCACTCCTGGAGCATTCTCAGTCTCTGTTCCGCGCCCGCGTGAACAGAGCCATGAATATGCGATGCCGGGCGCGGCAGGACGCCAGCGACGGCTCCAAACGCGTCGCCAAACTGGTCGTGGACTTGCCCAAAGACACTTCGAACAGCTTCGATCGAGAGGCCCATCTTGCGTCCGGTCTCCACGAAATGGCGGCCGTGAATGTCCTGCACGCGGTAATGGGGGCTCGCTCCTATGGCCATCGCAAGCTTGAAGTCCTTCAGGCGAAGCTGCCGCTCCGCGACGCTCGGCTGAAGCGAAACGACGTCGTAGATCGGAGTCAGCTCGAAGCCGCCGCCGGGCTTCAGGAAGATGCTGAAGTTCTTGGCATGGCCATCGGTAGCGCCGATGAGCCAGAAAAGGATCTGCGACTTGAAAAGCGTCGGGACGTCGACGAGGGGCCGGTCGCTCCCGCGAAGCACCTCGGCAATCGCCACGATCCCGGGACCTCCCTCGTTCTGGTACTTCCTCGTGGGGGGGACGGCGAGCGACTGGCAAAGATCCTCCTGCGGAACCCGGAGCAACCGCCCGTCGCTCGTCCACCTGCGATCGAACCGCTCCACGACGAGCGCCGTCACGCCCGCGAACTTCGCGATCCTCGTCGCTGCAACGTCAATCCCGAATGCCGCGAGAAGCCGAAGGCAGTAATGCTCGTTCTCGACGCTGTTCGACAGGTCGACGGCACCGCTTGCGGTGTTCACGTGCCCGATCTGCGGCTTAATGATGTGGCTCGTCGGAGTCGTTCCATGAGGCCTGATCCAGCGACCCTCGTGGAATAGAAGCGCCGTCTTCTCCTGGGCTCCTGCGACCGAGATCCTGAAGTCGGCGTCGGCACCGAGGCCCAGCGGCGCACGGTCCAGGTTCGAGAGCAAAGCGCCGAGCGCGCGGGTTGAAATCTCTTCGCCCTCGATCACCCCGCTGTTCGTCGGTTCAACACCCATCGGCAGAAACTGGAGCGCGCCGATGCAGTCCCTGCCGATCTTCCCGAGCATGCTGAAAGCGTCGGTCCCATCGGCGCCGACGCGTTCGGCAACACGCTGGCGAACAAGCCTCGAATCGGGGAGCAGGTTCTCGAAGACCGCGCTCACGGTCGCGCCGCGGAATATCTCGTCGCTCAAGGGGATGGAAAGCGAGACCGGCATGGCGTGGCTCCAATCCAGCCACGCGTCATCATAGGCGAATTCAATTGCGCCGTTCGAACGTCGGGTGAGAACGCCCACCTGGCGCCCGTTCAAGATGACCGCGAGAGGAGAATGCGATTGCCGGCCCGGCATCTCTTAGAAGACGTCCTCGATGTCAGGGGCAGCGCCAAACCTCGGGCGCAGAACGAGCTCGAGACCGAGCGCCGCAAGAAGCGCGAAAATCGCCGAGATCGATGTCCCCGGACTCCCCGATTCGATCTTCGAAATGAGCTCCTGCCGCTGGCCGGAAAGCGACGCGAGCTCGGTCTGGCTCAACCCTTTCTCCCGGCGCGCCGCTCGAAGTGCCTGGCCGATCTGCTGCGGTGTTCGGGCTCGGTCGATCATGGTGGAAGCTTCTCTGAAATGCCCTATAGCTATGCGCATATCCGCATAGAATAGAACTATGCCATAAATGACATAAATTGTCATTATGCTGAGGAGCGCATAGGATGGGATGACCCGGAGCACCTTCAGGATCATCCCGCCAGAGCGGGGCCCGGGCGAATTACCAGCGCAGGAACTTCGGGCCGAGAAGGGCGCCGAGAGCGCCTGCGAGCCCTATGCCCAGATTATACCAGGCCAGGAGGAAGATCGCCGAGGTCTCAGGACAACTGAGGCAGTAGATCACCGCGGCCATGGCGCCCGAGAGAAGGCCCGCAGCCGCTCCCGCCGAGCGCAGATCGGTCGGGGCGAGGCGGCGAAAAGACCAGAGGAGAGCAACAAAGATCGGCGCTGCAAGGGCCAGGATGCGCAAGGGGCAGACAAGCCAGCTCTTCCCGAGCAGCAGCGCAAGCCACATGTCCTGTGGAGCGTATAGCAGCTGGCCAAGAGAAGCGCCCGCAAGACCCAGGATCGGGAGGATCAACCAGGATTGCTTCGATGCAGCGCCTCCCGGACGCGCAAGTTCAATCACCATCGCCGATGCGACGAGAGCGAGCGAAAGCGCATAGGCGCCCTTCAGCCAGAAGAAGCCGCTTTGCAGTGCCGCCACGAGATCGGAGCGCAGTCCCTTTGCGGAGAGGAGCAGAAGCGCCGATGCCAGAGCGCCGAGGGCAAGCCCCAAGAGGACTCGTTTGGGAACGGCATGAGGGCGAACCCGCTCCACGTCCGCGGCCAGCCGCTCGATGAGAATAGCGGTTTCCATCAAAACTCCTCCCGAACCCGCCGGACGAGCGCCCTCAGTCCGCGATGGACGGAAACCTTCACGTCCGACTCGCTGATGCCGTGGGCGCGCGCGGTCTCGGCGACGCTATGACCGTCGATCCGTGTCGCTCGAATGGCCGCCGCCTGC
>DASZYL010000183.1:0-3626 GCA_035545385.1 Sphingomicrobium sp. | reverse complement strand
GGTGTCGAACAGCTCTCGCGTGTTCTTCTCGCGCTGGAGGTCGGCGATGTAGAAGCCGCCGATGCGTGACCGGTCGGCCGGGATCGGCGTATTCTTGACCCAGCTTCCGTCAGCGTAGCTGAAGAAGTCGTCGCCGGGAGCGACGCTCTTGTCCATCCAGCTCGTGTCGATCCCGATGCCCTGCTTCTGCTCCTGGGCTGCGTTCTGGCTCGTGCTGGTGTTGCACGCCCCAAGCGCGAATGCGGACGCGACGACAAACAAAAGAGCTCGATTCACTGAAATTCCTCCTGGAGACTGCTTTGCCATTGCCTGTCGTTGCGGCTACGCGAGCGGCAGGGTTTTTCGACCAACCGGCACGGCAAGGGGCATGAGCGCACCGCGGATCGACAGCAAAATCGTTGCCGACGACGAACAGTTCCGAACGCGCGACGCGCACAACCGCGCGCTCGCTCGGAGACTGCGCGCCGATGTCGCCGAGGCAGCAAGAGGTGGACCCGAGAAGCACCGCCAGCGCCACGTCGAGCGTGGCAAGCTCCTTCCACGCGAGCGCGTCGAGCGTCTGCTCGACCCCGGCTCACCGTTCCTCGAGATCGGGCAGCTCGCCGCCTGCGACATGTATGGTGGCGAAGTGCCGGGCGCGGGCATCATCGCCGGAATCGGGCGGGTCTCGGGCCGCCAGGTGATGATCGTGTGCAATGACGCGACCGTCAAAGGCGGCACCTATTATCCGGTCACCGTCAAGAAGCACCTTCGCGCCCAGGAGATCGCCGAGGAGAACCGGCTCCCTTGCGTCTATCTCGTCGACAGCGGCGGAGCGAACCTTCCGCACCAGGCCGAGGTCTTTCCCGACCGTGAGCATTTCGGCCGGATCTTCTTCAACCAGGCGCGCATGAGCGCGAAGGGCATCGCCCAGATCGCATGCGTCATGGGGAGTTGCACGGCTGGCGGCGCCTACGTGCCGGCGATGAGCGACGAGAGCGTGATCGTTCGCAACCAGGGTACGATCTTCCTCGGCGGGCCGCCGCTGGTGAAAGCCGCGACGGGGGAAGTGATCAGCGCCGAGGACCTCGGCGGGGGCGACCTCCATTCCAAGAAGAGCGGCGTCGTCGACCATCTCGCCGAGAATGACGAGCATGCGCTGACGATCGTCCGGGACATCGTCTCGACCCTCCAGCCGGGGGAGGGGGCAGCGCTCGAGCTCAGGGAACCCCGAGCGCCGCTGTTCGACTCCGAGGAGATTTACGGGATCGTGCCCGAGGATGTCCGGGCGCCCTATGACGTCCACGAGGTCATCGCGAGGATCGTCGATGGATCCGAGCTCCACGAGTTCAAGCCGCAATATGGGTCGACGCTCGTCTGCGGCTTCGCGCACATCTGGGGCATTCCCGTTGCGATCCTCGCCAACAATGGCGTGCTGTTCAGCGAGAGTGCGCTCAAGGGAGCGCATTTCATCGAGCTTGCCTGCCAGCGCCGGACTCCGCTCCTGTTCCTCCAGAACATCTCGGGATTCATGGTCGGCGGGAAGTACGAGGCGGAAGGGATTGCCAAGCACGGCGCGAAGCTCGTGACCGCCGTTGCGACCGCGAGCGTGCCCAAGATCACCGTGCTCATCGGCGGAAGCTTCGGCGCCGGCAATTACGGAATGGCGGGACGCGCTTACTCACCGCGCTTCCTCTTCACCTGGCCCAATAGCCGGATCAGCGTCATGGGCGGAGAGCAGGCGGCGAGCGTTCTCGCGACCGTCCATCGCGACGCCGAGAAATGGACTGCGCAAGAGGCCGAGGCCTTCAAGCAGCCGATCCGCGAGAAATATGAAGAGGAGGGCAATCCGTGGCACGCGACCGCGCGGCTCTGGGACGACGGGATCATCGATCCCGCACAGACCCGCGACGTGCTTGGCCTAGCCTTTGCAGCGACGCTGAACGCGCCCATTCCGGAACGGGCGCAGTTCGGCGTGTTCCGGATGTGACGAATGATCGACCGAAGTCCCGAATGATCCGAACTGACTGGACCCGCGAGGAAATCGCACAACTGTTCGACCTGCCGTTCACCGAGCTCGTGTTTCGGGCGGCGGAGGTCCATCGCTCCAATCATTGCGCGGGCGAGGTGCAGCTGTGCACCTTGCTCTCGATAAAGACCGGCGGGTGCCCGGAAGATTGCGGCTATTGCTCGCAGTCCGCCCACGCCAGCACGGGCCTTAAGGCCGAAAAGCTGATGGACGTCGACGCGGTGATCGAATCGGCCCGGGAGGCGAGGGCGCAGGGATCGCAGCGCTTCTGCATGGGCGCCGCCTGGAGAGAGCCCAAGGAGCGCGACATGCCGGCGTTGACGCGCATGGTCGGCGAGGTGAAGGCGCTCGGCCTCGAGACCTGCATGACCCTTGGAATGCTGACGAAAACCCAGGCCGAAGCGCTCGCCGGGGCGGGGCTCGACTATTACAACCACAATATCGACACGAGCCCCGAGCATTATGGTGCGATCATCAGCACCCGGACCTTCGAGGAGCGGCTCGACACGCTGGAGCACGTCCGCGCCGCCGGGATCGCCGTCTGCTGCGGCGGGATCGTCGGCATGGGCGAGAGCCGCGCGGATCGCGTCGGCTTCATCCACGCGCTCGCAACGCTTCCCCGCCATCCCGAGAGCGTACCCATCAATGCGCTCGTGCCGGTCAAAGGGACGCCGCTTGGCGACATGTGGGGGGAGGAGAGGCCCATCGACGACATCGAGTTCGTTCGCACCGTTGCAGTCGCGAGGATCACGATGCCAAAGTCGATGGTGCGCATGTCGGCCGGCCGCGAGAGCATGTCGCACTCCACCCAGGCCCTGTGCTTCCTCGCTGGAGCGAACAGCATCTTTACCGGCGACAAGCTGCTGACGACGCCCAACGCGGGTGACAGCGCGGACACGGCCTTGTTCGCCAAGCTCGGCCTCAAGCCGCTCGAAGCGGAAGAACCGATGCGGGTCGCCGCCCAATGATCCCGCTTGGTTCAAATCCTGTCCGGGCCAGCGAGGGACCTCGATGATGAAATCGCTTCTCATCGCCAATCGCGGCGAGATCGCCTGCCGGGTCATCCGCACGGCAGGGCGGCTTGGGATCCGAACGATCGCGGTCCATTCGGACGCCGATTCCAAGGCGCTGCACGTGCGAATGGCCGATGAGGCGGTTCGCATCGGTCCGGCGCCGGCGCGCGAATCCTACCTTCGAGGCGACAGGATCATCGAGGCTGCAAAGGCCACCGGGGCCGAGGCGATCCACCCCGGCTATGGTTTCCTTTCGGAGAATGCCGAATTCGCAAAGGCCGTGATCGAGGCCGGGCTGATCTGGGTCGGACCGAGGCCCGACAGCATCCGAGCGATGGGCCTCAAGGATGCTGCCAAGAAGCTCATGGCCGAAGCCGGAGTGCCGGTGACGCCCGGCTATCTCGGTGACGACCAGGATCCTTCCAACCTCAGGAAGGAAGCCGATGCGATCGGCTATCCGGTGCTCGTCAAGGCGGTTGCGGGTGGCGGCGGAAAGGGCATGCGCCGGGTCGATTCGAACGAAGCTTTCGATGATGCGCTGAAGAGCGCGAAGCGCGAGGCGGAAAGCGCCTTCGGCGACGATCGCGTGCTGATCGAGAAATACA
>DASZYL010000182.1:0-17996 GCA_035545385.1 Sphingomicrobium sp. | reverse complement strand
GAAAAGCTCGCAGTCGCCCCGCCCGGCGACAATGGCCTGCACCTTCTCTGCAGCGTCGCGCTTCAGTGGGCAGCTCGGGGCGACAATGGCGATGCGCATTGTCTTCAAGCTTAGGTCGACGAAGGCCGACTGGACAAGCGTTGCCGTCGAACTGAAGTCCGGCTGAGCCATTCTCGCCGAAGCCATCGGCGCCTAACGAGAGACGGCTATCGCCGGGCGGTCGCCGGCCCTTTAGGGGCCGTTGAGCTCGATATTCCTTCGAATCATTTCATCGATGGCGCGATCGTCAGCCGCCGCTTCATCGCTCTTGCGTCGGGCTTCGCGCCTGATGCGCGCGTGCCTCTCTTCAGCGCTCTCGACGAGGCGTTGCTTCTTCATGGATGTGCTCGTTCATCGACTTTGCAATCGCTTCATAACGCTCGGCCAAACTGATTAGCACCGCGGCAGTCCTCCGGTCCGTCGTTATTCGGGACTGCTGTCGGCACGCACGAGCCAGCTCCAACACTTCCCCAGCGCTCATGGCGCGTTGCTAGCCTTTGCAAGGATCTTCACAACAAACTGGATTAGGTCGACGCCGCCGCAAGGACATGAACCGATCCTCGGCGCGGCGGGATTCGTCAATTTGCTGTGGCGTGCCCGAGCGCAATCGTGCAGCTTCGCCCAACCATGAAAAGGGGGGAACGATGAAGAGAATCAGCGCCCTTGGGCTCGCGCTCGCCGGCCTGTTCGCAACCTCCGCCGCGCCTTCGCCGCCGAGCTATAGCGTCCTCATCCGCGGCGGGACGATCTACGACGGATCGGGCGGCGCTCCTTATATCGGCGATGTTGCACTGAAGGGCGACAGGATCGCCTACGTCGGTCCACACGCGCCGGGGCGTGCAGGCCGGGTCATCGATGCCAAGGGCAAGGCCGTCTCTCCCGGGTTCATCAACATGCTGAGCTGGGCGGTCGAAAGCCTCATCGCCGATGGTCGCGGAATGAGCGACACCCGCCAGGGCGTCACCCTCGAAGTGTTCGGCGAGGGCGATTCCATGGGTCCGCTCAATCCCGAGATGAAGCGCCTCGACGTCAAGCGGCAGGGCGACATCAAATATCCGATCAGGTGGACGACGCTCGGGCAATATCTCGAATATCTGGAGAAGAAGGGCGTCACTCCGAACGTCGCTTCGTTCGTCGGGGCAACGACCGTGCGAGTCCATGAACTTGGCGAAAAGGACGTGGACCCGACGCCGGCGCAGCTGAAACGCATGCGCGCCCTCGTGCGCCAGGCGATGAAAGAGGGCGCGCTCGGGGTCGGCTCGTCCCTCATCTATTCCCCCGCGACCTATGCCGAGACTCCCGAGCTCACTGCGCTCGTCAGCGAAGCCGGAAAGTGCGGCGGAATGTACATCAGCCACATGCGCTCCGAGGGGAACAAGCTCCTCGAGGCGATTGACGAGCTCATCACGATCAGCAGGGATTCGGGAGCTCCGGCGGAAATCTATCACTTCAAACAGGCCGGACAGCCGAACTGGGGCAAGATCGACCAGGCGATCGAGAAGGTCGAGGCGGCGCGCAAGTCCGGCCAGCGGATCACGGCCGACATGTATACATATACCGCGGGTGCGACCGGCCTCGACGCGACGATGCCCCCCTGGGTCCAGTCGGGCGGTCTCGAGGCGTGGGAAAAGCGCCTCCAGGATCCCGAGGTTCGGGCGCGCCTGATGAAGGAAATGCGGACACCGTCCAACGATTGGGAAAACCTGCTGCTCCTATCGGGGGGGCCGCAAAATGTGCTTCTCGTAAGCTTCAAGAACCCGAAGCTGAAGCCCCTCACCGGCAAGACGCTTGCCGAGGTCGCCAAGATGCGCGGGAAAAGCCCCGAGGAAACCGCAATGGACCTCGTTGTCGAGGACGACAGCCGTGTCGGCACCGTCTACTTCATCATGAGCGAGGACAATGTGAAGCGGGAGACCGGCCTCTCCTGGATGAGCTTCGGCTCGGATGAAGCCTCCCCCGCACCCGAGGGGATATTCCTCAAATCCCGCTCGCACCCCCGCGCTTACGGCAATGTCGCTCGCCTCCTTGGCCATTATGTGAGGGACGAGCACACGACTTCGCTCGAGGACGCGATCCGGCGGCTGACGTCGCTTCCCGCCAGCAACATCGGGATCAGGCAGCGCGGATCGCTCAAGCAGGGCTATTACGGCGACATTGTCATATTCGACCCGGCGACGATCCAGGATCACGCGACCTTCGAGAAGCCCGACCAGCTCGCGACCGGCGTCGATGACGTCTTCATCAACGGAGTCCAGGTCCTCAAGGACGGAAAGCATACCGGGGCGAAGCCGGGGCGTTTCGTCAGGGGGCCCGGTTGGACCGGATGGCCGGGCGGCGGGGCCTGCAAATAGCCTCGATTGAAAGATCGGTTGGCGGATCGCCTCGCTGTTCCGGGGGATGGGGAGAAACTTATGCGTTCCAGGTTGAGCTTGTTCGCATTTCTGATCGGCTGCTCAAGCGCGTCTTCCGTCGCGCAACCGGTGATCCAGGCGGTTCCCGAACGCCCGAGGATCGTGGTCGACGGATATGGTGAGGTGAAGACGCCGCCGGACCTTGCGACAATCGAATATACGATCCGCGGCGAAGGGTCGACGAGTGACGATGCCGTCCGCGCCATGACCTCGTCCGGAGGGCATATCGAGAATGCCCTCCGGGCGATCGATGCGCTGGCTGAACCTCGCACGAGCGATGTCCGGGTCACTCCCGTCAAGAGCGACGACTGCAAGGAGCAGGACTATGGCTCGACCCAATTGTCGAGCGGACCTTGCGCGGTCCTCGGCTATGTCGCGACCCAGTCGGTAACGGTCCGAACCGCTGCCGTGACCGAGGCAGGGACGATGGTCGGACTGATCGGCAGGAACGGCGGCTACAATGCCCATATCAACCGCTTCGAACTTCGCGACGCCCGGGAGGCGCAGCGGCAGGCGACCGCGGCGGCTCTTGAAGATGCGGCCTTGAAGGGAGCGGCGATCGCACAGGCGAGCAAGGTCGCGCTTGGACCAATTCTTTCGATTTCGACCGTCGGGGAAAGCGAGGGCGCTCTTCGCAAGATCATCGTGACCGGATCTCGACTCCCGGTGCTGGCCAATGCTCCCCCACCCATTCCGGTCAAGGTCGCGCCCCTGCCGATAACAACGAGCGCGAACCTGACGGTCACCTATGCAATCGGCCGCTGAGGCGCGCTAGCCAAGTCCCGCGCCACCGAATAGGGCCGGGCCGATGATCGATTCTCCAGTTTTCTTCAGCGGCATCGGGGGCAGCGGCATGCTCCCGCTCGCCTCGATCGTTCGTGCCTCGGGCGCGAAGGTTGCAGGATCGGATCGCTCGCTCGACGCCGGGCGAACGCCGGAGAAGTTCGATTACCTGCGTTCGCTTGGAATCCAGCTCTTCCCGCAGGACGGATCAGGCCTCCAGGAAGGAATGACCCTGGTCACGTCCGCCGCTGTCGAGGAGACAGTTCCGGATGTCGTGCGCGCTCGCGAGCTTGAACTCACCCATCTCACTCGCCCGCAATTCCTCGCCGAGCTGCTCAATGCCGCGCAGCGAAGCGTCGGGGTTGCCGGAACCAGCGGCAAGTCGACGGTCACCGGCATGATCGGCTGGATACTCCACGCCTGCCATCGCCAGCCAACGGTCATGAACGGCGCGGTGATGAAGAATTTCGTGACGCCCTCGGCGCCCTTCGCGAGCGCGCTGGTTGGCGATCCCGAGCTGTTCGTCAGCGAAGTGGACGAGAGCGACGGTTCGATCGCTCTTTATCGCCCGGAGATCGCGGTCCTCACCAACATCAGTCTCGACCACAAGGAAATGGAGGAGCTCCGAAGCCTTTTCGCGGCTTTTCTGCTTCGGGCGCGACGAGCCGTGGTGAATCTCGATGACCCGGAAGCCCGGGCGATCGCGGACGTCGTCCCGGCCGACAATCTCCTCGGCTATGGTTTCGACAGCCCCGGCGCCGACTTCATGGGGAAGAACCTCGAGCTTGCAGCCGACGGAGCGACATTTTCAATCGAGGCCGAGAGCCAGCGTTACGAGGTCGAGCTCAAGGTCCCCGGCCGCCACAATGCGTCCAACGCACTCGCAGCGATCGCGGCGACACGGGCCCTTGGAGTGCCGGTCGCCGAGGCTGCGGCGGCGCTTGGCAGGTTCGAGGGATTGCGGCGGCGGCTCGAAACCGTCGGCCGGGCTGCCGGAGTGACCGTCATCGACGATTTCGCGCACAACCCGGACAAGATCGCAGCAACGCTTGCGACATTATCCGCCCATCCCGGTCGGCTGCTCATCATGTTCCAGCCGCACGGCTACGGACCGCTCGCAAAGATGGGCGAGGAACTCGCCGATGCCTTTGCCGCGGGAATGGCGAGCGATGACCGCCTGTATCTTCCCGACCCGGTCTACCAGGGCGGCACGGTCGAAAGGACCCGCGGCTCGGACTGGCTCGCGAAAGAAATCGAGGGGCGCGGAAGGAATGCCGAGCACATCCCAGAGAGGTCCAATATCGGCGCCGCGCTTCTCGGCGAAGCCAAAGCGGGCGACCGGATCCTCGTCATGGGTGCCCGCGACGACACGCTGATCGATTTTGCCCAAGGCCTCGTCGGGGGGCTTTCGGCGCGGAACTGATTGCGCGCTTCGGCGTCAGGAGCCGCATGGCCAAACCTGGAACCGTCACCGGCTGGAAGCTGCCCGCGGTGGAGCGGCAGAGACTGCTCGAGCGCTTTCCTCCGAAATATGAGAAGGTCGATGCCGACCATGTGACGCTGAGCACCGGCGCGACGCCGGCGAGCCGGCTGCCCGAGCCACCCGAAAGCTCGGCGGTGGTCGGCCGCGCCGACGATGGGCGGAGCCTCGAATGCCTCGTCGTCGAGATCGACGGCACCACCGACCGGCCCGACGGCTCGACCTATCATATCACCTGGTCGCTGGGGCCCGGGCGCCGCGCCCGCGAGAGCAATGACCTCCTTCGCGAAGGGGGCTGGACCCGTCTCGATACCCCGGTCCCGGTCGAGCTCCACCCCGCGCGCTTCTGATGGCCGGCCCGCGACTGTTCCTCGATGCCGACGGCGTCCTTGCGGACTTCGACCGAGCGGCCCGAGAGCTCCTTGGGGCAAGTCCCAGGGAATTTATCGCAAGGCACGGCCGTGGAGCGTTCTGGAGGAGGCTCGCGAAGGCGAAGAACTTCTACGGCACGCTTCCCGAGATGCCCGATGCGCGGCTCCTGTTCGACGCGGTCGAACATCTCAAACCCACCATCCTCACCGGCCTTCCGGTCGGTAGCTGGGCCGCCCCGCAAAAGGTCGAATGGGCGGCCGAGCATTTCCCGGGAGTTCCGATCATCACCTGCATGGCAAGGGACAAGCACAAGCACATGCATCGAGGGGACGTGCTTGTCGACGATCGCGAGAAGCATCGCGCGGCCTATGAGGAAGCGGGCGTCCTATTCGTCCATCACCGCAACGCCGCGAGCAGTCTCGAGGAACTGGCGAAGATCTTCCCGTCGGTAAGGGCGCGCGTCTAGGCGCGACGAAGCAATCCAGTGCGTGCTCTTCTGGATTGCTTCGTTAGCCCGCAACAGGTGTCGCGGATTAGGCTGCGGCCTTGAGATCGACCTTTTCGACCCACTCGGGCCAGAACACCGGCTCGCGGCTCGACCAGCCGGGCGCCGTCGCGGCGCTCTCGCTGATCGACTGGAGCAGGATCCGGCGGCGATCCGGGTGAAGGTGCGGAAGCGCGGCGGCCGAGCAGAATGCTGCCGGGAGCCACGGCCGGGAAGCGGCGCCGATCAGCCGCTCGTAGAGGAACCGATAGGCTGCGAAGTTCGGAAGCCTGTCCTGGCCGAGATCGAACGCGGAAATCGTGATGAGCATCCCGATGAAGGGCTCGATCATGTCGAGTCCGCTGTCGTCCGGAACCTGGAGTCGAAGGTGATCGAGCTGCTTGTAGAGCCGCGCCTGCGCGCGGATCGACGCGGCCTCGCCCTCGTCGCGCGCCCAGCACTCGATTGCGTCACGCCGACCATAAGCCACATCGAGCGACCTTCGGATGTAGCGCTGCGTCGCTTTCGGAAAGCTCGCAAACTCCTTCATCTCCGAGATCAGCATCGCGCCGCTTGCCGGCTGGCTGGTCCGCGTAATCATGAACCCGACTCCTTTTGCCCGAGCGGGATCATGCGGCAACCTTGGTTTCGAGATACTTAACCACAGTCCCACCCCTCGTTCATATTGAATCAGAGGGGAGTCACCGCGTCTAGGTTAGAAATCGACCGACAACGTCAAAACTGTGGATTGTTGATTTATTGCAACGCCGGTGCGTTTTTGTGACGGTGCCGTAACCTGTTACTCCGGAAAGCCCGACGAGGGCGCGGGCTCGTCCGAGGATCCCGGCTGGGAAGCGGCGGGGGGATCGGATGCATCCATCGATTCATCGCTCCCGACATCCGCCTTGAGGTTGGGATCGCCCGGATTCTTCTTGAGCTTGCGCTCCAGCTCGGGGTCCGGATCGGCCGAATGCACGGCCGGTGGCGGCGCGCCCTTCTTGGCATCATTCACAGCGGCGTCTCCGTGGCTTACCATTGCTCCAATGTAACGAGCAGGATGCGCGAGGCGTTCCGAGCCGCCCCATGTTTCGACGGGTAGCGCCAGCGCTTCTGCCAATGGGCAGGAGGTGCTTTGCGCGGGGCGCAATTTGATCCATGACAGGGCAAATGCTCATGATGCCCCATCCGGCGGCCCGAACGCGCTTTGGCGACTGGCCGCTTGCAGTCAAATCCATCCTCGGCTTCTGGCTCTTCTACGCCCTCACGGTCATCGCGAGGGCGTTTCTTGGCTCGGACCCCTGGACCTGGATCTACAACCGCTCCTTCACGGTAGGTTGCGGGATCGTCCTCACCTTCGGGATCTATCTCGCGGCCAACCTCGTCGAGGGTGCGAGCCTTCGAAAGAAGGCCGCGATCGCAGGTTTGGGTTCGATCATTGCCGCTGCAACGCTCTCGGGGCTCGCGATCTGGGCGGACCGTTTCCAGGACAAGCCCCAGGACGAGGTCCACTATGTCTCGCGCGAGGGCTATCACGTCACCGAGCTCGGCAACCAGACGATCGTCGATCGGCCCAATGAGCCCCCGCTGGTCATCACCTGGCCGAGGGCCTCGGAGCTCCCCCCCTATGAGCAGTTCAGGTCGGCGGCCGACATCATGGTCGTCTGGCTGTTCTTCTTCGCTGCCTGGAGCGCGTTCTACATCGCGATGATCGCCCAGTCCGAAGCGCACGGCGCCGAGCGACGGGCAGCGGACGCGGAAGCCGCGGCGCAGGTCGCCCAGGTCCGGGCGCTTCGCTACCAGATCAATCCGCACTTCCTCTTCAACACCCTCAATTCGCTCTCCTCGCTGGTGATGACGGGCCGAACCGACCGGGCCGAGGCCATGCTTCTTGCGCTTTCGACCTTCTTCCGGACGAGCCTCTCGCTCGACCCGGGTGCGAACGTCACCCTTGCCGAGGAGATCGACCTCCAAAGGCTCTATCTCGAGATCGAGAAGGCAAGGTTCCCGGACCGGCTCCAGGTCGAGATCGATGTCCCCGAAGGGCTTGAACAGGCGCGGCTTCCGGCCCTGCTCCTCCAGCCCATCGTTGAAAATGCCATCAAATATGGCGTTTCGAAGAGCCGCAAGGCGGTCGTGATCCGGCTGGAAGCCCGCCATCTCGACGACCACCGGATGGTGCTCGAGATCAGCAACAGGCTGAGAAATGGCGGAACCGAAGACCCCGCGGCATCGACCCACGAAGGAACGGGCCTTGGACTTGCGAACGTCTGCCAGCGCCTCGACGCGAGGTTCGGAAGCCGGGCAAGCTGCCGCTTTGGAGCAATGGCCGGCGGCGGCTACAAGGTCTCACTGACGATGCCGGTCGAGACCAATGGTTGAAGAAAAGCCGCTGCGCGTACTGATTGCCGACGATGAGCCGCTCGCAGCAGAGCGGCTCCAGCTGCTGCTCGCACGCTCGGACGGAGCCCAGCTGGTCGGAACCGCGAGCGACGGCGATTCCGCGATCAATCTCACCGAGGCGCTCCACCCGGATCTCTTGCTCCTCGATATCGCGATGCCCGGGCTCGATGGCATCGGGGTTGCCCGGGCCCTTGCCAACCAGAGCCCCTCTCCTGCCGTCGTATTCATCACGGCCTTCGACCAGTTCGCGGTCGCTGCATTCGAGGTCGAGGCCGTCGATTATCTGATGAAGCCCGTCGACCCGGCGAGGCTGCAACGGGCGCTCGACCGGGCCCGGTCCTATCTCGGACAGCGGACCGGCCATCCCCAGCCGGGTAAGAGCTCGCAATGGCTCGAGGAATTCTGGGCGTCGGATCTCTCCGGGCTCGTCCGGATCGCTGCCCAGGACGTCGACCGGGTCTCGGCAGAGCGCGACTATATGCGACTTCATGTCGGGCGCCGGAGCTGGCTCATCCACCATTCGATGGCCGCCCTCGAAGAGGGCCTCAACCCGGACCTGTTCGTGAGGCTCCACCGATCGGCAATCGTCCGCAAGGACTTCATCACGGGCTTTACCCGCAATCAGTCGGGCCGCTGGATTGCCCGTCTCGCCGACGGGACCGAGCAGCCCGTTGGGCGCCTCTACTCGGACCGGGTCCGGGCGATCGCCGGGCGCTGAAGAAACACAACCGCCGCGGGTCCGAAGACACGCGGCGGTTTTAATGGAACGCGCCTCACCGGGCAGTAACGATCAACGCTGCAGCGCCTCCGACCGTGACGGTGCCATGCCTTGCGGCAGCAACCGCTTCTTCAAAGGCCGGCCTCGCCCGCTCGATCGCATCGCTGCGGCAAACGTTCGTTGCGGTGGCAATGGAGATCTGCCTCGAATCCTCGAACTCGCAAACAACGCGCGCTGCAAAGCCGATCCGCCGCTCGAGGGCCTGGGCCCCCACGTCGGAAGCGAGGTTGAGGTCCGCATAGGATACGCGAACCGAGTTCGA
Source organism: Sphingomicrobium sp. (assembly GCA_035545385.1). GTDB lineage: Bacteria > Pseudomonadota > Alphaproteobacteria > Sphingomonadales > Sphingomonadaceae > Sphingomicrobium. Next base: position 8,987 of record DASZYL010000182.1, on the reverse strand, counting down.
TCCTTCCGCCTGGGACACGGTAGGAGCGACGAACACAGCAGCAACCACTAGCGCTGCAAACGCCGGCATGGCCTTGAACATGTTGCGTCTCCTTGTTCGCGACGCGGGGCGGCTGGGGAAGTGAGGGACTCGACTTGCCCCGCGTCGCAGGGTCTTTGTGCCGCGGTGCAGCGATCGGTTCACTTTGAAGTCGATGACGCTGAGGAAATTGTCGGCAGCGCGACAGAGGCGCCTCATATGTCGCCCAATCGACGAACGGCGGTCAGCTGGCGTTCATCTCGCCGGAGTCGCTCGCAACCGAGCGGTTGACGAGCGCTGCGAGGGCAACGTCCATCGAAACATTCCCGACGGTCCGGAAAATGTCGGGCACCATCTCGACCGCAACGAGGAGGGCGAGCGGAGCGATCGGCACCCCAAGAGCGATCGCGATTGGAGCGATCGAGCTGATGTAGCTCACTTCTCCAGGAAGGCTTACCGCGCCGTAGCTCATGACCGCGGCAACGGCGGTCGCAGCGATCACCTGGGCAAGGCTTGGGTGAAGTCCAAGCCAGTGCGCGACGTAAAAGGGCACGGCGACATTCATCGCCGGCCCGGTTGCCCGGAACAGGGCAACTGCGATCGGCAGGGCGACGTCCGCGACCTCTTCGCGGATCCCGAGCGTCCGGGAAGCGGCGAGCATCGCCGGCAAGGAGGCGAGCGACGAGCGGGTCGAGATCGCGACCGCCTGCGGGGGAATGAGCGCCCGAGTGAACTGGGCGACACCCAATCGACCGCCGATAATGGCGAGCGGGTATGCGGCGAGAGTGACGAGAACCCCGACGGCGGAAATGAGGATGATGTAATGGCCAAGGCCGGCGAAGGCCGCGCCGCCGGCTGCCGAGCCGACGACAAGCGCAAGCGAGAACACGCCGAGCGGCGCAATCCACAGCACCCATTCGATGACGACGAGGAGAGCGTCGCCAACCGCCTCGAAGAAGGTCACGAGCGAGCGCCGGCCCGTTTCGGAAATGAAACCGACGGCGAGTGCGAACAGCACGGAGAAGACGACGAGCGGCAGGATATCGCCATTCGCCGCCGCAGAAACGACGTTGTCGGGAATGACGCCCTTGAAGAACTCGGCAATTCCAGGAAGCGATTGCGGCGCCTTGTTCTCGATTCCGAGGAGCGCCGACTGGAGGCCCGCCGCGGTTGCTCGCGGAAGCGGAAAGATGTTCGTCAGAAGGAGGATCATCAACGTTCCGAACACCGCGGAAGCGGTGCAGACGATGACGATCCAGAGCACCGAGCGCCCCGCGACCCGGCCGGCATGGGCGGCTTCGGCGCTCTTGGCGATGCCGACGACGAGCAGGGCGACGACGAGCGGAATAACCGTCATCTTCAGGGCATTGAGCCAAAGCGTCCCGATGAAACCCGCAATTCCGATCACTGCGGAATGGGCGGTCGGGGTGAGTTGCGGCGAGAGGGTCCCGGCAAAGAGACCGAAGACGAGGGCAGCAAGCGCCCAATAAGCGCGAAACCCCCGACCGGATTTTTGCGACGCCCCCTCCTTCACCTCACTCTTCAACGCGGTTTCCGGAACTTGAAAATGAACCGGTCAGTCTTCCCCTTGATGCTGGGGTCGTGGACTTCGACGTCGTGCTTGTCGGCGGGATTGCGAAGAAGGTCGCTGCTGGCGACGAGAACGAAGCCGGCGCGCTTGAAGTCGGCCTTGACCACGTCGGGATCGATCCGGTGATATTTTTCAACCGTCGCCCGGGCATCCGAATTCGGGCTCGCGACATGGTCGATCACTCCGATGACGGCGCCGGGCTTCATCGAATCATAGACGGCCTTGAGGAACAGGTTCGGGTCCATCTTCGGAATCCCGAACTTCTCGTTCTGCCAGTAGCTGTCGTGATAATTGTCGTTGAGGATCACGAAGTCCGCATAATTCTTCGGAAGGTCCGGAGCTTCGAACTTCGAGGTGACGATCGAAACGTTGGGGTGCTTGGCGGCGAAGGCCTCGAAGGACTGCTTGCTCTTCTCGCGATAGAATTGGGACGGTTGCCAGACGGTGACGTGCCCCTTCGGGCCGACGACCGGCGCCTCGATCTCCGCCCAGTAAGCATTGGCGCCGAACAGATCGAGGACCTTCATCCCCGGTTTGAGACCGAGGAAATTGAGGACGGCGGCGGGCTTGCGCCCCGCGTCGAGCTGAACATTGTCGCTCGTCCGGTCTTTCGAGGCCACGGCCGTGGCGATGGTCGGAGCCTTTGGAGCTGCTGCAACCAAAGCACCGCTCGCTGAAAGCGCGAGCGCTGCGGCAAGGATCTTCACGTGGCGCATTGTCGATCTCCCCGTGGCGGAATTTGCGAGCGTTCTATTGATGCAGATGACGATGCGCCAGCGTCATCGATCCTCGTTGATCAGGCTCGACTTTTGGACCAAGATGCCGCTCATCTGCCGTTTACTGGGGGTGGTTAATGGCGACGATCGTTGCGCCCGGGACCGACCGCAAGGCGTCGGAGCGAAAATTCTATTCGCGACTGGCGCTCTTCCTCGTTCTCCTCGTCCTGCTCGGATTTGGACCCAGCTTCTACCTGCGCGGGATTGTCCCGCCCTATCCGCGTCCGAACCCGAGCCTGAACTCGGCGGTGATCCTTCACGGTATCGTCTTTACCACCTGGATGGCCCTCATCGTCGCCCAGACCCAGCTCATCTCGGCGAGAAAGCATGCCGTCCACATGCAGCTCGGCAAGCTCGGGATGCTGTTTGCAATTCTCATGATCCCGGTCATGTACCTGACGTCGGTCTGGCAGGTCGCCCGGGCGAACCAGCCGCCCTTTACCGATTCCCTCACGTGGACGATCGTTCCGCTCGCGACCATCATCCCCTTCGCGTTCCTGATCTGGAACGGCTGGACCCATCGGCGCGACGTCCAGTTCCACAAGCGCGTCATGCTGAGCGCAGCAATTCTCGTCGTCATGGGGCCCTCGATCGGGAGGCTTCCGATCGGTCCCCCGATCCTTCCGACGTTCACTCTCCAGCTCCTGCTCGGCTTCCTCCTCTTCGTTCCGATGATCCTGTGGGATCGAAGGACGATCGGCCACGTCCATCCCGCGACCAGGCTCGGCATTTCCATGGCCGCCCTGTGGGAGGTTTTCCCGCTCTCGGTCTTCTGGTTCAACCTGCCGTGGGCGAAGGTCGCGGCGCATCTTCCAGGAGTCGCCGGATAGGGACCGTCCTTCAGCCCGCGCCGAACAGCGCCTTTCTGCGCTCGAGGCTCTCGGTGGGCCAGATTTCCTTGCTGTCGTAATAGGCCGCGACCGAAAGAGCCCCGTCGGGAAGACGCACCCAGGGAAGCTTCGAGCGCGTATAGATGTGGATGTCGGGCGCGATTTCCCGCGGGTCGTCGAGCGTTCCTACCCGAACGAAGCGCAGGAGGTCCCTCGCGCCGCCATAATTGCTCCACAGTGCGACATGGCATTTGGGACAGCGCCAGATCTGCTGTCCACGACCGCTTTCGGACGGGGTCATCACCGGTTCCACCGAACCTTCGAGGGTTTCGACCTCATCGCTTTCGATCAGCGCATTGATGGCGAAAGCGGAACCGGTCTCCCTCTGGCAGGTCGTGCAATGGCAGCAGTGGACGAACATCGGGTCCCGGTTCAACCGGTACCTCACGAACCCGCAGGTGCATCCGCCATCCCTGCTCATGCACGCTCCACTTTCTCGGCATGGCCCTTGGCCATCTCCGCAAGGAGCTTCAGGGCCTCGTGAGCCGAGGCGGCAGCTCCTTCCTGCCAGGTCGGCTGATAGCTAAGATGCTCACCGGCAAAAAGGATCGGGCCTTCTGGCTTCAGCAGTTCCTGGTAGAGTGCTCCACGGCCCCCGTTCCCGCCGCCAAAATCAGGGTCAGGCCAGAGCGGCCCGACGCCCTCAGAATAGGGCGTCAGGCCCCATGCGACAGTCACGCCCTTGCTGAGCAGGCGCGAACGCCCGGGATGGAGCGCTTCGATCGATTCCCGGCTGATCCGGAAACGCTCTTCGTGTGAGAGCTGCGCGAAGGAGTCGGGAGTATCGTCGTGGGTCCAGCCCGCGCAATAAGCGCCGACGATCACCCCTTTGGCGCTCCCGATCGACGACGAGGGGTACATCACGTTCTCGTTCAGTCGATCGGTCCAGGCGAGCCCTCCGAAGATATTGTCATCGGTTTCCCAGAAGCGCGGAGCTTCGAAGGCGAGCTTCACGCTATGAAGATATGCGGGAGCCCCGGCGATCGCCGCCTTCTTGGCGGGGGAGAAGTCGCTGGGAATCCGAGCAAGAACCGGCAGCGGGATCGTGCAGATGCAAAAATCCGCTTCGGTCGCCTGATTGCCGGGCCCATGCTCGATCCGCACTCTCTCGCCCGAGCGCCGGATCGCCGAAACCGGCGTTCGAAGCCGAACCGAGCCCTTCACCTGGTCGTAAATGGCCTTCGCGATCCGATCCATGCCGCCGACCGGCTGGAGCATGGTCGATTGCATGTCCCAGATATGCTCGAAAAGGTACGGAAGGGTGACTGCCCCCGATGGCGCGAGTTCCTTGACTGAAAGAGCCGGGAGCGTGACCGGTGCCTGGTTGTAGCCGCCTCCCTCCACCAGATAGCCCGAGCGCCCGGCCGGTCGGTACACACCGTCCGGGCCGACATCCGCATAAGGTCCGAGGAACTGGCGAACCGCCTCGATCTCGTCCTTTGACACAATGCCCTCGAGCGCCTTTCGATCGATCGCCTTTGCAAGCAATTCGGCGAGGTGGCCGCGCATGTCCTCGACCATCCGGCGCTCGGGATTGACCTTCCCGCCGAAATCCCAGCCGGCGTTGCGATTGACGTTGATGAACGCTTCGAGCTGAACGCCGAAGCGCCGAGCGTAGCCGAGGACCAGCCGGTGGGTGCTCGGAATGCGCGCCGGGCCGGCGTTGAAGTAAAGTCCAGGATCGAAGGCCGCGACCTGGTCGGGACGGCCAGCCTGGACGATCCGGTCGCCGCCGCGGATGGTCCACGAGCGTCCCCCGATACGATCCCGGGCCTCGAGCACCGTCACCCGGTAGCCGGCTCGCTGAAGCTCGTAGGCTGAAACGAGGCCGGCTATCCCGGCTCCCAAGATGACGACCGACCGGCCGCGTCCGCTCGACGACGGGAGCTCGAAATTCTCCGCCCCGGCTGGAGTCGGAAGGGCGAGGCCAAGAGTCTCCATCGCCATGTAGGCAGCGCCGAGCCCGCCCGCCTTTCCGATCTGCTCGAGCAACGCGCGGCGCGTGAGTGCCATGCCGTTCTTCCCCCCGAGCGGCGACTCGCCGGCGCCGCGGGCGGCAGACTGACAGCAATTCGCGCTCGATGCCTGCAATTTTTCATGGGCGCGCATCGGCTGAGCCGGTTCGGGCGTTCTTCAGGGGATCAACCCCTCAAGATGGAGCAAAGCCATGACCGATCACGATCATTCCAAGGAAATCGCCACTCTCAACTCGCTGATCGCGACCACGATCGACAGCATCACCGGATATGAAAACTCGGCGAAGGAGATCGAATCGGAGCGCTTTCGCGAGATCTTCCGTGAACGCGCAAACGAGCGCCGGAGAGTCGTCGAGGAGCTTCGTTCCGAGGTGCGCCGGCTGGGCGGTAACCCCGAGGACGACGGGTCGTTCATGGGCAAGGCCCACCAGCGCTTCGAGGATTTGAAGTCGGCGATCACCGGCGGGGACGACAAGTCGATCATCAACGAGGTCGAGCGCGGCGAGGATTATATCAAGGAAAAATTCGAAGCCGCGCTCAACTCGGATGTCTTGAGCGGCGAATCGCGTGCGGTCGTCGAGCGCTGCTACCAGTCGATCCGAGCGGGGCACGACCAGATCAGCCAGCTGAAGCACGGCATGGAGACCCACGCCTAAAGGCGTCGATCACGTCGATTTCTTGACGTGGGCAGCAGCGCGGTTCCCGGCCAGCGGAGCCGCGCTGCTTCGCTACTTCAGTAACCCATGAGAGCGAGTACCTCGCGCCGGCTCCTCTCGTCCTCGCGGAACGTGCCCATCATCCGGCTGGTCGTCATCATCACTCCAGGAGTCGAGACGCCGCGCGCAGTCATGCAGGCGTGCGTGGCCTCGATCACCACGGCCACGCCCTTTGGCTGAAGATGTTCCCAGATCGCATCGGCGACCTGCGCAGTCAGGCGCTCCTGGACCTGCAGCCGCCGTGCAAAGCCGTGGAGCACCCGCGCGAGCTTGCTGATCCCGACGACCTTGTCGTTTGGAAGATAGGCGATCGCAGCCTTTCCGATGATCGGCGCCATGTGGTGCTCGCAATGGGACTGGAACGGGATGTCCTTGAGGAGGACGATCTCGTCATAGCCGCCCACCTCCTCGAACGTCCGGCTGAGGTGCAAGGCCGGATCTTCCGCATAGCCGCGCGCATATTCGCGCCAGGCGCATGCGACCCTCCGGGGAGTGTCGAGAAGCCCTTCGCGGTCAGGATCGTCGCCGGCCCATCGAATGAGGGTCCGGACCGCCTCCTTCACCTCCGCAGGGACTTCCGATTCCTGTTCGTTGTCGACGAGATCGCCATCTTCCGGCTCGCCATGCTCGAACGGCGGATTCATGCCCGAAGCTCCCGAGCGATGTCATCGGCGACCCTCGCCGCCTGCTCCCGAATATCCGGCACGGCAATAATCTCCCAATAGCGTCCCTTCGTTAGAGGTCCGAGGGCCCACAAGCGTTCCCCCGCTCGCGAGCTTTCGTCGACCTTGAGGCCAATCCCGAGCTGGTCGGGCTCAGCCGCGTCGCCATCGAGGAGCGATCTCAGCAACGGATCCCGGCTACGCTCGATCGAATGCAATGGCCCGGTGCAATTGAACGCATAGGCAAAGCGCATCTTCTGGGACGCCGCCGAACCACGCCGGCGAAGCTCGACTTCAATGGCATCCGGAGTTTCGGTGGCGGCGATGACTCGGCCCGCCACGATCGCGAGCCGGTCCTCGCCGACGAGGCGGGCCACGATTCCAGCGACTTCGGGCGCGATCCTGTGGCGATGCACGTCCCACCATGGTCGGACATGGCGAAGGAAACGCCGCTGTTCCTCGGTGTTCAGGCTTTGCCATAGGGCGTGGCTGTGTGGACGAAGGCTGTCGACTGCAGCCCTCCAGCCGACTTCGGCGCTCCTTCGGCGAAGCCAGCGAAAAAGCGCGCGAAGGTTGGGGGGCGGGAGTTCATGAGCTCCAACCGGCGCCGGCGTGAAATCGGCATGGCCGCGGGGCGCCTGCCCGCGCCGGGACAGGGCCACGATTGCGCCCTGGTGACCGGCGGCATCGAGCGACAGGACGAGATCGACCATGGTGAGACCGGTCCCGACAAGAAGTGCATCGCCACCATTTGCCGCGAGGTCCTCGACAGCCGAGCGCGCTTGCGCACCCCAGGGATTGGCGACGAACCGCTTGCCGATGCCGTCGAATGCGCGAAGCGTATCGGGCTCCTGGTTCCCGATCGCAAGGACGAGGATTTCAGCCTCGAGCGATGCTCGATTGTCGAACTCGATCGACCAGCGCGCGTCGAGCCTCTGCGCGCCAATCGCGGAAGCTTCGATGATCGTGGTGCAGCCGCTTTCGACCGCTTCCTCGAGCAGTTCGCCCATGTAAGTGGCGAAGAACCGCCTCTGGGCAAAGCCGCGCGGATCGCCGCCCTCCTCGGCAAAGCGCCTCGCAAAATGATCGGGTTCGCCAGCAAGGGCGCTCATCCCTTCCGCCCGGACGTTGAGAAGATGGACGGCTTCTCTTGTCGAATATGCGACTCCTCGGCCAACGCGGCCGCTCCCGTCGATCAGTGCCGAGGCAATGCCGCGCCGCGCAAGCTGTGCCGCAAGGATGGTGCCCGAAGCCCCTCCGCCGACGATTGCGACCGGCACCAACCGGTCAGATTTCGTAGTCAGGCCAATTCTCCGGATTTGCGGCGCCCGCCTTCCGCTTGATCATATGGTCGTGCATCCGCTCGACGGTCCTCCCCGCAGTCTGCGTGAACCAGCCCGGAACCAACGCGTGAACGAGGCAGGCTGCGCCAGCGCCGACGAGCGTTGCTCCGATCACGATTGCACCAATTCCGTGCTGCGCCCAGCTCATGCCGAGCGAGCGAGGATGATCGACGAACAAGCGGTGCACCACGCCTGATCTGCCCTCCGCCCGCTGATGCATCGTCGCCATGTCCCAGCCCTTTTTGAAACTGGCGACCCCGACAGCGCTCGAATCCAAGCCACTAAGTGCTTGATTTTCAAGAGAAACCGCCACCTGGTCGCCCTGGACTTACCCTAAAAGTTATCCCAAAATTTGGCTTCCAACCGCAACGTTGGGTGCTCAACTCGCATTCGAAACTGGACTCACGCGAATCACATAGAGACATTGCTTTCCACGCGCGAGTTGGCGTCTCTAATGCAACCTTCGCGTGGTGTGGAGACCAGAGCAGTGCGGAGAAGCGGGCCAAAATTACGGAAGTCTTCAATGAAATGCTGGAAGAGGAACGGCGCCAAGCGGCGAAGGGGCCTCGCCGACCGAGCCGCCGAAAACCTATCTAGGTGGCCAATCGCAGCTGAATCTTGGGATTCCGTACGATTTGCGTATGTAAGGCGCAGGCTTAGCCTACGAGGTCCCTTGAGGGCTGGCAAAGGGTCGCGTTTCAGCGGCCTTTTGTTTTTAGGCAGGCCGCTTCACATTCTCGAAGCAGCTGTACTTGATTCCTAGCGCAGGAATATCCTCTTCGGGATGGGGTAGCTGGCGACCCCGACAGGATTCGAACCTGTGGCCCTCAGATTAGGAATCTGATGCTCTATCCTGCTGAGCTACGGGGTCGCGCTGAGCCACGAATAGAGGCGTGAGCGCTTCCAATCAATTGACCAGCATATCAATTGACGCGGTTGGGAGGAGTGACCGGGAGCGGCAGTGGCGCGACCGGCACTCCATCGTCAACGAGCGACTTCGCCTGTTCGAGCGTCG
>DASZYL010000181.1:0-6233 GCA_035545385.1 Sphingomicrobium sp. | reverse complement strand
CCCCCTCCTGAAGCGCCCGGCGGAGCAAGGTGGACTGGAGATCCCAGTCGCCAAGCATCGCTGCCGTCGAGCCGAGAAGGCGCGCATCAACGAGTGCCACTCCTGCCCAGCGCGATTCGGCATCGATCCGCTCGAACGCCGAGTGAAGCTCGTCATCCGGGACGGTCGCAATCGCAGGCTCCGGTTCCTCGGCGATCGCAGCGACGAGGTCGGCAGGTGGAGCGATCCCGTCGCCGACGAGGAGGATCATCGAACCTGCCTCGAATCGGGTCAGAGCCTCGCCGACGTCGCTCGCAGGAACGACTCCGAGCCCGTCGATCCGAAGTCGTTCGAAGACGTCCTGGAGCGCTTGGGGGACCCGCTCGACAATGATGACGATGGGCGCCGCGCCGGCAGCCACGGCACATCTCACCTGATATTCGAGGAGGCTTCGTCCCGCGAGCGGGAGAAGCGCGCGCAGGCTCCCGCTATCGTCTTCCTGATACGCTCCGATCAGCGCGCCGATCGCCATTTTCTGCTCTTCCCTCCCCCCGCCTTTCGGCTTCCCTCTCTAACCGCTTTCCCGCTCCTTCAAAGATGGTAAACTGCCGATTGCAATGACACCCACTCCACAGCGCGCCGAACCCTTGCCGCAGACCAGCAATGCGGCCGACCCCCTCGAATTGACGAGCGTCTATTCCGAAGACGGCCCGGTCGAAGAGGAGCAGTGGCTTCAGCCGACCGAACCGATGGACCTCGTTTCGAGCCGGCCCGGCGCCGGGGGCCGAAGAGTGCTTGGAACAGCGCTCGTCGTTCTTGCAGTCCTCTGGCTCGGCTATTCCGCCTGGTCGGCTGGACAGTCGTTGGCGGGCCAGCCCTTCTCCTCCCCGCTTCTCGCCCAGTGGCTCGCAATCGCTGCAGGACCGCTCGCTCTGCTTGGCCTCGCCTGGCTGATCTTTGGCCGCACGAGGCGCAGGGAAGCGGAGGCGTTCACGCGCTCGGTCATCGCGATGCGGAGCGAGGCCCAGTCGCTCGAGGCCTTGCTCGAAGTCCTCTCGCAGCGGATCAGCGACAGCCGCAGCGAGCTTGCGAGGATGACCCAGAACCTCATGCAGCTCGGCGACGAAGCTACTGGGAAGCTCGGTGGAATCACCCAGGAGTTCAACAGCAGCACTGCAAAACTGAAGCTCCACGGGGACGCTCTCGACCGGGCCGCGGAATCCGCCCGAAACGACATCGCGGTCCTTCTCGACGACCTTCCTCGGGCGGAAGAGACCACCCGATTGCTCGCCGAGCAGCTCCGGGCGGTCGGAAGCGAGTCGCTGGAAAGGACCGCTTCGCTCGGCCGCCATGTCGATGCTTTGTCCGACCGCACTCGCGACGCCGACCGGCTGATCGCCGAAGCGTCGGACCGGCTCGCGGCGAGACTCGCCGAGATCGACTCGGCGGCAAGCTCGGCCGCGGCACGGGCGGGCGAGGCGCAATCCTCTTTCTCCGGGATTCTCGATGCATTGCTCGAGCGGACCTCGATCACGCTCGACGAGATTCGCTCCGGCATCAACGTGCAGTCCGCAGCGGTTGCAGCGCTTGTCGACCAGGCGTCGGCCGGGATCGGCAAGGCGGGAGCAGAAGCTGCCGAATCGCTCGCGGCCAATGTCGAGCGGGCGAGCGTCTCGCTCGAAGGCCTGTCGCAGCGTGTCGCCGAGCAGGACCGTTCCTCGCAGCGAATGATCGCCGAGATCGACCGCGGACTTGCCCTTATCGACGAACGGTTTGCCGAACTCGCCGCCCATGGCGACGAGCGCGCCAATCGCTTCCTTGAATCGCTCACCAGGGCGCGTTCGGAGCTCGACACCTTGGCGTCACAGGCGAGCTCGCAGGACATGGCCATCGGCTCGATCGCCGAACGCACCGCCGCCCTCCACCAGGCCATCGACCGGCTGACCGACGAGATCCGCGACGGTCTTGGAACCGCCATTGGCGAAGCGCATGGAAGCACCGAACGCCTGGTCCAGTCGGCGGCATTGGCACGACCCGAGATCGACTGGATCCGGGAGGCTGCAACGGAAGCCGGCGAGCGCCTTTCGGCGACGGGGTCGAACATTGCCGAGCACCAGGACCGGCTCACCGCCCTTCTTGCAACCGTCGACGACGGCGTCGGCAACGCCCAGTCGAAGCTCACCGAGCTTTCATCCATGCTTGCCGAGGTCGAGCGCGAGGCTGCCGACCTCAGCGCGCAAACCGCACCAGCCCTCGTCGCCTCCCTCGTCCAGGTCCGGGAAGCGGCTGCTCACGCGGCCGAGCGTGCACGCGAAGCGATCGAGCAAGTGATCCCCGAGAGCGCCGGAAAGCTTTCGAACGAAACCCGGGACGTGCTCGAACGCGTGATCAAGGAGAGCATCGAGGAAAGGCTGCGGGAGGTCGAGAGCGTCGCCGCCCGGGCCGTCGAATCGGCGCGCGCGGCATCCGACCGTTTGACCCAGCAGATGATCACCATCGGACAGAGCGCAGCGGCGCTCGAGCAGCATATCGAGCGGACGAGGGAAGATCAGCGCGAGAAGGACAGCGAGGCATTCGCGAGGCGAGTGTCGCTGCTCATCGATTCCATGCACTCGGCAGCGATCGATGTCGGCAAGATCCTCGCCGACGAGATCGACGACAAGGCATGGGGTGCCTATCTCAAGGGCAACCGCGGGATCTTCACGAGCCGGGCGGTGCGCCTGATCGATGGCAGCGAAACCCGCGCCCTTCGCGCCCATTACGACACCGACCTCGAATTCCAGCGATCGGTCAATAGCTACGTCCACGATTTCGAGGCCATGCTTCGCCGAGTCATCGCCGAACGCGAGGGATCGATCATCGCCGTCACCCTCATGTCCTCCGACATGGGCAAGCTCTATGCGGCTCTTCGCCAGGCGATCGACAAGAAGCGCTAGAGCCGGCGGTAGAGATCGAGGTCGTCGGCGGTGATCCAGCCAAAGGTCCAGTTCGCATAATAAAGGGCGAAGAGGAGGGCCGCGACGATCGCGGCCTTGAGGAAGTGCCGCTTGACGTCGAACCGGTGTGGAGCGCTTTCAGCGCTCCCCGGGATCCTCTCGCCCCCAACCTCTTCCGTCGTCCTGACGCCGAAGGGAAGCAGGATGAAGGCGGATCCGGCGAAGAACAGGAAGTAGATGGCGATGATCGAAGTGAGCTTCATGCCGCGACTTGAAGGAGCATCACTTCTACGAGCGGCTTCTTGCCGGTCCAAAGGGTCGCACAGCGTCGAACTGCGAGCCGAACCGCTTCGCGCAGCCTCTCCTCTTCGACCCCCGGGCTGAAGGCCTTTGCGGCGGCGTCGGTCGCATCGGCGATGAAATCGTCGCGATCCTCTTCGACGGGAACTCCAAACGGCCGGATCAACGGAGTTCCGGCGAGCCTTCCATCGTCGCCTATCGGAAGTGCGACCGTGATCAGCCCGCCGTAACCGATCTTGCGCCGCTCGTTGACGGTTGCGCCGTCGGCCGGGAGAATGACGTCACCATCGAGAACGAGACGCCCGACGCGCACCTCATCGATCTTGGTCGGGTCGCCGGGCGCAAGGCGCACCACGTCGCCGTTCTTCTGGACGACCGCGTGCCTGACGCCATGGTCGAGCGCCAGTCGCGCATGTTCGGCGAGGTGACGAGCTTCGCCGTGGACCGGGACGACGATCTCTGGGCGCACCCACTTGTACATCTGGACCAGCTCCGGCCGTCCGGGGTGGCCCGAGACATGGACGTGCGCCTGCTTCTCGGTGACGATCTGAACTCCAAGGTCGGAGAGCTGGTTCATGATCCGCCCGATCGCGATCTCGTTTCCCGGGATGATCCGCGAAGAGAAGATGACCGTGTCGCCCTCGCCGAGCTTCAGCTCGTGGGTTCCCGATGCGATCCGCCCGAGGGCCGCCCTCGGTTCGCCCTGCCCGCCCGTCGCAATGACCAGCAGCTCGTCCTTGGGAAGTCGCATCGCCTCGTCGAAGCCGATCGGCGGCGGAAAATCCTTGAGATAGCCGGTCGACTGGGCAACGCGCAAAATCCGTTCGAGCGATCGACCCGCGATGCAAACCTGCCGCCCTGCCTCGCGTGCCACCCGCCCAATCGTCTGGAGCCGGGCGGCGTTCGACGCGAACGTCGTCACGAGCGCGCGCCCGTTGGCCATCATGACCTGCGCAAGCAGGCCCTCGTGGACGCTTTCCTCGGACCCGGACGGCGCCTCCTGGAAGACGTTCGTCGAATCGCAAACGAGCGCGAGCACTCCTCTATCGCCGATCGTCGTCAGGATATCGGTATCCGGGGCAGCGCCGATGACCGGAGTCTCGTCGATCTTCCAGTCCCCGGTGTGGAAGATATTCCCGAACGGGGTCTCGATGAGCAGCCCGTTTCCTTCCGGGATCGAATGCGAAAGCGCGACAAAGCTCACCCGGAACGGCCCGAGCTCGATCGTCCCGCCCCGCTCGACGACGTTGAGCTGGACCTGGCCGGTCAGGCCTTCTTCCTCGAGCTTGCCCGCGATCAGACCCGCGGTGAACGGCGTTGCGTAGAGCGGTGACTTGAGCTCGTCGGCAAGATAGGGAAGCGCCCCGATATGGTCCTCGTGGCCATGGGTCAGGATGACTCCCGAGAGCCGCTCCTGCTGGTCCTCGATGAACTCGAGATCCGGCAGGATGAGCTCGATTCCCGGATAGTCGGGGCCAGCGAAGTTGAGGCCGAGATCGACCATGATCCACTGTCCGCGGCAGCCGTAGAGATTGACGTTCATGCCGATCTCGCCGGAGCCGCCGAGGGCCACGAACAGGAGCTCTTCGCCGGGGATCATTTCGAAACGCGCACTGCCATGTCGTACAAGAGACTCAACCCCTGGACGGTAAGATCGGGTTCAATCGCATCGAATATGTTGGTGTGCTTGTCGAACAGGCTTGCAAGGCCTCCAGTTGCGACCACCGTCACCTCGCGGTCGAGATCGCGCTTCATCCGTTCGACCAGGCCCTCGAGCATTGCGACATAGCCCCAGTAGATGCCGCTCAACATCTGGCTCTGCGTCGTTCGGCCGATGACCGACGAATTGCCGCTGGGCGCCTCGATGGCGATGCGCGGAAGCTTGGCGGCAGCGCTGACGAGCGCGTCCAGCGAAAGATTGATGCCTGGGGCAATGATCCCCCCGGCATAGGCGCCCTTGCTGTCGACATGATCGAAGGTCGTCGCCGTTCCGAAATCGATCACGATGAGGTCGCCCTTGTATTTCGCATGCGCCGCAATCGCGTTGAGGGCTCGATCGGCTCCGACATTTTCCGGCTCGTCGACATCGAGCAGGATCGGCCAGGCGGCCTTTCCCCTCCCCGCAACGAGAGGTTCGGAGTGAAAATATTTCTTGGCGAGGACCTCGAGATTGTGAAGCGCGCGGGGGACCACCGTTCCAATGATCACCGCATCGACCGAATCGTTGGGAAAGCCTTCGAGCTCGAGCAGTTGGTGAAGCCAGACGGCATATTCGTCCGCGGTCCGTCGCGGGTCCGTCGCAATCCTCCAACGGGCCATGATCTCGCCGCCCTCGACGAGCGCAAAGACCAGATTCGTATTGCCGGCGTCGATGGCAAGCAGCATGACGCGGGCCTTAGGACAACGACTGTAATTCGCAAAGCGCGTCAGACGAGTGCGGCGGGCATATTCGTCATCACGAACCTCGGCGCCAGTTCCTGCTGTTTCGCGAGATAGGCGTGGATCGAAGCTACCACCGCGGCTCCGTCACCGACCGACGCAGCGACCCGCTTCACCGATCCCGAGCGCACGTCTCCAACCGCGAAAATGCCCTTCCGGCAGGTCTCGAGCGGTAAATTGCCAGCCCCCGCATCGTCTCCAGTGAGCACGAACCCGCGCGGATCGAGCCTGATCCCCGATGCCGAGAGCCAGTCCGTGTTCGGCTCCGCCCCGATGAACGAGAACAGGTAGCGCACGGGGCGGCTTTCGACCTTGCCTGTCTGCCGGTTGCGCCACGACACGCCTTCGAGCTCACCTTCACGACCTTTGAGCTCGCTGATCTCGCAACCGATTACGACATCGATATTGGGCTGCGCCTCGATCCGCTCGAGGAGATATTGCGACATGGTCTCGTCGAGCGGCCGGCGCGCAATCAGGGTCACCTTTCTTGCGCGCGATGCAAGAAAGACCGTCGCTTGTCCGGCCGAATTGCCGCCGCCAACGAGTGCGACCTCCTCATTTGAGCAAAGATCGGCTTCG
>DASZYL010000180.1:0-17502 GCA_035545385.1 Sphingomicrobium sp. | reverse complement strand
CGGCGAACATGTTCGCAGCCCCGCCCGTCAGGCCGACGTCGAAGTAGCTGTCGAGCCCGGTCCCGACCGCGATGCCATTGGCATTCAAACCCGCGACCTGGTCGAACGGCGTCCTCGTGATCGAAAGATCGACGTTGGCGTTAGTGTCGTAAGAACAGCTGAGGTTCAGCAGGACCGATCCTGCATATTTGCCGCCCAGCACGCACTGGTCGAACTTTCCGCTGAGCGCGTTCGCGTCGATGAGATTGTCCCAGCTGTAGCTGTCGGCGAAGAGCCCGTTGGCCGTGCTGACCCGCGCTTCGAGCGTGCCTCCATCAAGGTTCACGCTGTCAGCGAAGATCTGCGAATAGGTGCCAACCGGCTGCGCCCCGCTGCTTGCGGGCTGAAGTTCGAACGAGAGCGTTCCCTTCGCGTCAACGTTCAGGGTGTCGATGAACGCATAGGACGGCCCGTCGTACATGTCGGCGAAGTCGGCATCGAGCCGCCGGTCGCGCATGAAGAGGGTTCCTCCATCGAGGATGTTCAGCGTTCCAACACCGGCAAGACCGCTGTCGAGACTGGTTTCTGAAACGCCTCCTTCGGGCATCGCGACTGGGTTGATGATCCCGTCGAAGGAAGTCTCGCCATCGGAGACGTTGATGACATCGTCATTCTCTGCCCGAAGCGCGATGTTGCCGTAGATGTCGCCGCCACCGAGCAGGTTGACGACCGTCCTGTTCCCGGCCGGCCTGACGAAGAGGTCGGGATTGCCGCCCACGTTGATCGCGAGGCCGCGGTGCCAGGTCTCGCCCCCGTCATAGGATTGCCGGACAATGAGGTCGCCCGAGTTGTCGATGGTCAGGACGTCGTCGGCGCCCGGGGCCACCGTGCCATTCGCAAGCGCGACGATCCCCATTGCAACGGCATGTTCGCCATTGGCCGCGATGGCATCGACATGGATCGATCCGCTGTTCGTGACCGTCATGGTGTTGGCGCCGCCGAACAGCAGGATGCCGGTGGCAAACGCCGAGGTCGCAGGAATCGTGAACGTATCCGCAGGAGCAATCACACCGCTCGCTTCAGCCTTGCTGCCGGTCGCCCTCGCGACGACATTCAAGGAACCCGAGTTGACGATTGAACCGGCAAGGGGGTTGGCGATCGTTTCCGTCGCCGGAGTCCCGAGGTTCGTCACGTAGATGGCGCGGGCAAGAGCATAGGCCCGGCCCGCGGCATGGGCGGTGGCGCTCGAATCGATGGTGCCGCTGTTGGTGATGTCGAGTGAGAGCGTTCCTTCCCCGACACCGCGCACGAATTCACCGCGAGCGACTGCGACTGCGCTTCCCGCCGCCGCACTCGCACTCGCTCCAGCATGGACGTCGATGGTCCCGCTGTTGGTGAAACTCGAAAGGGCGTCGCCGGTGGCCCCGTTGGTCTGAGCCGCGCCCATCGCGAGCGCGAAGGCGTAGCCGCGACCATCGGCGGCGGTGCCGGCTGGCCCGTCCACCGCCGGTGCGCTCGCCTTTGCATTTGCATCGACGCTGATCTTGCCGCTGTTCGCCAGGGTCTCGCTCGCCGAAGCGCCCCTCGCGCTCTGACCGAGCCCGACCGCGAACGCGCTCGCAGTCGCGATCCCGGCAAGAAGCTGATCGCTCGAGCGGGTCACGGTCTCGCCCGCTGCAATTGCGGTCGCATTGGCGGTGACGCTGACGGTACCCGCATTGATCATGCTCTGGACGACGCTTGCCGCCGAGGCGTCCTGGTTCATGGCCCCGAGAGCGTGCGCCTTCCCGAACGTGAAGAGCGATCCATCGACCTTTGCGGCGGCGCCGAACGAGATCGTTCCATTGTTCGTCATCTGCTGGTCAGCCGTCGAGCCGACCGCATATTGCGCCATGGCGTCGACCGCAGTGGCAGCCGCAGTGATGAAGAATCCATCCCCGCTCGCGCTCGCTCCAGCAGCGACGTTGATGGCCCCGTCGTTGGTCATTGTTTCAGCAATGGTTGTGGCAGCGATGCTCTCGAGCATCGCGTCGCGGGCGCTCGCATGAGCGAAGAGCCCATGGTCCGGCCCCGCCTTCGCGTTTGCAGAAACGTCGATCGTGCCAGTGTTTGCAAGGGTCGCGGTGACCGCGCCGGCAATGGGGATCGCAAGTCCGCTCGACGTGCGTCCGGCGGACACCCGTGCAACCATCCCATATGCGGTCGCAAGCGCTGCCACAGGTGCAGACGCACTCGCAGCGACGTTCATCGTCCCGCTATTGGATGCACTGATTGCCGCTGCCTTGTTCCCGAGGAACTCGTAGCCGATCGCGCTCGCAAAGGCAGTTCCGGCGGATCCCGAAGCGATGGCGAGCGCGCCGACGTTGAAGATCCCGCTGTTCGCGAAATGAGCGCTTGCAGCTCCGGTGCCTGAATTGCTGCCCCATTGCTCGGCACCTACCGCAGAGGCAGTGGCATTCGCCTGTGCCCCTGATGCTGACGCCAGGGCGGCGACCGAGAAGGTCCCGCTGTTCGAAAAGTCGAGCGCGTCGGCCCGCTGAAGCACGCCCAATGCGTCGGCCTGGGCCGACCCACGCGGCAGGTAAGCGCTCGTTCCGCTCCCTACCGGCTCGTCTCCCGCTTGCGCTTTGGCGACGGCCAGGACGCTGAAATCCGCGCCATTGTCGAACGCGGCGCTCGCCGATCCGGACCCGCTCGTCCGAGCATTTTGCGATATTCCCCCAGCCGCCGCGAAAGCGTGTGCATCGTTGCTCCCCGAGGCCGCGCCTCGTGCCGCGACTTCGAATGTCCCGGTATTCGTGACCGATGCCAATGCGTCTTCCGCGCCCCGGGCGACCTGGTCGACGGCAAAGCGGACGGTTGCGACCGCCTCGGCAGGACCGCTGACGGCATTCGCGAGTGCCGTTCCGGCGAAACTCATCGAGCCGCTGTTCGAAAGCTGTGCAGTCGCATCCCCGTCGAATGCGCGGACATCCTGCCTCACGCCCTCGATCAGGTTCGCATGCGCGATGCCGACAGTGCCCGAAGCGCTTGCGGCTGCAATCGCCGAAAGAGAACCACTGTTGTCGAGGGCCGCAAGGGCGGTCCCTGCAGAGATGTCCTGGCTGATGATTCCATGGATCCCGACGAACGTCACCGCGCCGAGTTGAGCGGTGGCGACAGCCGTTCCCACGACATTGCCTTCACTGGTTCCGGCGAGCGCTTTCGCGGCGGCCTGAAAGTCCATCGTCCCCGTGTTGCTGATCGCGGCGCTTGCCATGCCCGTGCCGAACAGCATCTGGCCGAGCCCGACAGCAATTCCCGCGCCGGCTCGGGCCGGCCCACCCTCGGCGATCGCAGAGGCCCCGGCGGCGACCTCGACGGAGCCGGCGTTGGTAAGAGCTGCAGCGGCCGACCCCCCGGCATTGAGGAACTGGGCAAGTCCGGTCGATATATTTGCTCCCGCGACTGCCGACTCGCCCGACGCCAAAGCCATGGCGTTGATGCTGATCGTGCCGGAATTCCCGAGGGTGGCGATCGAGTCTCCAGAGGCGGCATTTGCGTCTTCCTGGATTGCCCGCGACGCGATGGCCGCCGCCTGTGCAAGCCCGCTTGGGTCGACCGCGCTGGCGAGCGCATCGATAGTGAGCGTGCCGCTGTTGTTGAACAGGGCCGACGCGTGAGTCATTCCAGTCGCGAGGTCGAGCACGCCTCCGAACAGCGCCGCCGACGCTACGGCCATGCTTGCCGACGCAGATTCGGTTCCCGAAGCATGTGCGACCGCGTCGAGCGCAAAGGTTCCTTGATTGTCGAAGCTCGCGGTGGCCGCTCCGGCATCGGCCTCGGCCCGCTGCAGGTCCGCGGCGGAGAAGATTGCGTGCGCGCTTGCAGGGCCGGCGCCCGTCTCTGTCGCGTTGGCACTGGCAAGAGCCGTAATGCTTCCGCTGTTGAAGAGCGCTGCGTTGGCATCGCCGTTGGCGCTCAACGCACTTTGATTGATCGCACCGAGAACAACCGCTGTTGCACGAGGACCAAGATCGACGGCGGTCTGCGACCATGGATTGGCGATCACGCTCGTGATACCCGCTCCGGCTGCATTCGCGACCGCGGAAACAACGAGCGAGCCGCTATTGGCGATCGCCGCGCCAGCATCGCCCGAGCCGGCGCCGATCACTTGGACAAGCGCACCACTCACCTGCGCGAGCGCGCTTGCTCCGCCAGCTGCCCAACTCAACCCGCTGATCGTGAAGGTGGCTCCTGCACCATGAGCGCTGGCACCAGCGAGGACCTCGAGATCGCCGCCATTGTCGATCGATCCAGACGCGTCGCCCCCATTTGCGCTGACGAACTGGGAAACTGCGCCGCCAACAAAGCCGACCGCCCGGGCAGGCCCCGTCGCCTCGGCAATTCCAATCCCCGCGATACTGATGCTTCCCGAGTTGGCGAGCGTGGCCGAGGCATCGCCGGCCGCTCCGGTGGCTTCAATCATCCTCGAGGATTTTCCGATCGAGGTGGTGGCGTTGACGAGCTGCATGATGCCGCCGCCGACTACTCCGTTGCCGGTCGCCGATTGGCCGCTGGCGTGTCCCGCGCCTTCGATGTGGATTGTTCCGCTATTGTCGAGCAGCGCCGAGGCGGTCGCGCCGGCGGCGCCCTGCACGATGCCGTTATTGATGTGTCCGATCGCCTGCGCCCAGCCGGAATCCGCCGTCGCCCGGGCGGTGCCGAGGAGGCTGATTTGCCCGCTGTTCGTCAGTATGTCCTTGGCCAGTCCCCCTGCTGCGAGGGCGGTTTGCAAGATCGCTCCGGATCGGGGACTTCCAACGCCGGCATCGGCAATGGCGGTGACACTTCCTTTGGCGCTCGCGGCCGCCGTGAGGTTCAATGTCCCATCGTTGGCAAGGCTGGCGGATGCATCGCCGAAGCTTGCCTGGGCGATCTGGTTGACCGCGACTTCCACTCCGGCGAGCGCGCTCGCGGTCGCGCCCGTGGCCGCTGCGAGCGCCCCAACCGCGACACTGCCCGCGTTGGAGAACTGGTCGTTCGCGATGGAGTCGGGCCCTTTTCCTGAATTGGCCGCGACCTGGCGAATGGCCGGATCGACGTGCGCCGAGGCAAGGGCGGACCCGCTTGCACTCGCGGTTGCAACGGCATCGATGTTGAACGTGCCCTCATTGTCCAAGGCGGCAGTGGCCATTCCGAGCGCTGCGATTGCATTCTGGGCCAACGCCCCGCTGATGATCGCGCTCGCTGATGCAAGGCCGCTTCCGTCCGCCCCGGCCTTAGCGAGAATGTCGATCGTTCCGCTGTTGTCGAGCAAAAGGCTCGCTCCGCCGACCGACCCCGTCCCGTCCGCCGATGCGGAGCCGCGGCCCCGTCCACCTGCCGAAGCCACGGCGATCTGCTCGATCGCTCCGTGGATCGCGGCATAGGCTCCTGGGACGGTGAAGGGAATCGTCGCGCTCGCGCCCGACGCCGTGTGAATGAACTGGGTCCCGCTCCCGCCGACTGCGGAGCCCTGCGCGAGGGCGCTCGCGGCCAGTGAAATGTGTCCGCTGTTCGCAAGGGTCGCGGTCGCCTCGCCGTTAAGCGCAAAAGCGCCCTGCTCGAGACCGGCGGTGATAGCGGCACTCGCCAGCGCCATATGGTCCGCCTTCGCTTTCGCGATCGCCGAGATATTGAGTGTACCGCTATTGTCGAAGCTCGCTCTTGCCGCGACCGGATCTGAGCCCTTGGCCGTTCCCGCACTGGCCTGTGCCTGCTGGACGACACCGCCGAAGATGCGTGCATTGCCTCCCGGCAGGGGAAGGACGAAGGTCGTCGACGTCGTTGAAATTATGATGTCGTTGCCGGCAACTGTCCCGGTGGCGTTCCCCGACGCGCCGATGTTGATCGAGCCGCCATTGGCGATCGAGGCGTTGGCGCTGACGCCATGCACGTTTTCGATAATGCCACCGCCTACCGAAGCGAAGGCGTAACCCTCTCCGGATTGCGCTTCGCCGTGGGCGAGCGCTGCAATGTCTATTGTTCCGCCCTCGCCGCTCGCCGTCGCGGTGTTGGTGAGACGTGCAGTCGCAGCCCCATTATCCGCGAGGGCAATCTCCTGGATCGCTCCCCCGACCGCGGCATTGGCAATTGCCCGCCCCCCGACTGACGAGGTCGTTCCCGAGGCATGCGCCGAGGCCTCCGCGGCGAGGCTGATCGCGCCGGCATTTGCAAGTCCGACATTGGCGGCGCCCGCAGTCGCATGGGCCTCGTCGAAAATGGCCCCGGCTCCGGAGCTCGTCCCCGTCAAGCGGACGAAGGCCAACGCATTGCCGTCGCTGGCGTCCGCCGCCCCGATTGCGGCGATGCTGATGTCGCCCGATGCCGCGTTGCTGAGCAGGGCTGACGCCTCGGCGCCGTTTGCGGCCTGGATGATCTCGCCGCCGGCAAAGACGAACGCCGTCGCGGCGCTTGCGCCGTCGGCCTCGGCCGAAGCCGCAATTGCAATCCCGCCCGAATTGTCGAGCGCGACGCTGGCGCTCCCGTCACCGCCCGCGAGCTGGACGATCCCTCGCTGGAGGACGGCCTCGGCTCCGCCAAAGCCGGTCGCCGAGGCTTTGGCCGTCACGGCGAGAGACAGCGCGCCTTCGTTTTGGAGCTCGATCCCGGCGATCGCGCCGCTCCCCGACGCTCCTGCGCTCTGGTAGATCGCGCTCTCGAGGACGGCGATCGCGCTCGCCAGGGATGCTCCGTTCGCCTCTGCCCCTGCCGAAATGCCGATTGAACCCGAATTGGTGAGCAGGTCCTTCGCGGTTCGTCCCGAGGCCGCCTGCATGATCGCATCGGACTGGGATACATGGGCGTGCGCCTCGGCGCCCGCATCGGCCCTGGCCGAAAGATCAATCGTGATCGCTCCCTCGTTTTCGAGTGCGTTCGATGCATCCGCCGAGCCCACTCCTATGGCCTGCTGGATGATGCCGCCCGACATCATTCCAATGGCGCTCGCAGTGCCGGCGGCAGACGCTTGCGCACCGACGTCGATGGAAAGCGGTCCGCTGTTCGAGAGGTGATTTCCAGCTAGCGCGGAAGTCCCAGTCGCAATTGCCGTCTGGGTCACTCCGCCGAAAGGAAGCGACGCGAAGGCTCCCGCGTTGCCGACGGTCGCGTCGGCAGCAGCGCGGGCCGAGACAGTGAGCGTTCCAGCGTTCGCCAGGTCATTTGACGCTTCAGCGCCCGAAGCATGCTGCCACAGGGCAGTCTGGATCACGGCCGTCGCGAATGCACTCGCTCCATTCGCCTTGGCGAGCGCGTCGATCGCGATTGTCCCATCGTTTGAAATCGCGTTGGAAGCGGCGCCGCCGATATTGGTCGCGCGCTGTACAATCGGGGCCGAGCTGCCGCATTGCCCCGAGATCGAGCAGGACAGGCCGACGAAGGCAGAGGCGAGGGCGCCCGGCTCGATGTCACTGACGGAGATTCGCGAGATGAGCTCATCGCCAGATGCCAGCGAGTAATGATTATCGGTTCCCGTCTGAAAGAATCCCTGCCCGGCGACCAGCGGAGCTGCGCTCGCGCGAATATCGTTCGTGCCGGAAGGCCCGATGTCCTGAATGACGAGCGTGTCCCTTGGAAGCTCAGCGACGTGAGCCGGACCAGATGCGGCGACCGCCGGTGCGGCGAGGCCAAGTGCAGAAACCGACGCTCCAGAGAGGAGGATGAGGCGAGTGCGGGAATTCTTCATGATCAAATGATCCTCTTCCAGTCGGCGCCCGGGACGAGCGGTAGCAAAATGAGCCAGGAGTGAAGGACCGCCGCCTATTGTATGCAAACCCATGTTTGCAAGTGAGTGACTGCAAACCCATGGCGCTTAGGTCTGGAGCTGTGTCATCAATGTGACACAAGGCCGAGCGGAAACCATTTTGCGGGGCATGAAGCAGGAGTCTTTCGGGGTGCTGCGGCGATCGTGATGTCACAATCGACGCGCCTGCATCGTCATGGTCGTGATCAAACGAAAGGAATTGACCATGACCGCAAGGCTCGACCCCTTCGCCGCCGCTCAGGCTCCCATGAAGAGCTGGTTCTCGGCTTCCCTCGACATCAACTCCGCGATGGACCCGGGCCTTGGCGAACTCGTCGAGATCAGGGCGTCGCAGATCAATGGCTGCGCAAGCTGCATCAACCTTCACGTGACCGAGGCACTCGCCAAAGGTGAGAGCGAACAGCGTCTCCACCTGATTGCCGCGTGGCGGGAAGCTCCGTGCTTCAGCGAGCGCGAGCGGGCGGCACTGGGATGGACCGAGGCATTGACGCGACTATCCGAAGGTCATGGCACCAATGTCGCCTATGATGAGCTCGCCGCCCACTTTACCCAGGAGGAGCAGGTCAAGCTCACGCTGATGATCAACGTCATCAATGGATGGAACCGCCTGTGTGTCGGGTTTGGAATCTGGTCCGATCCGGACAGGGTGCGAGAGTCGATCAGGGCCGCCGCGGCATGAGCGAAGGCGCCGCCAACGCGAATCCTGCGGCAGCATTCGACCCGTTGCGCCCTGCGCTCGTCAGGGTCGCCTATCGGATGCTGGGCTCCGTCGCTGACGCGGAGGATATGGTGCAGGAGGCATTCATCCGCTGGATGCGGGCGGACCGGAGCGAAGTGCAGAAGCCCGAGGCCTTCCTTCGAAGAACGGTCACGAGGCTATGCCTTGACCAGCTGAAGTCCGCTCGAGTCCAGCGTGAGACTTACGTCGGAACCTGGCTTCCCGAACCCATCGTCGAAGAAGAGCAGGACGAGGACATCACACTCCCCCTCATGCTCGCGCTCGAGCGCCTGTCTCCGCTCGAGCGCGCGGCCTTCCTACTTCACGACGTGTTCGGCCTGTCGTTCGACGAGGTGGCAGAAACGATCGAGCGCGATCCTGCGGCGTGCAGGCAACTTGCGAGCAGGGCGCGCGCCAATGTGCGGTCGGAGCGGCCTCGTTTCGCGATTGCGAGGAAGCATGGCCTCGAGCTCGCCGAGGCCTTCTTCAAGGCATCGCGGAGCGGTGATTTGAAGGCGCTGGGTGCGATGCTCACCGCCGACGTCAGCGTCCATGCGGACGGTGGCGGCAAGCGGCCCGCGGCGATCGCGCCCATATTGGGGTTCGAAGCCGTCATGGATCTCCACGAGCAATTGTCGAAGATATTCCGGACGAATGCTTCGACGTTCGTTCGAGCCGTATTCGTCAACGGACTTCCAGGATTCATCAGCTTCGAGGCCGACGGCGAACTTCAGACCACTGCGCTCGAGATCGAGGATGGGAAGATCGCTGCCATCTACGTCGTTCGCAACCCCGACAAGCTGAGGCATCTCCATTGACGGCGATCGCAGCGGCAATTCCGGAAGGAAGGAATTTGGGCGCAAGCCGCGGGATGCACCCTCCTTCCAAGCGGGAGATCTGCAGCGCCGAACCCGGCCCCAACCGCAAGGCTATTCGATGAGAGATCCCACGAATGACGAGATCGACGGACTGATCGAGGCCAACCCGCTCGGCCTCGTCATGACGATGCGGCTCGGCGAAGCCCGCTCGACCCGGCTTCCACTCCTGCTCTCGCGGGACGAGGATCCGCTCGGAGTCATCGAGGGCCATTTCGATGCCGCCGACGACCAGGTCGCGATCCTCCGATCCGATCCGAGGGCCCTGATCGCCTTCAATGGTCCCGGGGGATATTTGCCGTCATCGTCGCTGCGCAGTCGCGATCGAGCGCCGGCGTGGTTCCACGCTTCGGTCGAATTCCTCGTCGAGATCGAATTTCTCGACCGTCGCTCGGATGCGCTCGCGAGCCTTGTCAGGCTCGTCGGGACGTTCGAGGAGCGCGTCGGAAATCGGCTCGGCGCTCCAGAACTCGAGCGGATTTGCGAGCCCCTCCTTGAAGGCGTCCGTCCCTTCAAGGCGTGGGTGCTTAGGGTCCGACCGGATTTCAGGCTGGGCGAGGACATGCAGCCGGGAGAGATCGAGACACGCTCTACTCCCCTCGCCGCGATGGCCGGAGCGAGCTCCCGCTGATGGGAATCGGGCGGCTTCAGCCGCCTAATGACCCTCGTTGCGGGAGCAGTGACCTCGCTTCATCGCAGTTTTGGTCGCTCCCGACGCAGAATACATCCAGTTGATTGCAAACACGCGTTGACATATTTCGTCCTGGCAGGCAGAGGCGCACCGGGCTCCGCCTTCCCTCGCCCCCTGTGGGGTAGGCGGGGCCCGACCGGGCCAGCGCCCTCCTACCGATCCTTTCTCCCATCGATATAACCCTGGATCCTCGCTCCGACCTCGTCGACCAGCGTTCGCTCCGATAGGGCGCTTACGATTGGAAGCTTCAGGACATATCGGGTGAGGGCGATCCCGAGGAGCTGGGTGGCCACGAGCGCAGCGCAGGTCTCGGAACGGCGGGACCCGCAAACGCCCGCGAGCGCGGGGGCGAGCTGGTCACGCAGGATCGTGTTCAGGCGCTTGCCCGCGTCCTGGTGAGTGACCGAGATCCTGAGGAGCGCAGGAAGCTCGCTCCCCTCCTCGCTCCAGCGCTTCAGCGCATGTCGGACGAGCGTCCGGCCAACCTGGTCGCGCGGGACTTGCGAGAGATCAGGAATCTTCAAGTCGAACTGGACCGCCGCCGAGAACAATCGCTCCTTGCTCCCATAATAGCGGATCACCATCGAGGGATGGATGTTGGCCGCGGCTCCGATTGTCCTGATGGTCGCCCGGTCATAGCCCTGCGCGCAGAAGATGTCCCGGGCAGCTTCGAGAATTCGATCGCGTGTCGGCTGTGACCTCAGGGGCTTCGCCATCCCTTACCTTTTCTCCCAACACGCCGCAGCTGACGCGGCAGGGCTCAACTCGACTTACCTGCAAGTACATTAAATGAAAGGGAATTGAATACACCAACATACGTGTGCAAACAATTGTTTACGAAAGTTAGGCTCAAATATCGCGCAGCCCGGCAATTGTGATGTGCACCGGAAATTTTCGGGCTCCGATCGAATTCGTGAAGAACGAATTTTGCGATCTACGTCGCGCTCCAAGAGTCGTCTCTGCGACTTTTCTTCCGGAATGATCGCGATCCAATGAATGCGTGCAACACTGAGGTTCGACACATTTGAATACCGGCATTCCAGTTCCGGCATGTGTCGCAGCCATCGAGCCGCGCTGGCTCGGGCCGGGTTCAACGATTCGCAGCGGTCCGGCGGGGCACGTCAATCCACCGCTGCACGGCCTCCGCAGTGTCGGCGGGGCTCGTGTTGAAGGCGATGTGAGCGCCTGGAGCCAGGTGGTGAACGAGATTGAGGATGCACTCGAAGAGCAGCAAAAGCTCTCCGGGTTCACGCAAGCCCGCCCCGATGACGACGCAGTCGTATGGCCTGGTTTCGAGTGCTTCCGTTACAAGCTGCTCCGCGGTCTCGCCCTGATCGACGAGGCAAGTATCGACATCATAACCGAGCGAGCGCACGCGTTCGATCTGCTGGTCAATATATGAGGCGACGAGCTCGGGAGTGATTTCCGGGAAGGCACTGAGATCGGCGTGCCTTGGATCAAGTCCAATTGCGAGGACGCTCGGTCCAGACATAGCTTTCTCCACTTGCGACCGGCCCCATATGGCCGCTCCCGCATCGACATGCTTCGTTATCGACCGAACCGTGCCAGCGGCACAAAGTTCTTCCGGAGGATCGACGCCGGCGCTTGCAGGCGATCGCCACAGATGCTGCGGCGGCTACGATCCTTGGAATGGACCAAACCGCCGTAAATCACATGCCAGACCAGATAGAAGGCCAACCGGAACCCGATTGGCGAAAGCCAGCCGAAGCGGAGCATCCTGGCCTCGAGCCCGCTCAGTCATCCCCTTGCAGCGCTGACGTTCCTCGACCAGAGCGCCCCAATGAATTTCGATGACCAGGTGCGCCGCTATTTTGGCATTTCGGATCTGGCGGCAGTTCCGCCCGAGGCTCTGAGCGCCGGCATTGAGCATATGAAGGTTGACCTCGGTCTCACGAAGGACCGTGGCGAGCGCTTTGCACTCTGGGCATTGCTTCACACGCTGGGATCCGCTCCTGATCTGGACGTGGTGTTCGAGGCCGAGGCCGATCGCGAAGCTGCGAGGAATTTCATGGACCTTTTAAGCGGAGCAAGCGGCAAATAGCTCTTTAGCGAGCCGCGCTTCACGCGGCGGCGAGGCGAGAACTGGCCAGCTCTAGTGACCGGGAGCGGTGCTCTCACCGGCGCCGCTCAAGCCTGTCGGCAACGTCACTCCGAAACCCGCGAAGCGCGAGTCGATGTCGGGACTGAGCTTGCGTGCCTCGGCAAGGTCGGCGCGCGCGCCCGCCTCGTCGCCTTTCCGCGCCCGTGCAATCGCGCGGCCATAAAGCGATGCAGGCAGTTTGGGCGCCAATTTCAATGCTGCATCATAGTCGGCGATCGCCGCATCAGTCTGGCCAAGACGAAGGTTCGTGAAGGCCCGGCTATCGAGCGTTGCCGGATTATCCGGCGCAAGCTTCAAGGACGCGTCGCAGTCGGCGAGGGCGGTCGCGAGCTCGAGGTTCAAAGTGGCCTTCGTCCAGCAACGCTCGTTGAGCGCTCCAGCATCATCGGGATGCTTTGCGACATAGCTGTCTTCGAGCTTCAGTGACTCGCGACCTCGGCCCTGCTTTTCAAGGAGCTGGACCTGGAGGCGATACGCGGGCGCGCTGTCGCGATCGATCTTCTGGAGGGTCGCGATGTCAGCCTCGGCCGCGGCGAAATTCCCGGAGTCGATCGCAACGTAAGCATGAAAGGCAATGGCCTTGGTCGAATGCGGATCGGCGCGAAGCGCGGCACGAACATCTTCATCCCGCTTCGCCTTGTCGGCCGATGTCCAAAGTTCCGCCCGGTCGAGG
Organism: Sphingomicrobium sp.; assembly: GCA_035545385.1. Lineage (GTDB taxonomy): Bacteria > Pseudomonadota > Alphaproteobacteria > Sphingomonadales > Sphingomonadaceae > Sphingomicrobium. The sequence goes on along the minus strand of DASZYL010000180.1, from coordinate 4,661 downwards.
AAATAGTCCGCCTTCGGAGCCTTCTTGATCAAGGCGTCATAGTCCTTGAGCGCGAGTTCCCGCTCGCCGAGTTCGGCCGCGAGCATCGCTCGCGCTCTCAGCAAGCCTTCGCTGTCAGGGTCGGCAGCAATCGCGCGATCGGCCTCGGCGAGCGCCTCGTCATTGCGCTTGAGCCCGGCGAGCGCAGTCGCCCTCATCATGCGCAAAGGCGCTGACTGAGTCACTGAAAGCGCCGCATCGAAATCGGTAAGTGCCTCCGAAAACCGGCCGAGAATCGTGCGGGCCGTCCCTCGCCCGCCAAGCCCCTCCACGTCCTTCGGATCGATCTCGAGCTGCCTGGAGAAATCCTTCTCGGCATCGGCGTAGCGCTTCTGGGCCGCCGCGATCACGCCCTTCGCTCGCCAGGCGAGAACCTGCTTGGGATCGAGGGCAATCGCCCGATCGGCGACTGCGTCCGCCTTTGCATCGCCCTTGGCCGCCAGGCTCAGTGCCAGGATGGCGTGGGCGGACGCATTATCCGGATCGATCCCGATCGCCGCCTGCTCGTCGGCGATGCTGTCGGCGAACTCGGTTCGGTCGAAATGAACTGCGCCGCGGTGGATGAGCGCTGTCGCCAGAGCGGTCTTGTTGCCCTGGAGCGCTTCAATGTCCGCCGAGGTCGCAAGATAGCTGTCCGGGACCCGGACGAAGACACCGACGTTGGCGAGAGCCGCGAGCTGGTCGCGCGCTTCGGCCGCCTTGCTCGCCGGCAATTCGGAAGCAAGCGCTCGAGTGCTCGCTTCCATCGTCACAATGCCATGCTCGATGCCGACCTTTCGGTGGAAGGCGTAGACACCGCTGACGGTCTGGTCGACCGAGCCGCCCTGAAGCTGGAACCCTTCGCCGTCCGCCGGGAGCTTTATGGTTTCGCGGCTCTCCCAATAATCGGGATAGTCGACCTCGAACGGCGCGTCCTTGTTGATCGCGCGGTCTCGATCGATGTCGAACTTCCAGCCCAGGCGCGACCGGTCGACTTCGTACCAGCGAGTCCCGACCTCCGAGAACCAGTCCATCTTCGCCGTGCCCGTCATCCTGATCACGAAATCGCCGGTTTTCTCGTCGGTCTCGGTTGTGATCGAAGACGGGGACACCGAATCGTAGTTCTTCCGCCACAGCTGCCGCAACTGCTGGTCCCGGTCGGCGGCGGAAAGGCCTGCATATTTCATGCGCATGTCGGTCGCAGACGGACCTCGGAACCGCATTTCGCCGCTGGCCGTGGCCGGCGCGTCGATCCCGGCGCTCGCGTCCAGTGCGAGGCTCAGAGTCTCGCTCGGCTCGCTCAGCGGTTCGGGCGTCAGCGGAACAAGAACCTGGTTTCCAGCGGCGACAGGCAAGCCGAACTGGTAGGGTGGTGTCCGCAAAGCGGCGAGATCGGTGTCGCCGAGGCGCGTCCCGTCCATCCAGTAGGTCTTCCCGCCAATTCGAGCGCGCACGATCACGTGATCAAATGCACCCATCGAGGGCAGACGGGTCGCGACGAAGTCACCGCTCTGCGTGTTGACGAGAACCGGCTCGGCATCGATCCCGAGTTCCTTCAGGAGCGCCACGAGCAGGACCGTCTTGCCCTTGCAATCTCCGAAACGACGGGACCAGGTGAGGTCCGCCGCGGCCGGGACGAAGCCACCGTCATCCATTCCTAGGAAGAGATAGCGGACCTGGTTCTGGACGAGCGCGAGAGCCATTTCTGCCCGGCGCTTGGGGTCGGAGGTCGCGGCGGCGATATGCTGCGCCTCGGCTCGAACCGGGCTTGCGTCGCCCAGCTTGATCGCGGCGCCATAAAGCGGGACCATCGATTGAGCGACCGCGGCCCAGCTCGGGAAATCCGAAATGTCGATCGCATTGATGACCGTGTAGCGCGAAGGAGCGCCGCGGGGGGCGAGCGGAGTCGTCACATTGCTGAGGTCGGCGACAAGCTCGCTGCCCTTTGAAGTGTGCGTGAGCTTCGGCTGGATGATGCCCGGGAACGCTCGCCACGTCATCTTCTTCTCATCAGGCCAGATCATCCGGATGCGTAGCCGCCCGAAGGCATTGCCATCGCTTGGGCCGACGAGGGCCTCCGACCTCCCGGCGAGTGCCGGATCACGCCGGGTCCGGGTGTAAGCCACCTCGATGACGTCGCCGACCCTGACGTCCGAGGGCTGCATCGTTGCCGTCAACTGGCCGTCGAGCGCGGCGCTTTCCATGTTCTGTTCGCGCTGGATCACGGTGAGCTTCGACCCATCGCCGAGGAGGTCCAGGGTCTGGCCGTCGCGAATGATCCGATAGCGGTGGATGGTCAGCGTCTCGAGGGCCGGATCCCAGCTCAGCTGGAACGCTGCGTCGTCCAGCCCCTGCGCGGTCGCGATCTTGAAGACGACATCGCGATAGGCGCTGTCGCCATCCTTGGTGAACCGGTTCTGGACATCCGTCAGGAGATCGATCGTCGAGGCGCCTTCGGCGGCGGGAGGAGCCGCTGGAATGCTTGCGGGAAGCACCCAATCAGGAGGCGGCCCGACCTGCGGTCTTGAAGCCTTGGCCGGAGCCGTCGTGGAGGAAGGATCAGCTCCAGCTGCCAATGGTGACGACGATAGGAGCAAGGCTGCTATCAGAAAAACGCGACGCCGACGCACGGATGTTCCCCCAGTTCCCTCTTGCGGAAGAGGCTAGCGCCGGCCCGTCGATTCACAAGCCGGTTTCTCAAGGAGACCTGCATCTTTTTGCGAGGGTCGGGGGAGTCACCCGAGCAACGTTCGATAGCCCCCCGCTGCCATCAGCCGGGTTGACCGGACCAGCCGCTGGGCCTGCGATCGGACGCTGGGCTCCCGGCTGCGCCACCTGGGCTCGCCCGCGGACCTGCTGAGAAGCACCTCGGCAATCTCCCGTTGGCCAGCCCCGGCGGCAAGTGCGTCCGAGGCTCGAAGCATCATGATCCATCGGCGCGAGCGGGGTTCGGGCGCGTGCAGTGCGCGCGAAAACCGTCGTGTTCGACAAAGGGCAAGGAAGCGCCGAAGGGTCAGTAGCTGGCGCTCTGCCGAAGCGAGACCCCCGATCCTGTACGCGAGGTACGCCGGCCCATCGGCGAAGGTACCTCGCGGGGCATCGATCCGGATCGATCTGAAGCCGTCGGACAAGAGAAGGTGGAGGGCCCCCGCCTCCTCTTCGAACCGGGCGAATGCCTCGAATTGGCGAAGGTCGATCTCCTCTCCGCGAGAACGGGCCGGATCGGACCGCACGGCAAGGACGAAGGGATGGACCTCGGCGCGCCACAAGGGCCGCGCCCTCGGCACCGGCAGATGCGCGGGTTCGAAATCGATGAGGCCGAATCGCGCGGCCAGCGATTTCCGTTCGACGGCAGTCGAACAGGCTCGCGCAGCCGAGCGATAGCCAGGATCGCGCCTCAACCATTCCCAGGCGAACATCGAGCGCTCGGCATCGTGAAGCGGCGCGTAAGCCGCCGCATCGCGCCAGTCCGGAGTCGATTGCCCATGCGCATTCACGCGCTAGAGGTCAGCGCAGGAAATTCTCTCAGGCCATTCCCTCATGCGGGGGAATTGCGTCCTCGAAGCTCAGCCAGGCATCACGAAAGGCGAATGCCACGAGCTGGGCTCGGCTGACCGCGTCATAGGCGGCGCGAGCGCGCTTCACATATTGCCGAACCGTGTGCTCGCTGAGGCCGAGGATGGTAGCGATCTCCCAGTCCGTCTTGCCGCGAGCAACAAGCCGAAGACATTCGATCTCCCGCCTGCTGAGCCGAGGACGCGGGGCGAGAGTGAAGGAGCGAAGCCGCCGTGCGGCACGAAGCGCATGGGCGCCGATGAGCTCGGCACTATCGAGCCGTGCAGCCGGGAGCTCCGATCCCGCGCGGACTGCAAAGGAGCAGGACGCGCCCGGTTCGCCCGGGACGTTCGATGGAACAGTGAAGCCGTCGCCAAGACCGTGGTCACGGCTTCGCTTCAGAACCCTCAAGTGAGCCCCCTCGAGACTCACCAGGGATCCGATATCAACCCAGCGAAAACCCATGTTCGATCGCCGGCTCGCGAGATGCACGGGATCATGAGCGGCATAGCCGCGCTCGACCAGCTCGCTGACCCAGCCTTGCGGATAATTGTCGAGCCGGACGAAGCCGCGACCACCTGCGAGGCTCGCATGGTCGAGCAACGCGAAATGGTGGAAGCCGAGCTCGAGCGCTGCGTCTGCGAGGAGGATTCCAAGCCTCGGCAGGTCCTGGCACGCTTGCGCGGCCTCGGCGAAGCGGTCGCTCAAGCGTCTCACTCGTCCGCCCACCTGCCACAGGAACGCTTCGCCATCATCTGCAAAGCACAGGCTCCTTCACCCGATCCGGCCGGTTTAATTCCTGTCAAATTTCTTACGAACAAATGAATATATTTGAACCCCTCGACGGCCGCCGTTAGGCGCCTGACCCGCTCGGGGCCGCGCTCAAGCATTTCCGCTCTTTGAGAGGCGGACAGCTCGCGCTCATGAGAGGGGCGCCGCGGGCTGACGTGACTTGGGACACGTGCCGCTGCGAAGCCGAAACGAAGGATGTTCGATCGTGTAGTGACGTTTGTGAAGGATGTTCGGCAGCTCGGAAGCGAAGTCGAGCTCGCCTGCGCGCTGGGCGATATCACCCGAGACCTCGGCTT
>DASZYL010000179.1:0-6042 GCA_035545385.1 Sphingomicrobium sp. | reverse complement strand
GGGGGACGTCGAGAGTCAGCTGGGCAAAGTCCCGCCGCCCGGTGCCGATATTGCCCGGCGCATCGAAACAGAGCCGCGGGTCATCGGGATGGTCTGGATCGCAGATGAGGACCCGGTCCTGGAGAAGGCTCACCTGGTCGTGACCGAAGTCGAGCTTGATCAGGCCATCCCCGAGGAGCGGGTGATCGAGCGATCCCCTGAACTCCCACGTGCGCTGCGGCTGGAGCTGCGCATTTCCGCCGTTCACGCGCTGCGCCGACAAGTCGGCAACGCTGATGAAATCGTAAAAGTCGAGCTGGGCGACGGTTCGCCGTACGGAAAGCTGCGTGTGCCACTTGCCGCCGGGCTTCCAGTCGATTGTGAGATTGGGCTTCAGGAACTTGAGCTTGCGATCTTCCTTTGCATCGCCGCTGACCGTGAGGTGCGAGAATTCGAAGTTCAGTCCGCCATCGATCCGAAGCTCGTCGGAGAGGTTCTTCCCCGCGTTGACGTAGACTTCGGCTCGCTTCTCCTTGACGGTCGCATCGGCGATCGGGAGGTCGATTTCAACTTCGTCGCCATTCTCGTCGAAGGCGAACAGGCTCGTATGATCATCAAGCGAGTTGAACGCCGCCTCGGCGCCGGTCTCGAACGAGACCCCGAAGAGCTCCGCGCGGGTCCAGCTTACTCTGCCAATTGTCTCGTTGCGCCTGGCATCGATCCTCTGGTTGAAGCCCCCGATGATCGTTCCACCGTTCTCGATGAGCCCGTTCCTTACGACCGATCGATCGACGTCGTCGCGCTTGCGCCGGGTGGCCAGGCCGACGAACTTGATTGCGCCTTCGGCGAGCGGCCGGGTGACATCGCCGCCGAGCTCGAAGACGGGGTCGCGATACTTCTGGTAGAGGTTGTCGTCATGCTCCGGCCCGTCCGCCGGGATGACAAGATTGCGCTGGTAGAGGTCGAACCGGCTCGGTTGCCAGCGAAGGTTTACCCTGTAGGCGTCGTCGGACCCTCGCTCGAGGGCGTAGCCGGCGGCAATGAAGGGGTCGCGGTTCTCGTAGACATTGTGCTTGCGCCTGAACTCGATGAGGTCGCCCGTCGCGGTGTCGACCAGCGTATCGGTGCCCTCTTCGAACTGCTTGTTGCGCTGAGTGCCCGCCGAGACGTTGAAGCTCGATGGGCCTTTGCGGAAGAGGGCGTTTCCCGAAATGTTGGGCTGGACATAGCCTGTGTACCTGCGCGTGGCACTGGTCGTGACATTGGCATCGAGACCGCCGGCCTCGGAAAGAACGAGGTTCACGACCTGGCTTTTGCCTGCATAGTCTGACCCATAGAGGTCGCCGGGCCCCAGTTCGACACGAACCACCCTCTGAGCGGGGATCCGCTGGAGCGTCGTATCGAGCGTCTCCGACTTGGTGCTCGGCCGCGCACCATTGATGACGACATTTCCGGCGGTTCCGGCAAATCCCCGGACATCGACGCTTCCGTTGACGCCCTGGGTGCTTCCCAGGTCGAGCTGGAAGCCCGGCACGTGCTGGATGATGTCGAGGGCCGTGCGCGGTGCAAACTGCGCGAAAAAGGCCGCCTCGTAGAGAGTGGTGCGGGTGCTCGAAGCTCCGTTCGGCCCAGCCTGCCTTGCCAGTGCGGGGGAAGCCGGTGCGAGCACAACAATGGCTGTCCAGCCGAGTACAAAGGCCCGCACGAAGTTCCCCTCTTGAATTTGCAGGCATTATCCGAGCGCGCGGCGCCGATGCGGGGCCAGCTGCATTCGACCAATCGACAGACGATTCGGCGGGACGGCGGCCCACTCCGACGGACCCACCCCCGAAGGGTCGTCCCTAGTGCCTCCCGCCGAAGATCTTGAGCTCGATGAGCTTGGCGGTGTCGGGCATCTTGCCGCTCGTGCCAGCGACGGCCCGAACGAACTCGGGGCTGATGTCCATCGCTTTGAGCTGGACCAGCTGGTCGGCCGAGAGATGGTGGTAGCCGACCCGCTCGAAGCCGGCGACATAGTCGGGAGTGATGTCGAGCGCCTTGAGCTGAACGAGCTGATCGCCGGGGAGGTCGGCGTAGCCGATTCGAACGAACCCGGCGATCCAGGCAGGAGTGATATTGAGAGCCTTGAATTGGATCAGGGAATCGATGGTTCGCGGGCGGTAGCCAGCGTTCGACAGCTCGCGGATATAGGCTCCGGTGACATCGAGCGCCGAAAGCGCCATCAGATTGTCGATCGAAGGCGCCGGATAGTGGGCTGCCGCGATTGCCTCGACGAGTTCGCGCCGCGCATTGACCGCCATCAGGCCCAGGCCCTGCTCCTCGGTCGGGCGGCCGATCCCCTGGCGCTCGAGGAGCTCGGTGAAGGCGGGATCGGGGGTGAAGCTGCAATAGCCGGAGGCATAGGAATTTCCGCCGTTCCCCGAGCAGTCGAGCCGTCCGGCCTCGCGATTTAGGGCGAAGCGGATCGGACGGTTAGCGGAGCCGCGAAACCCGGCAAGGTCGAGGCCGCTTAGCTCGGTGGGACGGAACTGGGTTGACCAATCATTATCACCGTGGCCGCGGTTTTCGCTTCGAAAGGTGGCTTTGAGCTTGCCGTCGTCACCATGATCGGGTGCGAGCGTGAAATGGATCCACCCGGCGGAAGCGGCGGTGCAGGCCGACGAGATGCTGATGAAGGCGAGGAGGAGGGCCCCGATCAGGGCAAAAAGGCGGTTCATGATCGCTCTCCTTTCTATTGTCCGGGCAAGGCTCGCCCGTTCGCCCGAGGTCGGGCGTTTCAAAAAAATCGGTTTCGTCAGTTCAGTCTTCGGGCCGAATTGATCAGTCGCTGTCGGGATCGACCCTCGGTACGTTGGGCGGCACAGGCGGCGCCGGCGGATGAGGCGGCCGGGGTGCCGCAAGTTCGCGGATCTGCTCCTTGCTGAGCGAGCCCGACGCGCGCACCCGGGCGAGCTCCTCGGGAGTGATGTTCATCGCTCGAAGCTCGACGAGATCGTCCATCGTGACATGGACTCCGGTCGCCCGGATCGCGCGCATGTAGTCAGGCGTCAGTCCAACGGCGCGCGCTTCGACGATGTCGTCAGCCGAAAGATTTCCAAAACCCGCGCCCGCCAGCTCGCGTACATATTGCGGAGTGACTCCAACGGCCTTCATCTGGACGAGGTCGTCGGTGCTGACGTTGCGAAGAGCAGGAGAGGCCGCACGCATCGCGGCAATGTAATCGGGAGTGATGCCCATGGCCTTGAGCTCGATCGCCGAATCGACCGCATCATCCTTGTCGCTGCTCCGAGCGAAGCGGCTCGCCATCAGGCCCGCAACCTGGTTGGCATTCATGACGACCGTCGCCGAATTGCCGTTGGGCGAAGTCGCGATCACCCGGCTGCGGCCGTGGGCATCGGGCGGGTAGATGACTGCGGAGGCCCCCGTGGCGGAGGTCGCGACGGTCACTCCGTTCCTGCTGACGACCTTCGATCCATTGGGCGAGACCGCGGAAAACTCAGGCTCGGCCTTTGCCGATACCGGGACGATTGCCGCGGTCGCGGTTGCGACCGAGGTCGTGACGCCGCTTGCGATGATATGCCCAAGGTCGGTGGGGACATCGCGGGCGCCAGGATAATAAGCGGAGATGGGGGCGCCTGCCGCAAGGGCATTTGCGGCCCCGATCGGGTTCGCGCCCTTGGGAGGCGTGAAGGTGAGGGCCGCAAGCGGCGCTGCGACGAGCACTGCGCCGACGAAGACACCGAGCGCAAAGCCGCCCGCGGCAGGGCGCCTTACGGACTTGCCGTCGAGGACCCGGGCGACACGCCGTGCGAGGGAGGTCTTGGACGGGGCGACTCCGTGCGCTCCGAGGAGCAGCCCCGGACATTCGTGACGCGCCACCCCGACCAGGAGCTCGGCATAATCGGTGTCAGCGATATCCGCCGCGAGAACGGCGTCGTCGGCCGTTTCCTCGCGCAGCTGGTGCGCTTCACGGGCGAGAATCCATACCAGCGGGTTGAACCAGAAGAGTGCGGTCGCAATCCTGGTGAGAAGCAGCTTCGCCCAGTCCATGCGGGCAACGTGGGCGAGTTCGTGGGCGATGATCGCCTCGGCTTCCGAAGAGGCTTCGACTGCCCTCGTGCTGAGGAGGATGACCGGGCGCATCAAGCCCCAGCTGATCGGTGAAGCAAGCTCGTTGCTGGTAAGTAGAGCCGTCCCGTGCTTGAAGCCCATTCGGCGCTGGGCAAGGGCAAGCGCACTCAGCCAGTGACCGTCGACGAGGACCTCGGCTCGCGCCCGGAGCGCGAACAGCCGGGCCAGGGCCAATGCCGTGATGAGGAGAAGAATGGCCGCTGGAACCGCGTAGATCGCGGATGCGGCGGCTGCAGCGCTGATCTTCGGCGCGGTTGGTGCGGGAGCGACGAGGGGGACCGTCGAGCCTGTAAGCGAAGGCGCTGCCGTCTTTGAAACGGAGGGAGCGAGCGGCGTCGAAACTTCCGTCGCAGGTGCGTGGGTAAACAGGGCAGGGGTCTCGACCTTCCAGGTTGGGAGCACCAGCGGCGCAAAGGCCATGATCACGAGCGCGAGAAGGCCAATGTGCGCGACCCACGAGCGCTCGGCCGCCGAGCGCTTTTTCATCAGCTCGAGAAGCCCGAGCGTGAGGCCGGCGATGATGAGCGACTTCAGGGCAATTGCGATGAGGACCGACATCACTTGCCCCCCTTTGCCTGACGGGCGCGGGCGATCATCTGCTCGAGTTCGTCGAGCTCGTTCTCCTTGAGCTTCTCGGACATTCCAAGGAGCGCGCTCGCGGCGCTCGCCGGCGAGCCGTTGAAGAAGACCCGGACGATTTCGCTGAGCGCCGATTTCTTGGCGACCGTGTCGGAAACCAGGGGACTGTAAAGAAAGCCACGTTCCGATTCGCTGCGCTGGACGTAGCCCTTGTCCTCGAGCCGCTTCAGCATCGCCCGGACGGCCGAACCGCTGAGTTCGTCCGGAAGCGCCTCGCAGATGTCCGCGACGAGCGATGGCCCTCTTTCGTAGAGGATATCGACGATCTGCCGTTCGCGAGGAGGAAGTTTACTGAGCATTGGCCAGGATCCTGTTTGGACGCGACAGACTCGCCGCGCTACATTTGTAGAGTGCTACATTTGTAGCGTGAACGCAAGCCCCCCGTCTAGCAGCCAACAAATCGGCGGGCTGAACGCTTCGATAAACGGCACGATTGCTGCGGCGGGCAGGAGACGCATCGGAGGGGCGGCCCGGCGCCAGGGCAAATAGCCGCCGAGCCGCCGCTCCCCCTTCTGCGAGAAGGTTGAGACTCGCGATCTCGGCGTTTAGCTGAGCGTCGGGCACGCGAGTCTCGCTGTTCATTTAACGTCGAATTAACGCTACCTCACTTGGCGAAAGATAATGGTCGAGCGCAATTGACCAACGTCAAGGAAGAGGCGCCAGCGCGATCTCCGAGTGGCTCGACATCGCGCAGGATAAGCTTCTCAAATTATTGCGGGAATGGCGGATGGGGTGGGATTCGAACCCACGGACGCTTGCACGTCGCCGGTTTTCAAGACCGGTGCCTTAAACCGCTCGGCCACCCATCCAACATGTTGAAATCGAACGCTTTGTTCGCGCTTCAAGTCCTACGAACCGCGTCGAACTGCCAGATGTCCGTGGTCTCGTCCAGATCGTAACAATCTGCTGGAGGTTAGATCGGCCGCGGCGAGCTTGCCCTTCGAACTCACCCAACACCCCTTGCGCAGCGAGTTTCATGGGACTCACCGCTCCAGCGGAGGCTACTGCTCCCACCCCAGTTATTGTCGCGAGCAGGCTGGTGCCCGGATGGTTCTTCGAACCCCTGAAGCTCGAGATCGGCGGACCCTCGATCGTTACTTCACGAGCTTAGGGACGCCAATCGATAGCGCCGACATCTCCCTTGGAGACGACTGAGAAGTCGTCGACCTTGAGCAGCATGTTCGTCTTCACCTGCAGGCGGTAGAGGGTCTGGCTGTTGTCGGGCGAAAAGTGCGGAGTAGCGCCCGGCTTAACCCAGTCCTCGATCGTGCTCATGCTGTCGAAATGCAGCTT
>DASZYL010000178.1:0-8431 GCA_035545385.1 Sphingomicrobium sp. | reverse complement strand
TCGGGGTCGGTGAAGATGCCATGGAAGAACTGGCCGGCGAAAAGCGCGCCGATTGCGAGCAGGCAGATCGGGACGAGCATCGTGGGCGGGCTCTCGTGGGGATGATAGCCCGCCGTTCCGACTGGGGGCAGGACCGGGCTGTGGGCGCTGTCGCCATGCTCCTCGTCGGGCCCCTCGTGAACGTGGTGAACGGCGTGCTGGATATGCTCCGAGCCTGCCCAGCGCGGCGTTCCGAAGAAGGTCATGAAGATCACCCGCCAGCTGTAGAAGCTGGTCATCATCGCAACGAGCACTCCGAGCCAGAAGGCGATGGTTCCCGAAACCGTGCCGCTCGCCCAGCTGTCCTCGAGGATCGCGTCCTTGGACCAGAAGCCGGCGAAGCCGATCCCGATCCCGTTTCCGAACTCGAGGCCGACGCCGGTGATCGCGAGGGTTCCGATCAGCATCACCCAGAAGGTGATCCTTATCTCCTTCCGAAGGCCTCCGTAGTAGCGCATGTCCTGCTCGTGATGCATGGCGTGGATGACGCTCCCCGCGCCAAGGAACAGGAGCGCCTTGAAGAAGGCGTGGGTGAAGAGGTGGAACATGGCGGTGCCATAGGCCCCCACTCCAGCGGCGAAGAACATGTACCCGAGCTGCGAGCAGGTCGAATATGCGATCACCCGCTTGATGTCGTTCTGCGCGCAGCCGACCGTCGCTGCGAAGAAGCAGGTGATTGCGCCCACCCAGGTGACCACGTGCATCGCCGTGGGCGAGGTCTCGAACATCGGCGAGAGACGGCACACCATGAACACGCCCGCGGTCACCATGGTCGCGGCATGGATGAGGGCGCTGACGGGTGTCGGGCCTTCCATCGCGTCGGGAAGCCAGGTGTGGAGCGGGAGCTGCGCCGACTTGCCCATCGCTCCGACGAACAGCAGCAGGCACAGGATCGTCATCGTGTCGACGCGCATTCCGGCAAAGCCGATGGTCGAGCCGGCCATTCCGGGCGCGGCGTGGAGAATTGCCGGGATCGAGACCGTCCCGAACACGAGGAACGTCCCGAAAATCCCGAGCGAGAAGCCGAAATCGCCGACACGGTTGACGATGAAGGCCTTGAGCGCAGCCGCGTTGGCCGACGGCTTGTGGTACCAGAATCCGATGAGGAGGTAGGAGGCAAGCCCCACCCCTTCCCAGCCGAAGAACATCTGGATGAGGCTGTCGGCGGTGACCAGCATCAGCATCGCAAAGCTGAACAGCGAGAGATAGGCGAAGAAGCGCTGCTGGCTCGGGTCCTCCTCCATGTAGCCCCAGCTGTAGAGGTGGACGAGCGAGGAGACGGTCGTCACGACGACCAGCATCACCGCGGTCAGGCTATCGAGGCGGAGCGCCCAGTCGACGGACAAGGTCCCGCTCTCGATCCAGGTGAGGACAGGGACGAGGGTCGGCTGGGCATTTCCGGCGATGAAGGAGAAGAAGATCGGCCAGCTGAGGATCGCGCCGACGAAGAGTGCGCCGGTGGTCACCACCTTGGCGGCGGTCTTCCCGATCCATCGCCCGAACAGCCCCGCGACGATCGCCGCGAGCAGCGGGAGGAAAACAATGAGCTTCAATGCCATCAGCCGTGCATCCGGTTGACGTCGTCCACGGCGATCGAGCCTCTGCGACGGAAGAAAGTGACGAGGATTGCAAGACCGATTGCCGCCTCTGCAGCGGCAACGGTCAGCACGAACATCGCAAGCACCTGGCCGGTGAGGTCTCCAAGATAGGCGGAGAAGGCGACGAGGTTGATGTTCACTGCAAGCAGGATGAGCTCGATCGCCATCAGCATCAGGATGACGTTGCGGCGGTTGAGGAAGATCCCGAGAACCCCGATCGTGAACAGAACGGCGGCGACGATCAGGTAAGCGTTGAGGCCGATCATAGCTTCATCCCCTTGCCCACGCCCGGGTCGAGCTTCCTGATCGCATCGTCCGGTCGCCGGCGAAGCTGGTGCGAAGCCTTTGGCGTCCTCGTGTCGCCGCGGCTCCGGTGAGTGAGGACGATCGCTCCAACCATTGCAACGAGGAGGATCAGCCCTGCGACTTCGAAGGCGAACAGGTAGCGGCTGTAGAGCAGCTGCCCGAGGGCAACGATGTTCGCGACCCTGGGGGTCGGGATCTGCTGCCCGCCAAGCGAGGGGCCGGCTCTATGCGCAAGCTCGGCAACGACCACTTCGCCAAGAAGAACGAAGGCAATGATGATCCCGAACGGAAGGTTTCGGGTGAAACCGGAGCGCAGGCTCGCGAAGTCGATGTCGAGCATCATCACCACGAACAGGAACAGCACCGCGACCGCTCCGACGTAGACGATGACGAGGAGCATCGCGATGAACTCGGCTCCGACGAGAAGCATGAGGCCCGCCGAATTGAAGAAGGCCATGATGAGCCACAGCACGCTGTGGACTGGATTGCGCGCGAAAATGACCGCGACCGCCGAAGCGATCGTGAGCGTAGCGAACAGGTAAAAGGCGATGGTGGCGATCAAGCGGGGGACCCTGTTGCGGCGCGCTTATCGGTAGGGCGCATCGGCGGCAAGGTTCGCGGCGATCGCCTGCTCCCACTTGTCGCCATTGGCGAGGAGTTTGGCCTTGTCGTAGAGCAATTCCTCGCGCGTCTCGGTCGCGAATTCGAGGTTCGGCCCTTCGACGATCGCATCAACCGGGCATGCCTCCTGGCAAAGGCCGCAGTAGATGCACTTGACCATGTCGATGTCGTAGCGGGTGGTGCGCCGGCTTCCGTCCTCGCGCGGTTCGGCTTCGATCGTGATTGCAAGCGCTGGGCAGACCGCCTCGCACAGCTTGCAGGCAATGCAGCGCTCCTCCCCGTTGGGATAGCGACGAAGCGCATGCTCACCTCGAAAGCGCGGTGAGGTCGGCGCCTTCTCATAGGGATAATTGATGGTCGCCTTGGGCCTGAAGAAATATTTCAAGGTCAGCCAGTGCGCCTTCACGAATTCCCACAAAGTGAAGGACTTGATCCAGTGTTTCATGCCGCCGGGCCTCCATAACGCGTGAGCATCAGCCACCCGGAAACGAGGACAACGAAGAGAATCGAGAGCGGCAGGAAGATCTTCCAGCCAAGCCGCATCAGCTGATCGTAGCGATAACGCGGCACCGTCGCCTTCACCCAGCCGAAGCAGAAGAAGAAGAAGCCCATCTTGGCGAGCAGCCAGACGATGCCCGGGATGTCGAACCAGGGAATGAGATCGACGTTCAACGGCGGCAGCCAGCCACCCCAGAAAAGGATGGCGTTGAGCGCGCACATCAGGATGACGTTCGCATATTCGCCGAGCCAGAAGAGCGCGAAGCTCATCGAGGAATATTCGGTCTGGTGGCCCGCCACGAGCTCGCTCTCGGCCTCGACGAGGTCGAACGGAGTCCGGAAGGTCTCGGCCATCGAGCTGATGAAGAACACCACCCACATCGGGAAGAGCAGGATGTTGAAACCAAAGCCGTTGAAGAGGCCGAGGCCGAATCCCTTCTGGAGAAGCACGATCTGCGACAGGTTGAACGTGCCCGCGTAAAGGACGACCGTGATCAGGACGAAGCCGATCGAGACTTCGTAGCTCACCATTTGAGCGGCCGCTCGAAGCGCCGAGAAGAAGGGATATTTGGAGTTGGAAGCCCAACCCGCGACGATCACTCCATAAACACCGAGCGAGCTTGCGGCGAGGATGTAGAGGAGGCCGACATTGACGTCGGCAAGAACGACTCCGGGCTGGAAGGGAATGACCGCCCAGACGATCAAGGCGACCGTGAAGGTCACGATCGGAGCAATGAGGAACAGGCCCTTGTTGGCGCTCGTCGGGATGATGGTCTCCTTGAGGAAGACCTTCAGCCCGTCGGCAAAGCTCTGAAGAAGCCCGAAGGGGCCGACCACATTGGGTCCGCGGCGAAGCGCGATCGCCGCCCAGATCTTGCGCTCGGCATAGATGATCATCGCCACTGCAAGCATCAGAGGCAGCGCGATGACGAGGATGCCGATGACCGTGGCGAGGAACCACGCCCAGCCGTAGATCATCCCGTGGCTGACGAAAAAGTCGGTCATTCGGCGGCCACCTCGTAGTGGAGCTTCTGGACGAGCTCCTCCGAGCAGGCATGCATCGTCGGGCTGTTGCGGCAGATGGCATTGGTGAGGAAGAAGTCGCCGATCGGGTATCGGATCGGCCCTTCCGCCTTCGAATCGAGGCTTGGAGGTGACCAGGGAAGGTCGATCAGACCCTCGCGGCCAAGCTCCGGAAATTCCGTGACCATCTGCTCGCGAAGCTGCGCGAACGTATCGAAGGGGAGCGTCTTTCCGGCAAGCTCGGAGACCGCGCGAAGGATCGCCCAGTCCTCACGCGCCTCGCCCGGCGGGAAGGCGGCCTTCTCGCCGCGCTGGACGCGTCCCTCGGTATTGACATAGGTCCCATGCTTCTCGGCGTATGCAGCGCCGGGAAGGACGAGGTCCGCCTGCTTCGCTCCATTGTCGCCGTGATGGCCGATATAGACCTTGTAGGCGCCGCCAAGCCACTCGGCGGGCATCTCGTCCGCACCCAGAAGGAGGACGAGCTCGGGACTGGCCCGTTCGATGTCGTTGAGCCCACCGTCCTTCGCATAGCCCAGAACCAGCGAGGCCATGCGCGAGGCGGAGGTATGGACGACGTTGAAGCCGTTCCAGCCGTCCTTGACGAGGCCGAGAGGAGCGACCTTGGCGAGCGCCGCTCCAAGAGCCCCCGCCGCGAGCGCTCCAGGGCCAAGGACAAGGGCCGGCCGCTCGGCCTTGGCAAAGGCGTCGCTCACGGGATCGGGGAGCTTCGAGAGCAACTTGAGGTCGTTGCCGAGCCAATGGACCTTCATCCCGAGGTCGAGCTCGGGACCGATCGCGAAGATCTTGCCGCCCTTTCGGGCGACCTTGCGCAGGCGCGTCGCGATGAGCGGCGCTTCCCAGCGGATGTTGGACCCGACGAGGAGCACGACGTCGGCATTCTCGATGCCCGCGATGGTCGAGTTGAACGCCACTGCCGCAAGACTGGTGCAATCGTAGGAAAGGCCGGTCTGCCGCCCCTCGAGGAGGTCCGATCCCTGGAGCTTGAGGAGCGCTCGAGCCGCGTACATCGTCTCGGCGTCGAGGAGGTCGCCCGCGATCGCCGCGACCTTGTTTCCGGCCTTCTTCAAGCGCTTGGCGAAGAGGTCGAGCGCTTCCTTCCAGCTCGCTTCGCGCAGCTTGCCCTTGTCGCGCACCCATGGCCGGTCGAGGCGGTTGCGAACCAGCGCGTCGACATGGTGACGGGTCTTGTCGCTGATCCATTCCTCGTTCACGTCTTCGTTGATGCGCGGAAGGATGCGCATCACCTGGCGCTGGCGGACATCGAGCCGGATGTTCGAGCCGACCGCGTCCATGACGTCGATCCCCGGCACTCGCCGAAGCTCCCACGGACGCATCTCGAAGATCTGCGGCTTCTGGAGGAGGGCTCCGACCGGGCAGACGTCGGCGAGATTGCCGGCGAGCTCGCTCGTCACCGTCCGCTCGAGATAGGTCGTGATCTGGCTGTCCTCGCCGCGATAGAGCATCCCGATTTCCGGGACCCCGGCGACCTCTTGTGAAAAACGGATGCAGCGGGTGCACTGGATGCAGCGAGTCATCGAGGTCTTGATGACCGGGCCCATATATTTGTCATCGATGGCGCGCTTGTTCTCCTCGAAGCGCGAGAAGCTTCGGCCATAGGCCACGGCCTGGTCCTGGAGGTCGCATTCCCCGCCCTGGTCGCAGATCGGGCAGTCGAGCGGGTGGTTGATGAGGAGGAACTCCATCACCCCTTCCCGCGCCTTCTTCACCATCGGAGTATCGGTACGGATCGTCTGGCCGTCTGCAGCGGGAAGCGCGCAGCTCGCCTGCGGCTTTGGCGGCCCCGGCGCGACCTCGACGAGGCACATCCGGCAATTGCCGGCGATCGACAGCCTCTCGTGATAGCAGAAGCGCGGGATCTCCTTGCCCGCGAGCTCGCACGCCTGGAGCACGGTCGCGCCCTGCGGGACCTCGATCTCGATGCCGTCGACAGTGACCTTAGGCATCGGTGTCGTCCTTCTCCTTGCGAACGGTGCGATCGATCTGGGTCACTCGAGGACCGCTTCGCGCTGCCGCAAGCGCGACGACGATCACCAGAACCACGGCAATGATGATGACGAGATTGAAGGTGCTCACGGCCTCGAGCCTCCAGCGCTCGGCAGCGAGGCGACGATCGTGGCCACCGCCACTCGAGCAATGAGCATATGCCTGCCCATCAGTCCTCGATCCTTTCGCGCTGCTTTTGGGTATCCGATCCCGGCGAGCGGTCGGGCGAGCGGTAGCCGAAGATTGCAAGGCCTCCGAGAACGGCAATGACTGCGACCACCACGATGATTGTGGTGGAGACGTGGATTCCATCGACGGTGCGAGGAGGCGCAAGGAAAAAGGTTCCGGCGAGGGCGAGGCTCATTCCGCGGCCTCCAGCATCCGCCTGCCCGAGCGCTCGGCGATCCTTCGCTCGAGCTCGGGCCGGAAATGGCGCACCAGGCCCTGGATCGGCCATGCGGCAGCGTCGCCGAGCGCGCAGATGGTGTGCCCCTCGACCTGCTTGGTGACGTCGAGAAGCTTGTCGATGTCGGCAACCTCGGCATCGCCGACCCTCAGCTTCTCCATCATCCGCCACATCCAGCCCGTGCCTTCGCGGCACGGAGTGCACTGGCCGCAGCTCTCATGCTTGTAGAAATAGCTGATCCGGCTGATCGCCCGGACGATGTCGGTCGACTTGTCCATGACGATGACCGCCGCGGTTCCAAGGCCGGAGCCGAGCGCTTTCAGGCCATCGAAATCCATGGGAGCGTCGATGATCTCGGCCGCCGGGACCAGTGGAACCGACGACCCCCCAGGGATCACTGCGAGTAGGTTGTCCCAGCCGCCGCGGATTCCGCCGCCATGGCGCTCGATGAGCTCTCTAAAGCTGATCCCCATCGATTCCTCGACGACGCAGGGCGTGTTGACGTGCCCCGAGAGCTGGAAGAGCTTGGTCCCTTCGTTCTTGGGATTGCCGATGCTCGCGAACCATTCGGGTCCACGACGAAGGATGGTCGGAGTGACCGCGATGCTCTCGACGTTGTTGACCGTTGTCGGACAGCCGTAGAGACCCGCGCCCGCCGGGAACGGAGGCTTCAGCCTCGGCTTGCCCTGCTTGCCCTCGAGGCTTTCGAGCATCGCCATCTCTTCGCCGCAGATGTAGGCGCCCGCTCCGCGGTGGACGAAAACGTCGAAGTCGAAGCCGCTCCCGGCGGCGTTCTTCCCGAAAAGGCCGGCGTCGTAGCATTCCTGGACCGCCCGCCTCAGGACCTCGGTCTCGCGGATGAACTCGCCCCGGATATAGATATAGGCTGCACGGCAGCGCATCGCGAAGCCGGCGACGAGCGCTCCTTCGAGGAGCTTGTGCGGGTCGTGCCGGATGATCTCCCGGTCCTTGCAGGATCCGGGCTCGGATTCGTCCGCGTTGATCACGAGGAAATTGGGTTTTCCGGGCTTGGGCTCCTTGGGCATGAAGCTCCACTTCATGCCGGTCGGGAAACCCGCGCCGCCGCGCCCGCGAAGCCCCGATGCCTTGATCGCGTCGATGATGGCGTCCTCGCCGATCGCCATCAGTCCCTTGGTATTGTCCCAGTCACCCCGCTGCTGCGCAGCTTTCAGCCACGGCTCCTGGAAGCCGTAGACATTGGTGAAGATTCGGTCCTTGTCCGAGAGCGGTCCGGTGTAGCCCATCAGCTGGTCCGCTTGTCGTTAGATTTTTGGCCAAGCTTGTTCTGGGCGAACATCACGACGGCGATGCAAAGAGCGAGGATGATCGCGATCTTGAGGAGCTTCAGGAGCAGGCCGATCAGGAGGATCGCGAGGATGACTGCAAGGACGATCCCGATCATTGCGCGCCCTCCCCTGCGGGTCCCGCGGTCGCAGTCCATTGCGGCCTGTAATCGTAGTTGCGCTCCGCCATCTTCTTGAGCGTGGTCGGCCCTCCGACCGGGCAGCTCGCCTGGCGCTCGATCTGCGGACCGGGCCTCGGCGTCTTTCCGGCGGCAAGAGCATCGAGGATCGCGCCCATGCTCTCTTCGGTGAGATCCTCGTAATTGTCGTCGTTGATCTGGACCATGGGCGCGTTCGCACAGGCTCCAAGGCACTCGACCTCGGTCAGCGTGAAGAGGCCGTCCTTAGTCGTGTGCCCCTTCTTCAGCCCGCGCTTGTAGCAAGCCTCGAAAACGTCGTCGGACCCACGCAGCATGCACGGGGTCGTTCCGCACACCTGGACGTGGAAGCGACCGACCGGCTCGAGGTTGAACATCGTGTAGAAGGTCGCGACTTCTAGGCCGCGGAGGTGCGCCATGCCGAGCATGTCGGCGACATAGCGGATCGCC